>CAYGXL010000007.1:0-35712 GCA_964353935.1 uncultured Burkholderiaceae bacterium | reverse complement strand
GCCGGCTCTCCAACCCGGACGGGGCCAAGACTGCTCGTCGCGCAGTTCAGCGGTAGCGACGAAGCAAGTTGGTGAAAGAGTCAGCAGAAGTTATCGAGCAGCAGCCTATCGAGCAGCAGCCACTGGGGCAGCCATGATCCAGATGCAGACGGTGCTGGACGTCGCCGACAACACCGGCGCGCGATCAGTGATGTGTATCAAGGTGTTGGGCGGATCCAAGCGCCGCTATGCCGGCATTGGCGACGTCATCAAGGTGTCGGTCAAGGAAGCCGCGCCGCGTGGTCGCGTCAAGAAGGGCGAGGTCTACAACGCGGTGGTCGTCCGCACCGCGAAGGGCCTGCGCCGCGGCGACGGCTCGGCGATCAAGTTCGACGGCAACGCCGCCGTCCTGCTCAATGCGAAGCTGGAGCCGATCGGCACCCGCATCTTCGGACCGGTCACGCGCGAACTGCGTACCGAGCGCTTCATGAAGATCGTGTCGCTGGCTCCCGAAGTGCTGTAAGGAATCGCCATGGAACATATCCGCAAGGGCGACGAAGTCGTCGTCATCGCAGGCAAGGACAAGGGCAAGCGCGGCACGGTGCTGCGCCGGGTCGATGCCGACCACCTCGTGGTCGAGGGCATCAACGTCGTCAAGAAGCACGTTCGGCCGAACCCGATGAAGGGCGTGGCTGGCGGCATCAGCGACAAGACCATGCCGATCCACGCGAGCAACGTGATGCTGTTCAACCCGGCGACGAGCAAGGGTGACCGCGTCGGCATCAAGCTGGTCGACGGCAAGAAGATGCGCGTGTTCAAGAGCAGTGGCGCCGTCGTCGGCGCAAAGGCATAAGGGGGAGCTGGCATGGTGCGTTTCCAAGCCCAGTACCGCGAGAAGGTCGTGCCGGACATGATGAAACAGTTCGGCTACAAGACCGTGATGCAGGTTCCGCGGATCACGAAGATCACGCTGAACATGGGCGTCGGCGAAGCGGTCAATGACAAGAAGAACATCGACATGGCCGTCGGCGACCTGATCAAGATCGCCGGCCAGAAGCCGGTCGTGACGAAGGCCCGCAAGGCCATCGCCAACTTCAAGATCCGCGAGAACCTGGCCATCGGCACGATGGTCACGCTGCGCGGCGAGCGGATGTACGAGTTCCTGGACCGCCTGGTGACGGTGGCGTTCCCGCGCGTGCGCGACTTCCGCGGCGTGTCGGGTCGTGCCTTCGACGGCCGCGGCAACTACAACATCGGCCTGAAGGAACAGATCATTTTCCCGGAGATCGAGTACGACAAGATCGACAAGCTCCGGGGCATGAACATCAGCATCACGACCACCGCGAAGTCCGACGAGGAAGCCAAAGCGCTGCTCGCCGCCTTCCGGTTCCCGTTCCGCAATTGAGCACGGTGGCCTAGAGGGACACATGGCAAAACTTTCGCTTAAGAACCGCGAAGCCAAGCGCGAGGCGACCGTCAAGAAGTACGCGGCCAGGCGCGCCGAGCTGAAGGCCGTCATCGATGACCAGACGCGGTCGATGGACGAGCGCATGGACGCGATGAAGCGCCTGCAGGCACTGCCGCGCAATTCCAGCCCCAGCCGGCTGCGCAATCGCTGCGACATCACCGGCCGGCCGCGCGGCACGTTCCGCAAGTTCGGCCTGGCGCGGATGAAGATCCGCGAAGCCGCGATGCGGGGCGACATCCCGGGCCTGGTCAAGGCCAGCTGGTAAGCGAGGAGATCGAACGATGAGCATGAGTGATCCCATCGCCGACATGCTGACCCGTATTCGGAACGCCCAGGGCGTCGAGAAGACCGAGGTCGTGATGCCGGCATCGAAGCTGAAGGTGGCCATCGCCGGCGTCCTCAAGGACGAGGGCTACATCGATGGCTTCGAGGTCAACCCGAACGACGGCAAGCCGCAACTGCGGATCGGCCTGAAGTACTACGCGGGCCGTCCGGTGATCGAGCGCCTCGAGCGCGTGTCCCGGCCGGGCCTTCGCATCTACAAGAACCGCAACGACCTGCCCGAAGTGATGAACGGACTGGGCGTGGCGATCGTGTCGACGTCACGCGGCGTGATGACGGATCGCAAGGCCCGCACCCAGGGCGTGGGCGGCGAAGTCATCTGCTACGTGGCTTAACCGGACACGGCGGAGAGAAACATGTCTCGAATTGCACGAGTACCGGTCGAGGTCGCGAAGGGTGTCGACATCCAGATCACGCACGACAAGATCACGGTGAAGGGCCCGCTGGGCACGCTCACGCAGGCGACGACGCCGCGCGTCGCGGTCGCGGTCGCCGACGGCCAGGTCACGTTCGCGGCGGCAGACGAGTCGCGCGAGGCCAAGGCGATGAGCGGCACGATGCGCGCGCTGGTCGCGGGCATGGTGACCGGCGTGTCGAAGGGTTTCGAAAAGCGCCTTGCGCTGGTCGGCGTCGGCTACCGAGCGCAGGCCCAGGGCGACAAGCTCAACCTGTCGCTCGGCTTCTCGCACCCGGTGGTGCACGCGATGCCGGCCGGCGTGAAGTGCGAGACGCCGACGCAGACGGAGATCGTCATCAAGGGCGCCGACAAGCAGAAAGTCGGCCAGGTTGCGGCGGAAGTCCGCGGCTACAAGCCGCCCGAGCCTTACAAGGGCAAGGGCGTGCGGTATGTCGGCGAGACGGTCATCATCAAAGAGACCAAGAAGAAGTAGCGGGACGAGGCACAGACCATGATCGACAAGAAAGCATCCCGACTCCGCCGCGCGCGCGCCACGCGTGCGCGCATTTCGCTGCAGAAGGTGAACCGGCTGACGGTGACCCGCACTAACCAGCACATCTACGCCAGCGTGATTTCGGCCGATGGCAGCAAGGTGCTGGCGAGTGCGTCCACCGCCGAAGTCGAAGTGCGCAACCAGCTCGCGTCCGTGCAGGGCAAGGGCGGGAATGCGAACGCCGCGAAGCTCGTCGGCGAGCGCATCGCGAAGAAGGCCCAGGCAGCGGGCGTCGAGCAAGTGGCGTTCGACCGCGCCGGATTCCGTTATCACGGCCGCGTCAAGGCGCTGGCCGACGCCGCGCGTGAAGCCGGCCTGAAGTTCTAAGGGGCAGAGATGGCGAGAGTTCAACCGAAGGGCATGCCGCAGAACGATCGCGACGACGGCCTGAAGGAAAAGATGATTGCGGTCAACCGCGTCACCAAGGTGGTGAAGGGCGGCCGCATCCTCGGTTTCGCGGCGCTGACGGTCGTCGGCGACGGCGATGGCCGCATCGGCATGGGAAAGGGCAAGGCGCGTGAGGTGCCGGTCGCCGTGCAGAAGGCGATGGAGGCCGCGCGCCGCGGCATGGAGCGCATCCCGCTGAAGAACGGGACCGTGCACCACACGGTCGAAGGCAAGCACGGCGCCTCCAAGGTGCTGCTGGCCCCGGCGGCGGACGGCACCGGCGTGATCGCCGGCGGACCGATGCGCGCCGTGTTCGACGTGATGGGCGTGCGCAACATCGTGGCGAAATCGCACGGGTCGACCAACCCGTACAACCTGGTGCGCGCGACGCTGAACGCGCTGGCGCAGTTGCGCACCCCGGCCGAGATCGCCGCCAAGCGCGGCAAGGCCGTCGAGGACATCGTGGGCTGACGCCCAGGGACTGGCAATGGCGAACAAGACGCTGAAAGTGACGCTGGTGAAGAGCCCGATCTCGGCGAAGGCCGCGCATCAGGCCACCGTGAAGGGCCTCGGCCTGAAGCGCATGCACCAGACCCGCGAGCTGGAAGACACCCCGGCGGTCCGCGGCATGATCAACGCGGTCGCGCACCTCGTGAAAATCGCGTGACGCACGCAAGGACAACACCATGCGCCTGAACAACCTCAAACCCGCCGCCGGCAGCAAGAGCGCGAACCACCGCGTGGGCCGCGGAATCGGCTCCGGCTGGGGCAAGACCGCGGGCCGCGGCCACAAGGGCCAGAAGTCCCGCGCCGGCGGTTTCCACAAGGTCGGCTTCGAGGGCGGCCAGATGCCGCTGCATCGCCGCCTGCCCAAGCGCGGCTTCACGTCGCTGACGCGCCGCTACGTCGACGTGGTGCGGCTGTCCGACCTGCAGAGGCTGGCGATCGACGAGATCGACCTGATGGTGCTGAAGCAGGCCGGGGTCGTGTCCGCGCTTGCGCTGGACGCGCGCGTGATCAAGTCGGGCGAGCTGTCCCGCAAGGTCAGCGTGCGCGGCATCGGCGTGACCAAGGGCGCGCGCGAGGCCATCGAGGCCGCGGGCGGCTCCGTGGCCGAGCCGACGGCGATACCGGACACGGTGAAGAAGGCGGCGAAGAAGAAGGCCGTCGCGGACAAGGCGGCTGCGGTCAAGGCGGCGGCGAACAAGCCAGTGGCGGACAAGGCGGCGGCGAGCGCAGCGGCGGCCGACAAGTCGGCGGCGAAAAAGGCGGCGGCCGATAAGACCCCGTCGAAGAATAAGTGATCGGCTTTAGCTGACACAACCAGGAACCCGCGTGGCGACCAGCCTTCCCAACACGCTCGGCAAGACCGGAAAGTACGGCGACCTGAAACGTCGCCTGATGTTTCTGCTGCTGGCGCTCGTCGTCTACCGGGTCGGGACCCACATCCCGGTGCCGGGGATCGACCCTGACCAGCTGCGCCAGCTGTTCAACAGCCAGCAGGGCGGGATCCTCGGGCTGTTCAACATGTTCTCGGGCGGCGCGCTGTCGCGCTTCTCCGTGTTCGCGCTGGGGATCATGCCGTACATCTCGGCGTCGATCATCATGCAGATGCTGACCTACGTGATGCCATCGCTCGAGGCACTGCGCAAGGAAGGCGAGTCCGGCCGCCGCAAGATCACGCAGTACACGCGCTACGGCACGCTGGGCCTGGCGATCTTCCAGGCGATCGGTATCTCCGTGGCGATCGAGTCGCAGCAGGGCCTCGTGCTCGATCCCGGCCTGATGTTCCGCTTCGTCTGCGTGGTGTCGCTGGTCACCGGCACGATGTTCCTGATGTGGCTGGGCGAGCAGATCACCGAGCGCGGGCTGGGCAACGGCATCTCGATCCTGATCTTCGCCGGCATCGTTGCCGGCCTGCCGACCGCCATCGGCGGCCTGTTCGAGCTGGTGCGCACCGGCGGCATCTCGCCGCTGGCGGCGATCTTCATCATCGCGCTCGTCATCCTGGTGACGGCGTTCGTCGTGTTCGTCGAGCGCGGCCAGCGCAAGATCACGGTGAACTACGCCAAGCGCCAGGTCGGAAACAAGATCTACGGCGGCCAGAGCTCGTTCCTGCCGCTGAAGCTCAACATGTCGGGCGTGATCCCGCCGATCTTCGCCTCGTCGCTGATCCTGTTCCCGGCCACGCTGGCGAGCTGGTTCACCACGGGCGACGCCACGCGCTGGATCCGCGACCTCGCCGCGGCTCTGTCGCCCGGCCAGCCGCTCTACATGGTCCTGTACGCCGGCCTGATCATCTTCTTCTGCTTCTTCTACACGGCGCTCGTGTTCAACAGCAAGGAGACGGCGGACAACCTGAAGAAGAGCGGCGCGTTCGTCCCGGGCATCCGGCCGGGCGAGCAGACCGGCCGCTACGTCGACCGCATCCTGATGCGACTGACCCTGGCGGGCGCGATCTACATCACGTTCGTGTGCCTGGTGCCCGAGTTCCTGAACATGCGGTACTCGGTGCCGTTCTACTTCGGCGGAACGTCGCTGCTGATCGTCGTCGTCGTGACAATGGACTTCATGTCGCAGGTGCAGGCATACCTGATGACGCACCAGTACGAGTCGCTGCTGAAGAAGGCGAATTTCAAGGGCTTCGGCCCCGGCCAGTTGCCGCGCTGATCGAGGACATGTCGAAGGACGACGCAATCCAGATGCAAGGGGAGATTCTCGAGAATCTCCCGAACGCCACGTTCCGGGTGAAGCTGGAGAACGGGCACGTGGTGCTGGGACACATCTCCGGGAAGATGCGGATGCACTACATCCGGATCCTGCCGGGTGACAAGGTGACTGTGGAACTGACGCCTTACGACCTGTCGCGGGCGCGCATTGTGTTCCGCGCCAAATAGCGCGGATTGGAGAACAAGATGAAAGTGATGGCTTCCGTCAAGAAGATGTGCCGTAAATGCAAGGTCATCAAGCGCAAGCGCGTCGTTCGCGTGATCTGCACGGATCCGCGTCACAAGCAGCGCCAGGGCTAAGCGGATAACGAGGACTCAGAATGGCTCGTATTGCTGGTATCAACATCCCGCCGCATCAGCACGCGGAGATCGGCCTGACGGCGATCTACGGCATCGGCCGCGCCCGCGCGCGGGCGATACTCGAGGCCGCTGCGGTTCCCTTCGACAAGAAGGTCAAGGAACTGAACGACGCCGAGGTGGAGCGCATCCGCGAGGAAGTGGCGCGCGTCACGGTGGAAGGCGACCTGCGTCGCGAAACGCAGTTGTCGATCAAGCGGTTGATTGACCTCGGCACGTATCGCGGCGTGCGGCATCGCCGCGGCCTGCCGGTGCGCGGCCAGCGCACGCGCACGAATGCGCGCACGCGCAAGGGCCCGCGCAAGGCCGGCGTGTCGCTGAAGAAAGGAACGTAATCCATGGCGAAGAATCCCTCCGCGCAGCAGGTCGCCGCGCAGCAGCGCGCGCGCAAGAAAGTCAAGAAGGTCGTGTCGGACGCCATCGCGCACGTGCACGCGTCGTTCAACAACACGATCATCACGATCACCGACCGCCAGGGCAACGCCCTCTCGTGGGCGAGTTCCGGCGGCGCCGGCTTCAAGGGCTCGCGCAAGTCGACCCCGTTCGCCGCGCAGGTGGCCGCTGAAACGGCGGGTCGCGCCGCGCAGGAGCACGGCGTCAAGAACGTCGAAGTGCGCATCACCGGCCCGGGCCCCGGCCGCGAGTCGTCGGTGCGCGCGCTGAACTCGATCGGCATTCGCGTGCTCTCGATCCAGGACATCACGCCGGTTCCGCACAACGGCGTGCGTCCGCCGAAGAAGCGCCGGGTCTAACCAAGCAGGCGAAAGTAAAAACCTACTTTCGCCTGATCTGAAGTGAAAAAGTTCGCTGGCGGAGCCAGCCGGACTTTTCGAGGGTAAAGGCAGGCAACTGCCAAAGCGTCGCGGTCCGAGGACCTCGACTTAATGCGGCCCAGCCGCAGGATGAAAAGGAAAAGCACGTGGCACGCTATACAGGACCCAAACTCAAGCTCTCGCGCCGCGAGGGCACCGATCTCTTCCTGAAGAGCTCGCGCCGCGCCTTCGACTCGAAGGCCAAGGCGGACAGCAAGCCCGGCCAGCATGGCCGCATCTCGGGCGCGCGGCAGTCCGACTACGGCACGCAGTTGCGCGAGAAGCAGAAGCTGAAGCGCATGTACGGCATCCTCGAGCGCCAGTTCCGCCGCTACTACCAGGAAGCTGCACGCCGCAAGGGCAACACCGGCGAGCACCTGCTGATGCTGCTGGAGTCGCGGCTCGACAACGTCGTCTACCGGATGGGCTTCGGGTCTACGCGTGCGGAGGCCCGCCAGCTGGTCGGTCACCGCGCGATCGCGCTGAACGGCGAGACGGCTGGCATCCCGTCGATGCTCGTCAAGCCCGGCGACGTGATCACCGTGCGCGAGAAGGCCAAGAAGCAGGGCCGCATCCAGGAAGCGCTGACGCTTGCCGAGCAGTCGGGCTTCCCGTCGTGGGTCGAGGTCGACCCGAAGAAGATGGAAGCCAAGTTCAAGGGCACCCCGGATCGCCAGGAGATCGCCCGGGATGTCAACGAGTCGCTGGTCGTCGAGTTGTATTCGCGATAACGAGTTCGGATACGCCGGCCCGCTGCGCGGTCCGGCGACGAAAGCGAGTTGGGCGCCCGCTTTCGTTTCTTTCCTGCCCTAACCATCAGCCTTATCGGCGTAACGAGCCGAGGGTATTGAAGGGAATGAAATGACAAGCACTGCACTGCTCAAGCCGCGGGCGATCGAAGTCGAAGCGATCGGCCCGAATTCCGCCATCGTCACGATGGAACCGTTCGAACGCGGCTACGGGCACACGCTCGGCAACGCGCTGCGCCGGATCCTGTTGTCCTCGATGGTGGGCTACGCGCCGACAGAGGCCCAGATCACGGGCGTCGTTCACGAGTACTCCACGCTCGACGGCGTACGCGAAGACGTCGTCGACATCCTGCTGAACCTCAAGGGCGTCGTCTTCAAGCTGCACAACCGCGATGAAGTCACGCTGCGCCTGGCCAAGGAAGGCGAGGGCGTGGTGACCGCGGGCGACATCGAGCTGCCGCACGACGTCGAGATCGTCAACCCCGAGCACGTCGTCGCCCACCTCTCGGGCGGTGGCCGCCTGGAAATGCAGTTGCGCGTCGAGAAGGGCCGCGGCTATGTGCCGGGCAACGTCCGCGCGTTCCGCGACGACCATTCGAAGACGATCGGCCGCATCGTGATGGACGCGTCGTTCTCGCCGGTCAGGCGTGTTTCCTACGCGGTCGAAGCCGCGCGGGTCGAGCAGCGCACCGACCTCGACAAGCTCGTGATGACGATCGAGACCAATGGCGCGATCACGCCCGAGGAGGCGGTCCGCTCGTCGGCGCGCATCCTGATGGACCAGCTGCAGGTGTTCGGCGCCCTGGAAGGCATCGCGGAGTCGTCGTCGGCGCCGTCGTCGCGTTCCCCGCAGGTCGATCCGATCCTGCTGCGCCCGGTCGACGACCTCGAACTCACGGTCCGCTCGGCCAACTGCCTGAAAGCCGAGAACATCTATTACATCGGCGACCTGATCCAGCGTACCGAGAACGAACTGCTGAAGACGCCGAACCTCGGCCGCAAGTCGCTCAACGAGATCAAGGAAGTCCTCGCTGCGCGCGGCCTCACGCTCGGCATGAAGCTCGAAAACTGGCCGCCCGCCGGAATGGAAAAGTAAGACACGGCAGCCGCGGCAGTTTCGGCGAGGCTGACGTCCGGAATGGACGTTAAGGCGCGAAGCGCCGGCCGCAGCCAGAATTGGCCGCCCGCCGGAATGGAAGTGCAGGAAGGTAGGCGGGTCGGACTTCGGCCCGCCTTTTTCGCCACGACCGAACCGCCCCATGAGGGATAGAAGAGTCGGCAACCAAGACTGAAAGGAAGAACGAATGCGTCACGGACACGGATTGCGGAAACTGAACCGCACCAGCAGCCATCGCCTGGCGATGTTCCGCAACATGGCCAACTCGCTGCTGCGCCACGAAGCCATCAAGACCACGCTGCCGAAGGCGAAGGAGCTGCGACGTGTCGTCGAGCCCCTGATCACGCTCGGCCGCGAGCCGACGGTCGCGAACAAGCGCCTGGCGTTCAATCGCCTGCGCGACCGCGAAATCGTGGTCAAGCTTTTCAACGAGATCGGCCCACGCTACAAGGCACGCAACGGCGGCTACACGCGGATCCTGAAGATGGGCTTCCGCGTCGGCGACAACGCGCCGATGGCGTTTGTCGAACTGGTCGACCGGCCGCAGCAGGAAGCCGCTCCGGCGGCCGACGACGCCAGCTGAGCGTCGGCGCCCGCTAGACTGCAAAGGCCTGCCGGTTCGGCAGGCCTTTTGCTTTGGTGCCCCCCGGATGAACGCACTGCCGACGCCTGCCGCCGCGATTGCCGATGACGTGCTCGTCGTCGACCGGCTGCGCAAGGACTACGGCGGCTCGACCGTCGTCGACGGCCTGACGTTCTCGATTCGGCGCGGCACCTGCTATGCGTTGCTCGGCCCGAACGGCGCCGGCAAGACGACGACGTTGCGGTGCTGCCTCGGCCTCACCGAACCGGATGGCGGCGAGATCACTCTGGTTGGCGAGCCGGTGCCACGCCACGCCCGTCGCGCGCGAATCCGTGTCGGCGTCGTTCCGCAGATGGACAACCTCGATCCGGACTTCACGGTGACCGAGAACCTCCTCGTGTACGGCCGCTACTTCGGGCTGGCGGACGCGGAAGTGCTTGCCCGCGTTCCGGGGCTGCTCGAGTTCGCGAACCTCGCGCACAAGAAGGACGCGCGCATCGGCGAACTTTCGGGCGGCATGAAGCGCCGCCTGACACTCGCCCGCGCGCTCGTGAACGACCCGGACCTGATCTTCATGGACGAGCCGACCACGGGGCTCGATCCCCAGGCGCGTCACGTGATCTGGGAGCGGCTGAGGCAACTCCTCGCCCGCCGCAAGACGATCCTGCTGACGACGCACTTCATGGACGAGGCCGAGCGGCTGGCGACGCAGCTCGCCGTGATCGATCACGGACGCAAGATCGCCGAGGGCAGCCCGCGCGACCTGATCCGCGCCCACATCGAGCCGCACGTGATCGAGGTCTACGGCGACGGTGCGATCGACTGGGCAGCGCGCGATGGGCAGCGGCTGGCCGATCGGCTGGAAGTCAGCGGCGAGACGGCTTTCTGCTACGCGGCCGAACCGGCGCGCCTGCTCCAGGCGCTCGAGCACGCCGCCTCCCTGCGCTACCTGCACCGGCCCGCCAACCTCGAGGACGTGTTCCTGAAGCTCACGGGGCGCGAAATGCGGGACGAGGCATGAGCGCCGCCCGGCCGCTCCGAAGGCGCTCGCTCCCCCTCGGGGGGAAGGCGCGCAGCGCCAAGGGGGCACGATGAGCGCCGCCCGGCCGCTCCGAAGGCGCTCGGCCTTGCAGGCCGCGCGGTCGCGAGACGCGACCGCTCTTCGGGCCGTCCAGGCCGACGCAGGTCGGCCTGGAGCCGCGGCCCTCAGCCCCCTCGGGGGAAAGGCGGCCGGTAAGACGGCATGCCCTGCGGCATGCCGTCCGGCCGCCGTGTCCGCGCACGCATGCGCGGACGGCAGTCTCAGGATCGCGACTCGCTACGCGACTCGCTGGGGCGCCAAGGGGGCACGATGAGCGCCGCCCTTCCGGCCGTTTCGGGCCGCATTTCGCGCTGGGCGCTGCCTCGGGTTTCCGCGCGCTTCGTGCCTGTGTGGCGTCGCAATTTCCTCGTCTGGCGCAAGCTCTTCCTCGAGCGACTGCTGACCAACGTGATCGAGCCGCTGCTGACGATCGTGGCGTTCGGCTACGGCCTCGGCAGCCTGCTGCCCGAGGTCGAGGGCGTCAGCTACCTGCAGTTTCTCGCCAGCGGCGCGATCGCGATGAGCGTGATCTACTCGGCAAAGTTCGAGTCGCTGTGGGGCGCCTTCTCGCGCATGCACGTGCAGAGGACCTGGGACGCGATCCTGCACACGCCGCTCGCGGTCGACGACCTGCTGCTGGGCGAGATCTTCTGGGCCGCGAGCAAGGCGACGTTCACCGCGCTGTGCATTCTCGTGATGATGTGGGTGCTCGACATTGCGCGCGAGCCGCTGTCGCTGCTGGTGCTGCCGGCCGCCTTCTTCATCGCGCTGGTCTTCTCCGCAATGGCGCTGATCGTCAACGCTGTCGCGCGCAGCTACGACCTGCTGTCGAACTACTTCACGGTCGTCGTGATGCCGCTGGTGTTTCTGTCGGGCGTGTACTTTCCGTTGACCCAGTTGCCGCCGTGGCTGCGCGAGGTCGCGCAGTGGCTGCCGATGACGGCGGCCGTCGACCTCGTTCGTCCCCTCGCGCTCGGCAGGGTGCCGGCGCACCTGCTGCGTGATGTCCTCCTGCTCGCGGTTTTCGGCCTGGTCTGTTACTACGTGGCGCTGGTGCTGACGCGCAGGAGGCTGCTGAAATGAGCGAAGCGCTCGTGGTCTTGACCAACTGCCCGGACGAGGAAGTCGCCGAACGCATCGCGCGGACCCTCGTGGAGAGCGGGCTGGCCGCCTGCGTGAACCGGCTGGCGCCGGCGGCGTCGATCTACCGCTGGCAGGGCGCGGTCGCGCGCGCGACCGAGACCCCGCTGCTGATCAAGACCACGCGCGAGCGCTACACCGAAGTCGAGCAGGCGATCCGAGCCCTGCATCCATACGAAGTGCCCGAGATCGTCGCCCTGGCGATCGAGGCAGGCTTCGCGCCCTACCTGCGCTGGATCGTCGACGAAACGCAGCCGCCGCTGATTGCATGAGCGCCGCCCGGCCGCTCCGAAGGCGCTCGGCCGTCCAGGCCGACGCAGGTCGGCCTGGAGCCGCGGCCCTCAGCCCCCTCGGGGGGAAGGCGGCCGGTACGTCGGCATGCCCTGCGGCATGCCGACCGGCCGCCGCGTCCGCGCATGCATGCGCGGACGGCAGTCTCAGGACCGCGACTCGCTTCGCGATTCGCTTGGGCGCCAAGGGGGCACGATGAGCGACGCCGGCAGCGTCCGCCTCGACAAGTGGCTGTGGGCTGCGCGTTTCTACAAGACGCGCTCGCTGGCCACCGCGGCGATCACCGCCGGCGAAGTCCGAGTGGCGCGTCAACGGGTCAAGCCGGCGCGCGACGTGAATCCCGGCGACGAACTGCAGATCCGCCGCGGCGACGACGTGATGGACGTGGTGGTGCGGGAACTCTCGAGTACGCGCGGGCCGGCGCCGGTCGCGCAACGTCTCTACGAAGAAACCGGCGAGAGCCGGCGGCGCCGCGCCGCGGCGGCGGAACGCCGCGCGCTGGCGCGGGAACCCGCGCTCGACATCAAGGGGCGGCCGACGAAGCGGGACGCGCGCGTGTTGAAGCGTCTTCGCGGCGACTAACGCAGCCAGCGGGGAGTGCGGGGTGCGCGCGGCCGTTCGAGGATCCGGCGCGTCCAGAAGTACAGCAGCATGACCGTGGCTACCGTTGCCATCGCGCCGACGGTGAACCAGAACCCGTCGAGGTCGTCGAGCAGCGGCATGTGACGGAAGTTCATGCCGAAGATGCCCGAGATCAAGGTCAGCGGCGCGAAGATCGCCGCGATGGCCGTCAGCTTGCGGACGATCTCGTTGGTCTGGTGGGTGTTGGCCGAAAAGTGCAGCTGCACCGCCGACTCGACCGAGGACTCGAGGCGCCGCGCGTGGTGCAGCACGCGCTGGATGTGCTCCATGACATCGTTCAGCCGCACGAGGTAGGCGTCGCTGACGCTGGCCTCCGGCGTCTGTTCAAGGTACTCGTCGCGCATTTCCGTCAGCGCGTCGTACTGGCCCTCGCACAGGTTCTCGAGCTTGCGCAGTTCCATCCGCGCCTCGAGCAGTGCGCTCCAGTTGGAGAACGGCCGCCGCGGATCGAGGAGGTCGCGCTGCCAGCGGTCGAGGCGGTCCGACAGCGGCTCGCGCAGTTCGAGATAGCGGTCGACCATCACGTTCAGCATGCGCAGCATCAGCTCGCCCGCGCGCAGCGGGAGCCGGGAGCGGTCGCCGATGCTCGGGTCGTTGCCGTAGCGCCGCGCGTCCAGCATCCGCTGCCGCACGGCGTCGATCGACTTGCTCGGCCCCTGTCGCACGGTGACCAGCATGCGGTCGAGCAGGAAGAAGGTGATCGGGCGCGTGACGATTTCCTGCAGCAGGCGGCGCTGGTCCGCCGCTGTCGCCCGCTTCTCCTCGAGGGGTGCCGCATCGGCGGTCGACAGTTTGCGGAACACCAGCATCTGGTACTCGTTCGTCGAATCGAAGAACGACGGATGCTGCGGGTTCGTCGCGTCCTGCAGGTGCAGGTCGAAGAGCTGGACGCCGGTCAGCCGCTCCACAGAGGCCGGCAGCAGCTCGGGATCGGCGCCGGTTTCCTCTTGCAGGAGGTCCAGCCAGACATAGCCGTCGGCCGGCAGCGCGACGGGTGGCGCGTCGAGCACCCGCGCGCGCCCTTCCTGGACCTCGATCCAGTTCACCACGGCCTCAGGCTGCGCCGCGCAGCCAGCGCGCGACCTGCAGCGCGAAGTAGGTCAGCACTCCGTCCGCGCCCGCGCGCTTGAACGCGAGCAGCGACTCCAGGATGACCTTCTTCTCGTCGAGCCACCCGTTGCGCGCGGCCGCCATCAGCATCGCGTACTCGCCGCTGACCTGGTAGACGAACGTCGGCGCCTTGTACTCGTCCTTCACGCGTCGCACGATGTCCAGGTACGGCATGCCCGGCTTCACCATCACCATGTCGGCGCCCTCCGCCAGGTCGAGGCCGACCTCCCACAGCGCCTCGTCGGTGTTGGCCGGATCCATCTGGTAGACCATCTTGTTCGACTGGCCGAGGTTGCCCGAGGAGCCGACGGCATCGCGGAACGGCCCGTAGAACGCGCTGGCGTACTTGGCCGAGTACGCCATGATGCGCGTGTGGATGTTGCCCGCGGCTTCGAGCGCGTGGCGGATCGCGGCGATGCGGCCGTCCATCATGTCGCTCGGTGCAACGATGTCCACGCCGGCGCCGGCTTGCACGAGCGCCTGCCGCACCAGGACGTCGATCGTCTCGTCGTTGAGCACGTAGCCGCTTGCATTGATGAGACCGTCCTGCCCGTGCGTCGTGAACGGGTCGAGGGCCACGTCGGTCATCACGCCGAGTTCGGGAAAGCGCTGCTTCAGTTCGCGCACGGCTCGAGGCACCAGGCCATTCGCGTTCGTGGCTTCCCTGCCGTCGGGCGATTTGAGCGATCCGTCGATGACCGGGAACAGCGCCATCACCGGAACGCCGAGCCGCACGCACTCGTCCGCGACCGGCAGCAGCTGGTCGATCGAGAGCCGCTCGACGCCAGGCATCGACGCGACGGCCTCGCGCCGCTGGCTGCCATCGAGAATGAACACGGGGTAGATCAGGTCGTCGACCGTGAGCGCGTTCTCGCGCATCAGGCGCCGTGAGAAGTCGTCACGGCGCATGCGGCGCATGCGAACGGAGGGAAACTGGCCAAGGATCTGCATGCGGGAAACTCCCACTGGAGCGTGAGCGTGGTCGGATTATCGTTCGTGCCTGATGACTCGTTCATCTCCCGCTTTCCCTCCCTTAGCGGGATGCCTTGAACACCAATAGGCATTGAGGCCCTGGAACGATTTCCGGGGCTTTTTTTTGCCCCGGAATGATACGGGCCCGTGCAATCCGGTTCCCTGCGCTGCGTCAGTCGCGCAGCCACCCGGCCAGGGTCGTCTCCAGCTCTTCCACGCCCTGGCGCTTCAGTGCAGAGAACAACTGCGCCGACGCTCGCGGCCCGAGTTCTTCGGCCCGGCGCCGGGCCTGGTCGATCGCCAGCCGCTTCCCGCTGTTGTTCAACTGGTCGGCCTTCGTCAGCAGGAAGTGCAGCTTGCAGGTCGGCCGGTCGATGAAGGCGATCAACGCTTCGTCGGCGGGCAACAGCGGCCGGCGCGCATCCATCACGATCACGATCCCGATCAGGCTCTGCCTGCGCGCCACGTAGCCACCCACCAGCGCGTCCCACTGCGAACGCTCCGACTCCGGCGCTTTCGCGTAGCCGTATCCCGGCAGGTCGACGAGGAAGCCGCGCGGCACCGTCTGCCCCTGGTCGTCGCGCTCGGACAGTTCGAAGAAGTTGAGCAACTGGGTGCGCCCCGGCGTCTTGCTCGCAAAGGCGAGGCGCTTCTGCTGCGTGAGCACGTTGATGGCGGTGGATTTGCCGGCGTTGGATCGCCCGGCGAAGGCGATCTCGGGCAACGCCGCGTCGGGCAGCCCGGCAAGTTCGGCCACGGAGATGACGAAGCGGGCGGAATGGAAGAGTTGCAAGGGGCGGGCGGAGAGCAGCCGGGCGGATCGGGTCCGGTAGAATACGCGGCTTCGAAAAATCGTCCGTCGCCGCTTCCAGTCTGCAGTTACGCGGATGGCGAGGCGAGCGGCAAACCAACAACGAAGGCGCTTTGATGAACAGGTCGATGGGGCGACGTTTCATGGTGCTGCTGGGCGCAGCGGCGACCGCGGGGTTTGGGTTGGTTGCCCAGGCCCAGACCAAGGGTCCGTCCAAACCCGACGTCGCGCGCGGTCAGCAGGTGGCATCGCAGGTCTGCGCGACATGCCACAACACTGACGGCAATTCGACGATCGCCGGCAATCCCCGCCTCGCGCAGCAACACGCCGACTACCTCTACAAGCAGCTGGTCGACTACTCCCCTCAGGGGCAAGCCAAGCCGGCGCGCGAGAACGCGCTGATGAACAGCTTTGCGCAGCAGCTCTCGGACGCGGACAAGCGCAACGTGTCCGCCTGGTTCGCGAGCCAGGCAGCGAAGCCGGCCTTTGCCAGGAACAAGGACACGCTCGAACTCGGCCAGCGCATCTGGCGGGCCGGCATCCCGGAGCGGTCTGTCCCGGCGTGCGCCGGTTGCCACGGTCCCGCCGGCTCCGGCATCCCGGTGCAGTACCCGCGGATCGCCGGGCAGCACGCCGAGTACACGGAAACCACGCTGAAGAACTTCCGCGATGGAGTCCGGCGCAACAACGCACCGATGCAGCAGATCGCCGCACGCCTCTCCGACGCTGAGATCAAGGCGCTCGCCGACTTCGCCCAGGGCCTGCGGCGGTAAGCGGCAACGCGCAGTGCAAAAAGAGGGCGGCCGAGAGCCGCCCTCCTGCTTTCCGCGCGGCGTCAGGACTTCCCGAACACCTCGTTGGTCTGCTGGGCCACGCGCACGAAGGTCGTCCGCTTCGAGAGCTCCTTCAGTCGCCGCGCGCCGACGTAGGTGCACGCTGACCGCACCCCGCCCAGGATCTCCTGCACGGTGTCCTCGACCGGCCCCCGGTACGGGACCAGGACCTCCTTGCCCTCGGCCGCGCGGTAGCGCGCGACGCCGCCCGCATAGCGTTCCATTGCCGCGCGGCTGCTCATCCCGTAGAAGCGCTTGTACTTCTCGCCGTTGCGCTCGATGAGTTCGCCGCCGCATTCGTCGTGACCCGCGAACATGCCGCCCATCATGACGAAGTCCGCGCCGCCGCCGAACGCCTTCGCCACCTCACCCGGGGTCGTGCAGCCGCCGTCGGCGCAGATCAGGCCGCCCAGGCCGTGGGCGGCGTCGGCGCACTCGATCACCGCCGAGAGTTGCGGATAGCCCACGCCGGTCATCTTGCGGGTCGTGCACACGGAGCCGGGACCGATGCCGACCTTCACGATGTCCGCGCCGGACAGGATCAGTTCCTCGGTCATTTCGCCGGTCACCACGTTGCCGGCCATGATGACGAGCCGCGGGAAGCGCGTGCGTATGCGCGTGACGAACGTGACGAAGTTCTCGTGGTAGCCGTTGGCCACGTCGATGCAGACGTACTGGACGGCATCGCCGGCCGCGTCCACGACGCGCTGGAACTTCTCCTCGTCGGCCTTGGTGATGCCCATGGAATGGAACGCGGCCGACTTGCGTTCCAGTCCCTTGAAGAACGCGACGCACTCGTCGACCGAGTAATGCTTGTGCAGCGCCGTCGACAGCCGGAACCGGTCGAGCGCCCGCGCCATCTCGAACGTGCCCGTGGTGTCCATGTTGGACGCGATGATCGGGATGCCGTCGTACGCCACGGCGGCATGGCGGAGCGTGAGTTGGCGGGAGATGTCGACATCGGAGCGCGACGTGAGCGTGGACCGCTTCGGCCGGATCAGCACGTCGCGGAAGTCGAGCTTGAGTTCGTGTTCGATGTGCATCCAGTCCTCCCGTGCGCGTTTTCCGGGCAGTCTATCCGCCCGAAACCCCGGGCGTCCGGCGCTGTCTCACCGCCACCGACCGTTGTAACCTCCCGGCGCTGCGCACGTACGCGGCCGATCACCCTGGAGTCACTGATGTTGATTCGACGCCCTTCCGATCTGCCGCCGTCCGAGATCACGCCGCAAGCGGTGTACGAGCGTCGTCGCCAACTGCTGAAGGCGGCAATCGCTGCCGCTCTGGTGCCGGGATCCGTTTCGGCCCAACAGAAGCTGCAGGCGCGGCCCGGGCCGTTCCAGACGATGGAGCAGCCCACGCCCGCGAACCTGGTCACCAGCTACTGCAACTTCTATGAGTTCGGCACCGACAAGGAAGACCCGCCGCGCTTCGCGCCGAAGATGCTGAAGACCCGGCCGTGGACCGTTCAGGTGGACGGCGCGGTGAAGAAGGCGCAGACCTTCGACATCGACGAACTGATGAGACTCGCTCCCCTCGAGGAGCGTGTTTACCGGCTGCGATGCGTGGAGGCGTGGTCCGCGGTCGTCCCGTGGGTCGGCTTCCCGCTGGCGGAACTGGTCAAGCGCGTGGAGCCCACCGGCAACGCCAGGTTCGTGGAGTTCGTGACGCTCGCCGACAGGAAGCAGATGCCCGGCCTCGGGTCGCGGGTGATCGACTGGCCGTACACCGAGGGCCTGCGGATCGACGAGGCCATGCACCCGCTGACGCTGCTGGCGTTTGGAATGTACGGTGAGGTACTGCCGGCGCAGAACGGGGCTCCCGTGCGCGTCGTCGTGCCTTGGAAGTACGGCTTCAAGAGCGCCAAGTCGCTGGTGCGGATTCGCTTCGTCGAGAAGCAGCCAGCGACCGCGTGGGAGAAGTCCAACCCGTCCGAGTACGGTTTCTACTCGAACGTGAACCCCGGGCGCGATCACCCGCGCTGGAGCCAGAAATCCGAGCGGCGACTCGGTGAGGATGGGTTGTTCACGAAGCGTCGGCCGACCCTGATGTTCAACGGCTACGCGGACCATGTCGCGTCGCTGTATGCCGGCATGGACCTGATGAAGCTTTACTGATGGCGGGCGGCCCCTTCGCCCTGGTCCCGGCCGCACTGCCACCGCGCGTGTTCACCGTCGTGCGCGCCGCGCTGTTCGCGCTGGCGCTGGTTCCGTTCGCCGAACTGGTGCGCCTGGGCTTCACCGGTGGCCTCGGCGCCAACCCGGTCGAGTTCGTGCTGCGCTGGCTGGGGACGTGGACGCTAGTGGCCTTGCTGGCCACGCTGTCGATCACGCCGCTGCGCTGGGTGACCGGGTGGGCCTGGCTGATCCGCCTGCGGCGGATGCTCGGCCTCTACGCCTTCTTCTACGGCACCCTGCACGTGAGCTCGTATGTCTGGATCGACCATTTCTTCGACTGGGCGGAGATCGTGGGCGACATAGCCAAGCGGCCGTACCTCACGTTCGGCTTCGCCGCGTACGTATTGATGATCCCACTGGCCATCACGTCGACGAATGCGATGGTGCGGCGACTGGGTGGACGCAACTGGCAGCGACTGCACCGGATCGTGTACCTGGTTGCGGTGCTCGGCGTGCTGCATTACTGGTATCACAAGCTCGCCAAGAACGACCTCGAGACGCCGACGATCTACGCGCTGGTGCTCGGAGCGCTGCTTGGAGTGCGCCTGCTCCGATGGACAGGCCGGCGCCGCGTGACCCTGCCGACGCCGCCGAGCAGGCGTCAGGGCAGGCGCGACTCGCCGGCGAAGAGCTGAGCAGGCTGCTCGCGCTCCCTCACGAGGAACGCCCGACCGCCATCCACCATCACCTCGGCGGCGCGACCCCGGGTGTTGTAGTTGGAACTCATCGCCATGCCATAGGCACCGGCGCTCGTGACGGCCAGCAGATCGCCCGGTTGCACGGCGAGGAGGCGATCGCGCGCCAGCCAGTCGCCGGACTCGCACACCGGCCCGACGACGTCATAGGCGACCGGCGCATCCACGCGCGGCGCGACCGGCACGACACCCATCCAGGCGTCGTACATGGTCGGCCGCAACAGGTCGTTCATCGCGGCGTCGACGATCGCGAAGTTCTTCGTCTCCCCGTGCTTCAGGTACTCGACGCGCGTCAGCAGCACGCCCGCATTGCCGACGATCGACCGGCCTGGCTCGAACATGACGGTCTTCGCGCCGTGCCCGCGGCGGTCGACGCGGGCGAGCAGCACCTCCACCAACCCTTCGGTGGCCGGCGGCACTTCCTCGTCGTAGCGGATGCCCAGTCCGCCACCGAAATCGATGTGCCGCAGCGAAATGCCATCACTTGCCAGGGCATCGACGAGGTCGAGCAAGCGATCGGCCGTGTCGATGTACGGGTCGATTTCGGTGATCTGCGAGCCGATGTGGCAGTCGATGCCGACGATCTCGATGCCGGTCCGGCGCGCGGCGTCACGGTACAGCGGCAGCGTGTCGGCATAGGCCACGCCGAACTTGTTGTTCTTGAGTCCGGTCGAAATGTACGGGTGAGTGCCCGCGTCCACGTCGGGATTCACGCGGACCGAGATCCGCGCGCGCGTGCCGAGCCGGCGTGCCACGGCGTCGATGCGTTCGAGTTCCGGCGCCGACTCGATGTTGAAGCAAAGGATCCCGGCCGCGAGCGCCCGTTCGATCTCGGCTTCGCTCTTGCCCACGCCTGAGAACACCGTCTGCCCCGGATCGCCGCCCGCCGCGATCACCCGCTCCAGTTCGCCCCCGGACACGATGTCGAAGCCGGCGCCGCGCCGGGCGAGGATGTCGAGGATGGCCAGGTTCGAATTGGCCTTCATCGCGTAGCAGACCAGCGACGCGCGGCCGCGCAGCGCCACGGCATAGCGGTCGAAGGCGCGCTCGATCGCGCGCCGCGAGTACACGTAGAGCGGGGTGCCGAAGCGTTCTGCGAGGTTCGCGAGGGGAAGGTCCTCGCCGTGCAGTTGTCCGTCGCGGAAGCCGAACCCGTCGCTGTCGGGCAGCGCGGGTGTCATTTCTTTTCGTTCGTCGCGGGGACGTCAGGGAAGGAGCGATCCGCGGGCCGGGAAGGCGCCGGCTCGGGCGGAGCCGCTTTCGATTGCGCCGCGGCTGGCGGTGGCGGGAGATACAGAGGCCCCTTCTGTCCGCATGCCGCGAGGGCGACGACGCACGCGGCCGCTAGAATCGTTCCACCGATCACTCGCATGCCGACGACTCTAACATGACGGAAACCGAGTTCCTCCATCGCGCCGAGCAGGTGATGGGCGCCATCGAACGCGCGGTCGACGCCACCGGCGCGGACATCGAGTCCTCCCGCAGCGGCAACGTGCTCACGCTCGAACTCGGCGACGGCTCCAAGGTGGTGATCAACAGCCAGGCGCCGATGCAGCAGATGTGGGTCGCAGGCAGGAACGGCGCCTTCCACTATGCCTGGCGTGACGGCGCGTGGCGCGACACGCGGGATGGTTCGGAGCTCTTTGCGGCGCTGTCGCGGCTGGTATCCGGCCAGGGCGGTGAGCCCGTGGTGCTCGGTCCCGGCTGAAGCGATCAGAAGATCTGGTCGCGGACGGTATCGCGCTTGGCGCGCTCCTCGACCGGCATCGTTTCGTCCACGCCCACGCTCGCGACACCCTGGCCGGGCTGGTGCTCGACGAAGTAAACCTCGCCGCCCAGCTGGACCACGCCCGGCGGCATTTCGCGCACGGCCTCGGGGACTCCCGATAGCGCCTTCGACATGTACGAAATCCAGATCGGCAGCGCGAGGCCGCCGCCGGTCTCGCGCTCGCCCAGCGGGCGCGGCTGGTCGAACCCGAGCCAGCTGACCGCGACCAGGTCGCCGCCATAACCCGCGAACCATGCGTCGTGCGAGTCGTTCGTCGTCCCGGTCTTGCCGGCGATGTCCGAGCGCTTCAGTGTTGCACCGGCGCGCGCGGCGGTGCCGTAGCGCGCGACATCCTTCATCAGGCTGTCCATCACGAACGCGTTGCGCGCGTCGAGCGCGCGATTGGCTTCATCGCCCGCCACCAGGGGCTTGCCTTCCATCAGCGTCTTGCCGCTGCTGTCGGTCACCTTGGTGATGAGGTACGGGTTCACGCGGTACCCGCCGTTGGCGAAGACGCCATAGGCGCTCAGCATCTGCCACGGCGTCACGGAACCCGCGCCGAGCGCCATCGTCAGGTAGGCCGGGTGTTTATCGGCGTCGAATCCGAAGCGGGTCACCCAGTCGCGCGCATAAGCCGGCCCGATCGCCTGCAGGATCCGGATCGAAACGAGGTTTTTCGACTTGGCGAGGCCCTGCCGCAGCCGCAACGGGCCCTCGAACTTGCCGTCGTAGTTCTTCGGCTCCCACGCCTGGCCGCCTGTCAGCGCCGGGTCGATCGAGATGGGTGCGTCGTTGATCAGCGTGCTCGGCATGAAACCCCGCTCGAGCGACGCTGAGTAGATGAACGGCTTGAAGCTCGATCCCGGCTGGCGCCACGCCTGCGTGACGTGGTTGAACTTGTTCAGGTTGAAATCGAATCCGCCGACGAGCGCACGCACGGCGCCGTCCTTCGAACTCGCCGCGACGAACGCGGCCTCCACCTGCGGCAACTGCGTGATCTCCCATACGCCCTTTTCAGTGCGCGACAGCCGGACCACGGCGCCAGGGACGATCTTGCGGTTCGGCTGCGCCTTCGGGGACAGCGACGGCGCGACGAACTTCAGGCCGTCGCCCTTGATATCGAGCGTGGCGCTGCCCTGGACGGTAACCCGGACGCTGCCCGCGGCGACTTCCAGCACCACCGCTGGCAGCAGGTTGGGGCTCTCGATTGCCTCGATGAGTGCGTCCTCGATGCGCTGCTCGCGGACACCCGCATCGTTGCCGAGCTCGATGAACGACTCCGGTCCACGGTAGCCGTACTTGCGGTCGTAATCGAGCACGGCCTTGCGCAGCGCCGCGTACGCGACTTCCTGGTCGTCCTTGCGAAGCGTTGTCGTGACGTTCAGGCCGCGCGTGTAGGTTTCGGTGCCGAATACGTCGAACACCAACTGGCGGGCGAGTTCGGAGGCGTACTCCGCGTGCAGCCGCAGGCGCGGGCCTTCCGGACTCTCGAGCGAGGTCTGCCGCGGCTGGAGCTCCTGCAGCACCGCTTCGTCGTGGGTTGCCTTGTCGATGTATCCCAGCTGCAGCATCCGGGACAGGACGTATTGCTGCCGCGCCTTCGCGCGCTTCGGATTGACGAACGGGTTGAAGGCGCTGGGCGCCACGGGCAGGCCCGCCAGCGTCGCCATCTCCGCCACCGTGAGGTTCTTTGCCTTCTTGCCGAAGTAGACCTGCGATGCCGCCGAGAATCCGTACGCGCGCTGGCCGAGGAAGATCTGGTTGGCGTAGACCTCGAAGATCCGGTCCTTCGACAGCGACGACTCGATCTTGTAGGCGAGCGCGATCTCGTACACCTTGCGCACGTAGCTGCGTTCGGAACTCAGGAAAAAGTTCCTCGCGACCTGCATCGTGATGGTGCTTCCGCCCTGGCCGCGCCGGCCCGACACGAAGTTCGAAAGGGCGGCGCGTATCAGGCCGGTGTAGTCGACCCCGCGATGCTCGTAGAAGCTGTCGTCCTCGGCCGCGAGAATCGCCTTCTTCAGTGTGTCCGGGATGTCGTTGAAGGGCAGGAAGTCGCGCCGCTCCTCGCCGAACTCGCCGATCAGTACGCCGTCGGCCGTCCACACGCGCAGCGGAATCTTCGGGCGGTAGTCGGTCAGCGCGTCGATCGGCGGCAGGTTCGAATAGACGATCGCGAAGACGAACAGCATCAGGAAGATGCCCGCCAGGGCGCCGCCACCGATCAGCAGGGCGATGCCGCCTGCCGCCCGCACGACCCACGGGCGCTGACGGGGCGAGGCTTGCTCGTGTTGCTGACCCGGGTCGGGAGAAGGCACGTCGGCGCGGTTGCTGCAGGGAAAACTGGACGTGTGAGCGGCCGCTTTTTTGCGCTTCGCTGCACAGGGAGTCGTGGATTATGTCACTCAAGGCATGTGCGCACGGCAGCAAGGTGCGTAACGGGATTGGATGCCCCTCGGCTTTGATCGTTCGTTGTTTATCCCTCAAAGAGGGCACGGTTAGGCTGAATGCGGGGCTTGTGTGTTTTGCTTATATTGCTAGGATCTCAAGTACCGTCCGACAAAAACGCGGTAAACGCTCGAAAGATAAGGAAAAACGGGTGTCGTTACAGCCGCGAAGTGGGGTTGGGGATACCCGGTCCATCGGACGCGCTTGGGACGCCCCGTTGAGCACGAATTCGAGCTTGGACCGTCGTTGGGAGCGTCACCTTGGCTTTTGACCTGCCGTTTTCGCCTAAAGCGCCGCCGCTGATCGGACTCGACATCGGGTCGTCCAGCGTCAAGATCGTCGAACTGTCGGAAGCGGGCAAGGGCGTGATGCGCCTCGAGCGCTATGCGATCGAGCCGCTTCCCCGCGGTGCGGTGGTCGACGGCAACATCGACAAGATAGAAGTCGTCGCCGACGCCGTGAAGCGCGCGTGGCGCAAAGCCGGTGGCAAGGTGCGCAACGCCGCAATGGCATTGCCGGCCTCCGCAGTGATCACCAAGCGCATCGCCCTGCCCGCGAACCTGCGCGAGGAAGAACTCGAGATGCAGGTCGAGAGCGAGGCGAACCAGTACATCCCGTTCGCGCTCGACGAGGTCAGCCTCGACTTCCAGGTGCTGGGACCGATCCCCAATGCGCCGGACGATGTCGAAGTGCTGATCGCCGCGTCCCGTAAAGAAAAGGTAGAGGACCGCCTCGCAGTTGCGCAGGCGGCCGGCCTGAAGCCCGTGGTCGTCGATGTGGAGTCATACGCTTCGCGCGCGGCGATCGAGCGCCTGGTGCAGCAACTGCCGAACGGCGGCGAGGGCCTGGTCATCGCGGTTTTCTACATTGGCGCGAACACGACGAGCGTCACCGTGATGCACGACGGCGAGGCGATTTACGAACGCGAGCAGCCCTTCGGCGGGCAGCAGCTGACCGGCGACATTTCGCGCACCTACGGCATCCCGACCGAGGAAGCGGAACAGAAGAAGCGAAGCGGCGACCTGCCCGCGGATTACGAGACGGCGGTGCTCAAGCCGTTCATCGACACCACCAGCACGGAGATCACGCGTGCACTGCAGTTCTTCTTCACGTCGACCCCTTACAGCAGGGTCGACCAGATCATGCTGGCGGGGGGTTCGGCCGTGGTGAGTGGACTTGCGGACGCCCTCATGGAGCGCTCTCAGGTGCCGACGTCGGTCATCTCTCCGTTCAAGGGGATGGAAGTGTCTCCGAACATCCGTGACAAGCAGTTGCGCATGGACGCGCCGGCGCTCCTGACGCCTTGCGGACTGGCGATGCGGAGGTTCGACAAATGACCCCGCGCATCAATCTGTTGCCGCACCGCGAGGCGCGGCGTGAACTCAAGAAGAAGGTCTTCTGGGCGGCGACGGCCCTGTCCTTCATCGCCGGCCTGCTGATGATCGGGCTCGTGTGGTCGATCCTGCAGGGCTACGTCTCCAACCAGCAGGGGCGCAACGAGTTCGTTCGCAGCGAGAACCGGAAGCTGGACAGCCAGATCAAGGAAATCGCCACCCTGCGCCAGGAGATCGAAGGCCTGCGTGCTCGCCAGCGCGCGGTGGAAGACCTGCAGGCCGATCGCAACCTGCCCGTGTATCTGCTCGACGAACTGGTGAAGCAGGTGCCGGAGGGCATCTATCTGCGCACCATCAAGCAGGAGGATCGCAAGGTCAATGTCGGCGGATGGGCCACCTCGAACGAGCGTGTGTCCGAGTTCCTGCGCAACCTCCAGAACAACTCTCGCGTTCTCGAGAAGCCCGAGCTCATCGAGATCAAGGTTGCGCCGCAGGGCCCCGCCGGCGTGAATCGGCGCGTCTTCGAGTTCGCGCTGAACTTCACGATGAAGCCGACGCCGGAACGGACGCAGATGCAGCAGCAGGCGGACGCCGCCAAGATGGGCACGCCTGTTCGGGCGGCCGGCGCTCGGGTTGCGACCCCCGCGTCCGCACCCGCGACCACACCCGCGCCGACTCCAGCCGTCGCGATCCCAACGCCGTCGTCGCCTGTTGGCGCGACTCCTAAGAAATAACGCGGGAACGAGGCAACGATGGCAAGCAGTCGTGATCTTCTCTCCGAGTTCCGCGGCCTGACGCTGGAAAACGTCGGCGCTTGGCCGATGGTTCCGCGCGTCGCGCTGTGGTTGTTCGTCATCGCCGTGTGCGCGGTCGGCGGCTGGTTCGGTCTCTGGAGCGGCCAGAAGGAGCAGCTCGAGCAGCTGCAGGCCGAGGAAACCAGGCTCAAGGGGGAGTACCGGAGCAAGCTGCAGCAGGCGATCAACCTGGACGAACTGCGCAAGCAGCGCGAGCAGGTGAGCCAGTTCGTCCTGACGCTCGAGAAGCAGTTGCCGAGCAAGTCCGAGATGGATGCGCTTCTGTCGGACATCAACCAGGCGGGTGTCGGGCGTGGCCTCGACTTCGAGCTCTTCCGCCCGGGCCAGACCAACGTGCGCGAGTACTACGCGGAACTGCCGATCGCCGTGAAGCTCGCCGGCAAGTACCACGACCTCGGCGCGTTCGCGAGCGACATCGCCAATCTGCCGCGCATCGTCACGTTGAACAATCTCAACGTCACGACGGGCCGCACCGGCAACCTGACCCTGGACGCCACGGCCAAGACCTACCGGTATCTGGACCCGGAAGAGCTCGCCGCGCAGCGCAAGGCGAAGGAGCCGGCGAAAGGACCTGCCAAGTGAACCTCACGATCACTCCACTTCGCACCGTCACCATGGCCGTCCTCGCCGCCCTCCTCGCGGGCTGCGGCGGCGGCGATGAAGCGGAACTCCGGGCGTGGATGGACGAGACGCGCAAGACCATGCGTCCGACGACCCAGCCCGTGCCGGAGCCCAAGCAGTTCTCGCCTTACGTCTACGAAGGCAAGGCGCTGATCGACCCGTTCGATCCGCAGAAGATGATCCTCGCCGTCGCCCGCCAGGCCCAGGCGCGCGCCAGCGCGAGCGCCCTCAAGCCCGACCTCGATCGCCGGCGTGAGGTGCTCGAGGGATATCCGCTGGACCAGCTGAAGATGGTTGGCACGTTGCGGCAGCAACGCAACAACGCGGCGCTGATCGACGTTGCCGGCCAGACACACATGATCAAGGTCGGGAACTACATGGGACAGAATTTCGGCCTCGTCACGAAGATCACCGAAACGGAAGTCGAACTCAAGGAAATCGTCCAGGACGCTGCCGGCGAGTGGGTCGAACGGCCTTCGAAGCTGGAGTTGCAGGAGGCCGCAATGCGGCAGCAAGGGAGCAAGCGATGAGCATCACCATTGAGGGTCTGGCCAGCCGGGTGTCGCGATTCGCCGCGGTCCTCGGTCTTCTCGCGGTCACCGGCACGGCGGCAGCCCAGTCGTCGGGTGAAAACGCCATCGAGCGCATCGATGCGATCACGACCACCACCGGAGTGGTGGTCAGCATCGAACTGAAGAATCCGATCACGGGCGTGCCGCCGAGCTTCTCGGTGGCGAACCCGGCGCGCGTGGCGCTCGATCTCCCGCAGACCGTGAACGCGCTCGGCAAGAGCCTCGTTGAATTGAACCAGGGTGACGTCCGCTCTGTGAACGTCGTTCAGGCGGGTGGCCGGTCGCGCGTGGTGGTGAACCTGAAGCGTCCATTGACGCACAACGTCACGGTCGACGGCAAGCGCGTGCTGGTGGCGCTCGGCGGGGCGGCGGGCGCCGTGTTCGCCGGAGCCCCGGCGCCAGCGGCTGCGACTGCCGCCGGCGCACCTGTGGCGGCCCAGGCGACGGCTGGCCCGAATGCGTTCACAGGGGGTCGTTCGCTTCGCGGCATCGACTTCCGCCGTGGCGCTGACAACGAAGGCCGCGTGGTCGTCGACCTCAGCGACCCCAACACCAACGTCGACATCCGCCAGCAGGGCAACACGGTCGTGGTCGACTTCCTGAACACAGCGCTGCCCGACACGCTGAAGCGGCGTCTCGACGTCTCCGACTTCGCCACGCCGGTGTCGCAGATCAGTGCGAGCCAGCAGGGCAACAACACGCGCCTCGTCATCGAGCCGCGCGGGCTGTGGGAGCACAACGCCTACCAGAGCGACACGCGGTTCGTGCTCGAAGTGCGCCCGGTCAAGGAAGACCCGGCGCGGCTGTTCCAGGGATCCCGCCAGGGCTATCAGGGCGAGCGCCTGTCGCTGAACTTCCAGAACGTCGATGTCCGCTCGCTGCTGCAGGTGATCGCCGACTTCACGAACCTCAACATCATCACGAGCGATTCCGTGGGCGGCACGATCACGCTGCGGCTCAAGGACGTTCCGTGGGACCAGGCGCTCGACATCATCCTGCAGTCCAAGGGACTGGACATGCGGAAGAACGGCAACGTGATCCTGGTCGCCCCGCGCGAAGAGATCGCGGCCAGGGAAAAGCTCGATCTCGAGGCCCGCAACCAGATCTCCGAACTCGAGCCACTGCGCTCCGAGGCATTCGTCGTCAACTACCAGAAGGCCGAGGACGTCCGTCGCCTGCTGACCGACGACAAGCAGCGCCTGCTGTCCAGGCGGGGCACGGTGGCCGTCGATCCGCGCACCAACCAGCTGTTCGTGCAGGACACGGCGGCCCGGCTCGAGGACGTGCGCCGACTGCTGCAGAAGGTCGACGTGGCGGTCCCGCAAGTGCTGATCGAGGCCCGCATCGTCGAAGCGGACGACAAGTTCAGCCGCAACCTCGGCGTGCGCCTTGGTTACGGCAAGGCCAACAATGAATCCGTGATCGGTGGCCAGAACATCTTCGGCACGATTCCGGGCACGCCTGGCAGCGTCCGGACAGTCCCGAGCAACGTGAACCTGCCGGCGAGTGGCCTGAGCGGCTTCAATCCAGGCATATTCAACCTGACGCTGTTCAACAGCAGCCTGACGCGCCTGATCAACCTCGAACTCACCGCGCTCGAGGCCGATGGCCGCGGCAAGGTGATCTCCAGTCCGCGTGTCGTCACGGCGGACAAGGTCAAGGCGACGATCGAGCAGGGCACGGAGATTCCGTACCAGCAGGCCACATCGAGCGGGGCGACGTCCGTTGCGTTCCGCAAGGCCGTCCTGAAACTCGAGGTCACGCCGCAGATCACGCCGGAGGGCGGGATCTTCCTCGACGTCAGGGTGAACAAGGACACGCGCGGCCAGGAAACGATCTCGGGTCCGGCGATCGACACGAAGAACGTCCAGACGCAGGTTCTCGTCGAAAATGGCGGCACCGTGGTGCTGGGCGGAATTTACGAGCAGCAGGACCGGACCACCGTGACGAAGGTTCCGCTCCTCGGGGATCTCCCGGTGGTCGGCTACCTCTTCAAGAACACGAGCCAGGTCAACGACCGCACCGAGCTGATCATCTTCATCACGCCTCGCGTGATCTCCGAAAAGATCAACGCCGCGATGAAGTAAGGCAGAACGCTGCAAGGAGGGCCGCCCGCGAGGCGGCCCTTTTTTTCGCCGCACGCATTCACGTACGCTTCGCGCGATGAACGACTCACCTCGCTCCGTGTTCCTGGTCGGCATGATGGGCGCGGGCAAGACCACCGTGGGGCGCCTCCTGGCGCATGCGCTCGGCTTCGAGTTCATCGACGCCGACCGCGAGCTCGAAGCGCGCAGCGGAGTGCTGATCGCGACGATCTTCTCGGTCGAAGGGGAAGAAGGCTTCCGCCGGCGCGAGTCGGCGCTGCTCGACGAGTTGACGCAGCGCCCCGGCATCGTCCTGGCGACTGGCGGCGGCGCCGTGCTGAACGCCGACGCACGGAAACGGCTGAAGGAGCGCGGGCTGGTGGTGTACCTGCGCGCGACCGGCGAGGAGATCCACCGGCGCACCCGCAACGACCGCTCGCGACCCCTGCTGCAGACGGCCGATCCGCGCTCGCGGATCGACGAACTGCTCGCGCAGCGCCAGCCCCTGTACGAAGAGACGGCGCACCTGACGTTCCAGTCCGCCTCGGCCAACCCGAGGCGCCTCGTCCGCCGACTCCTGGAAGAGCCGGCCATCGGTCGGCTCTCGCGGGCCGCGCCTTAGAATCGCGCGATGCGCAGCATCACTGTGGCCGTGGCGGGCGGGACGTATTCCATCCACATCGGCGGAGGCCTGCTCGGCCGCCTCGCCGAGTACGTGGCGCCGCTCGCGCCGACGTCGATCCTCGTGGTGACGAACGAGGTCGTGGCGCCCCTGCACGGCGACGGAGCGCTCGCCGCCCTGCGCGACGTGGCGCGAACGACGCTGCTCAGCCTGCCCGATGGCGAGAGCACCAAGCGCTGGGACAGCGTTGCCCGCATCCTCGACGCCCTCGTGGCGCACGGCGCCGACCGCAGGAGCGTGGTGGTCGCGCTCGGTGGCGGAGTGATCGGGGACCTCGCGGGCTTCGCGGCCTCGATCTACATGCGGGGCATCCGCGTCGTCCAGGTGCCGACGACGCTGCTGGCGCAGGTCGATTCATCGGTCGGCGGCAAGACCGGCATCAACCATCCGAACGGCAAGAACCTGATCGGCACGTTCCACCAGCCGAGCGTCGTCGTGTCGGACACCGATGTCCTGCAGACGCTGCCATCGCGCGAGCTCGCCGCCGGCCTGGCGGAAGTCCTGAAGCACGGGCTGCTCGCCGACGCCGGGTACTTCGAGGAAGTGGTCGCCGACCTGCCGGCCCTGCGCGAGCGCGAGGCGGCGGCGCTTGCGCGCGCCATCGGCCGGTCCTGCGAGATCAAGGCAGGCGTGGTGGGCCGCGACGAGCGCGAGTCGGGGGAGCGCGCGCTGCTGAATCTCGGACACACGTTCGGGCATGCGATCGAAGCGCTGACCGGCTATGGACAGTGGCTGCACGGCGAGGCGGTCGGATGCGGGATGGTGCTGGCGGCCGACATGTCGAAGCGTCTCGGCCTGATCACGGAGCGCGACGTCAGGACAGTGCAGCACGCCGTCGCGCTCGCCGGACTGCCGCCGCGGATCGAGGGACTCGGCGCCGACGACGCGCTGCAGAGCATGCGCGGCGACAAGAAGGCGGAGGCCGGAGCCGTTCGCTACATCGTGCTGGCGGCGATCGGCCGCGCGGTGCAGCGGACGGTCCCCGATCAGGTCGTTCGCGACACGCTGCTCGCCGGGGGGTTCCGGTAGTGGACGGCGCCGGCTTCGCGCCCTACGCCGCGCGCGCCGAGCTGTCGCGCGGCCGGCGCCACGTCGAGCCGGACGCGCCGGGGCGGTCGGCGTTCCAGCGGGACCGCGATCGCGTGATTCACTCCAGCGCGTTCCGCCGGCTCGAGTACAAGACCCAGGTCTTCGTCAATCACGAAGGTGATCTCTTCCGCACGCGACTGACGCATTCGCTCGAGGTCGCGCAGATCGGTCGCGCGATCGCCCGGCAGCTTGGCGTCAACGAAGACCTCGTCGAGGCGATCTCCCTGGCGCACGACCTCGGACACACGCCGTTCGGGCACGCCGGGCAGGACGCACTTCACGAGTGCATGAAGGAGCACGGCGGATTCGAGCACAACCTGCAGTCGCTGCGCGTGGTCGACGAACTCGAGGAGCGCTACGGGGGATTCAATGGCCTCAATCTCGCGTTCGAGACGCGCGAAGGGATCCTCAAGCACTGTTCGATCGAGAATGCCCGCAAGCTGGGTGACGTCGGCGAGCGCTTCCTGCAGAAGCGCCAGCCGAGCCTCGAGGCGCAGATCGCCAATCTCGCCGACGAGATCGCCTACAACAACCACGACATCGATGACGGGCTGCGCTCGGGCCTGCTGCAACTGGCCCAGCTGGAGGATGTTCCGCTGTTCGCGCGCCACGCGCGCGAGGTGCGCGCGCAGTTTCCGGAGATCGGCGAGCGCCGCATGGTGAACGAAACGGTCCGCCGGATGATCAACGCGCTGATCATCGACCTCGCGACGGAGACCGCCCGACGGATCAAGGCCGCCCGGCCGGAGAACATCGACGACGTCCGCAAGGCGGAGCCGCTGGCGGCGTTCTCGGCCGACATGCGCAAGGAAGCTGACGCCCTCAAGTTCTTCCTGCTGCACAACCTGTACCGCCACTACCGCGTCATGCGGATGACAACGAAGGCGCGGCGGGTGGTGACCGAGTTGTTCTGTGCGTTCCAGGACGAGCCGCGGCTGCTTCCCCTCGATCACCAGGCCCGCGCCGCGGAGGACAAGGCGCGGGCGATCGCCGACTACGTCGCCGGCATGACCGACCGCTACGCGATGAAGGAGCACCAGCGGCTCTTCGCCATCGACGAAGGCTGACGAGCGCAGAATCGGGGTCAGACCCCGATTTCGGAGCAGATGTGGCCCGGCTTCCCCGGTTGACGATCCCGGGCTTCCCCCACCACGTGATCCAGCGCGGCAACGACCGTCGTGCGATCTTCGTCGACGACGTGGACCGCGAGCGCTACCTGTCGGCGCTGCGCGAGACCGCCGCGCCGGTCGGACTGGCCGTCCATGCCTACGTGCTGATGCCGAACCACGTCCATCTGCTCGTCACTCCTCAGGCCGGGGCAGACGTGGGGCGAGTCGTTCAGTCCCTCGGCCGCCGCTTCGTCCGCTGGTTCAACGACCGGCACGGGAGGAGCGGCGCCTTGTTCGAGGGCCGCTACCGGTCGACCGTCGTCGAAGCGGACCGCTACTTTCTGGCGTGCATGCGCTACATCGAACTGAACCCGGTCCGCGCCGGGCTGGTGCACGGACCGGCTGAGTTCCGATGGTCGAGCCATGCTCACCACGTGGGCCGGGCGGTCGACCCCCTGATCAATGACCACCCGGTCTACTGGGCCCTTGGCAACACGCCGTTCGAACGCCAGGCCGCCTATCGGCATCTGTTCGAGCATGGGCCTTCGGATGACGAACTTGCGACGATTCGCCGGTCCACCCACGGAGGCTGGCTTCTCGGCACTGCCGCCGCGGTGGCCCGGGCGACCCCGAGTCGCCGTCCCGTGGCCCGCAAGGCAGGCCGCCCGCGCCGGCTGAACTCTGACTCTGTCCCCGATTAAATAGGCCTTACTACCGACCGTGCCAAAAATCGGGGTCAGACCCCGATTTTTCTTCTTGCCCGGGTTGGTGCGGCGCAGTAGAGTCATCCGTTGCCCCTCAAATTGCGCGAGGGTGTCCTGACTGGAGCCGAGATGACAGACCCCCATATCCTCCAACACGCCGAAGCCAACGGCCTGTACTCAGCCAGCCAGGAGCACGACGCGTGTGGCGTCGGATTCGTCGCGCACATCAAGGGGCGGGCGAGCCACGGGCTGGTCCAGCAGGCGCTGCTGATCCTCCGGAACCTGGATCACCGCGGCGCCGTGGGCGCCGACGTGCTGTGCGGCGACGGCGCGGGGATCCTGATCCAGATTCCCGACGCCTACTACCGCGAAGAACTGGCGAAGCAGGGAGTCACGCTGCCGCCGCCCGGCGAGTATGGGGTCGGAATGATCTTCCTGCCGCGGGAACACGCATCGCGGCAGGCGTGCGAACAGGAACTCGAGCGCACGGTCCGCGCGGAAGGCCAGGTGGTCCTCGGCTGGCGTGACGTGCCGATCGACCGCGAGATGCCGATGTCGCCGCTCGTGAAGGATCGCGAGCCGGTCATCCGCCAGATCTTCATCGGCCGCGGCCCGGACGTGATGGTGCCGGACGCGCTCGAGCGCAAGCTCTACGTGATCCGCAAGACCGCCAGCCACAAGATCCAGGCGCTGAAGCTCAAGCACGGCAAGGAGTACTTCGTGCCGTCGATCTCGACGCGCACGGTGGTCTACAAGGGCCTGCTGCTCGCCGACCAGGTCGGCCGCTACTACACGGATCTCGCCGATCCGCGCGTCGTGTCGGCGATCGCGCTCGTGCACCAGCGCTTCTCGACCAACACGTTCCCGGCGTGGGAACTCGCGCACCCGTACCGCCTGATCGCGCACAACGGCGAGATCAACACGGTGAAGGGCAACTTCAACTGGATTCGCGCGCGCGAGGGCGTGATGTCGTCGCCAGTGCTGCGTGACGACCTGAACAAGCTCTTCCCGCTGATCTACGACGGGCAGTCCGACACCGCCTGCTTCGACAACGCGCTCGAACTGCTGGTGATGGGCGGCTATCCGCTCGCGCACGCCGTGATGATGATGATCCCCGAGGCATGGGAGCAGCACACGACGATGGACGATGCGCGCCGCGCGTTCTACGAGTACCACGCGGCGATGATGGAACCGTGGGACGGCCCGGCCGCCATCGCCTTCACCGACGGCGTCCGGATCGGTGCCACGCTCGACCGCAACGGCCTGCGCCCCGCGCGCTATGTGATCACCGACGACGACATGGTGGTGATGGCCTCCGAGGTCGGCGTGCTGCCGATCCCCGAGAGCCGCATCCTCAAGAAGTGGCGCCTGCAGCCCGGCAAGATGTTCCTGATCGACACCGAGCAGGGTCGCATCATCGACGACGCGGAGCTGAAGCAGCAGCTCGCCGCCAGCAAGCCGTACAAGGAGTGGATCAGGCGCATCCGCATCAAGCTCGATGACCTGCCCGCCGGGGCCGGCGAGAAGCCGTCGTCGGCCGCGCGCATCGACGTGCCGCTGCTCGACCGCCAGCAGGCGTTCGGCTACACGCAGGAGGAGGTCAAGCTGCTGATGGAGCCGATGGCGCTGCACGGCGAGGAGGCGATCGGCTCGATGGGCAACGACAGCGCGCTGCCCGTGCTGTCGAACAAGACCAAGCCGCTCTACAACTACTTCAAGCAGCTGTTCGCGCAGGTCACGAACCCGCCGATCGATCCGATCCGCGAGCAGATGGTGATGTCGCTGGTGAGCTTCATCGGGCCCAAGCCCAACCTGCTCGACATCAACAACATCAACCCGCCGATGCGCCTCGAGGTCAGCCAGCCCGTGCTCGACTTCAAGGACATGGCGAAGATGCGTTCGATCGAGAACTACTCGTCGAACAAGTTCAGGTCGTTCGAGCTCGACGTCTGCTACCCGCTCGCCTGGGGCAAGGAAGGCGTCGAGGCGCGCCTCGCGTCGCTGTGCGCGCAGGCCGTCGATGCGGTGAAGGCGGGATACAACATCCTGATCGTCACCGACCGCTCGCTCGACGCCGGGCACGTGGCGATCCCCGCGCTGCTGGCGACGAGCGCCGTCCACCAGCACCTGATCGCCGAGGGCCTGCGGACGTCGACCGGCCTCGTGGTGGAGACCGGCTCGGTGCGGGAGGTGCATCACTTCGCCTTGCTCGCCGGCTACGGCGCCGAGGCCGTCCATCCGTACCTTGCGCTGGAGACGCTGATCGCTCTGCACGGCGCCGACGCCGACAAGGCGATCAAGAACTACGTGAAGGCGGTCGGCAAGGGCCTGAACAAGGTCATGTCGAAGATGGGCATCAGCACGTACATGTCGTACTGCGGGGCCCAGATCTTCGAGGCGGTCGGCCTGAACCGCGACCTCGTCGACAAGTACTTCCGCGGCACCGCGAGCAACGTCGGCGGGATGGGCTTGTTCGAGGTGATGGAAGAGGCCGTGCGCGCTCACCGCGCCGCGTTCTCCGACGACCCGGTGCTCGCCACCATGCTCGATGCCGGCGGCGACTATCAGTGGCGCGTCCGTGGCGAGGAGCACATGTGGACGCCGGACGCCATCGCCAAGCTGCAGCACTCCACCCGCGCCAGTTCCTACCAGACGTACAAGGAGTACGCGCAGATCATCAACGACCAGGGCCGGCGCCACATGACGCTGCGCGGCCTGTTCGAGTTCCGGATCGATCCGAAGAAGGCGATCCCGCTCGACGAGGTCGAGCCGGCGAGGGACATCGTCAAGCGCTTCGCCACCGGCGCGATGTCGCTCGGCTCGATCTCGACCGAGGCGCACTCGACGCTCGCGATCGCGATGAACCGGCTGGGCGGCAAGAGCAACACCGGAGAGGGCGGCGAGGACGAGCGCCGCTACCAGCAGGAACTGCGCGGCATTCCGATCCGCAACGGCGACACGCTGGCCAGCGTGCTCGGCGCGGACCGTGTCGTCGCCGACATCCCGCTGAAGGAAGGCGACTCGCTGCGCAGCAAGATCAAGCAGGTCGCATCGGGGCGCTTCGGCGTGACGACCGAGTACCTGGTCAGCGCCGACCAGATCCAGATCAAGATGGCGCAGGGCGCCAAGCCCGGAGAAGGCGGCCAGCTTCCGGGCCACAAGGTCAGCGAGTACATCGCGAAGCTGCGCTTCTCGGTGCCGGGCGTGGGGCTCATCTCGCCCCCGCCGCACCACGACATCTATTCGATCGAGGACCTCGCCCAG
>CAYGXL010000006.1:0-41573 GCA_964353935.1 uncultured Burkholderiaceae bacterium | reverse complement strand
CCGTGATCGGGCCGTAGGCGTCGAGCGCGACGATGATGCCGGTCATCGACAGCATCGAGGTCGCGGCGACCGCGATGCCGTACAGGCCTGCAAGCCAGTGCGAAGCGAGGATGGCGGCCGAGATCGCCAGCACGGGCCACGCGCAGGCCTTCAGCGACACGGCGATGCCGGCGATGATGTTCGTCGCATGGCCCGTCGTGGACGCCTGCGCGACGTACTTCACCGGCGCGAACTGCGTTCCCGTGTAGTACTCGGTGATGTAGACCAGTGCGGCGGTCAGCACGAGGCCGACGACGGCGGCCAGGTACAGGTTCATCACGGTGACGTTGGCCGAGGCGGCGACGGGGCCGAGGATCCAGTTCGTCACCGGGTAGAACAGCACCAGCGAGATCGCACCGGCGACCAGCAGGCCGCGGTACAGGGCGTTCATGATCTTCCCGCCTTCGCGGGCCTTCACGAACATGCAGCCGACGATCGACGCCAGGATCGACACGCCGGAGATCACCAGCGGATAGATGATGCCGGCGTCGGTCGGGCCCTTGAACACGATGCCGCCGATGAGCATGGTGGCGATGACGGTCACGGCGAATGTCTCGAACAGGTCCGCGGCCATGCCGGCGCAGTCGCCGACGTTGTCGCCGACGTTGTCGGCGATCACGGCCGGGTTGCGCGGGTCGTCTTCAGGAATGCCCGCCTCGACCTTGCCGACGAGGTCGGCGCCGACGTCCGCGCCCTTGGTGAAGATGCCGCCGCCGAGTCGCGCGAAGATCGAGATCAGCGATGCGCCGAACGCGAAGCCGATCATCGGGTGCAGAAGTTCGCGCGTCGAGACGCCCACATGCGTGGCTTTCAGCAGCATGTAGAAGCCCGTGACGCCGAGCAGGCCGAGGCCGACGACCAGCAGGCCGGTGATGGCGCCGCCGCGGAAGGCGATGTTGAGCGCCGGGTTGAGTCCCAGCGTCGCGGCCTGGGCCGTGCGGACGTTCGCGCGAACGGACACGTTCATGCCGACATAGCCCGCGGCGCCCGACAGCACGGCGCCCAGCACGAAGCCGAGCGCGGTCCACAGCCCGAGCTGCGGGACGACCGCGATGATGATCGCGAGCACCACACCGACGATGGCGATGGTTCGGTACTGGCGGTTCAGGTAGGCCTGAGCGCCTGTTTGCACGGCGGCGGCGATCTCCTGCATGCGCGCGTTCCCCGCGGGCTGCTTAAGAATCCAGGAGATCGACCACGCGCCGAAGACCACGGCCGCGAGGCCGCAGAGCAGGGCGAGCGCCAATCCAGACATGACTTTCTCCTTATCGTTGAAGCGTGACGTTCAAATGCACTGAAACGGGTTTACTGCGACAGCGCGTCGAACGCGCGCTGCCTGATTTCGTCGACTGACCCCACGCCCGAGATCTTGCGGTAGCCCGGCGCGCCGCTCTGCCCGATCCGTGCCCAGTCGGAGTAGTACGCGACGAGGGCGCGGGTCTGGCCGTGGTAGACCTCGAGCCGCTTGCGGACGGTTTCTTCCTTGTCGTCGTCGCGCTGGATCAGCGGCTCGCCAGTGAGGTCGTCCCTGCCTTCGGCCTTCGGCGGATTGAAGCGCACGTGATAGGTGCGGCCGCTGCCGGGGTGCACGCGGCGTCCGCTCATGCGCTCGACGATGTCGGCGTCCGGGACATCGATTTCCAGGACGACATCGATCGTCACCCCGGCCTGCTTCATCGCGTCGGCCTGCGGGATCGTGCGCGGGAAGCCGTCGAACAGGTATCCGTTGGCCGTGTCCGGCTCTCGCAGGCGGTCCTTGACGAGCCCGATGATGATGTCGTCGGAGACCAGCCCGCCCGCGTCCATCACCTTCCTGGCGGCGATGCCGAGGGGCGTGCCGGCCTTGACGGCGGCTCGCAGCATGTCACCGGTGGAGATCTGCGGAATGCCGTAGCGTTCCTTGATGAAAGCGGCCTGCGTGCCTTTGCCGGCACCCGGTGGCCCGAGCAGTATGAGTCGCATCCCCCGCCTCCGCCTTTGCTGGTCTTGTGTCGACCGGCCAGCGAGGGCCTGTCGTCAAACCGGCGGATTCTACCCGCTTCCGCGCGTCCGGCCGCTCCCTTGATGAGGGTGTCGGGCACGGCGCTGCCCGGTCAATCGACCGTGATCCACTCCAGGCCCGGAGCGTTGTCGGCCCGATGCACGACGGTGACGTTGCTGCGCATCGCCCACGGGATCATCTGCCGGTGCAGCGGGACGTGGTGCACCTGCGCGTTGTGCTCGGCCAGCGCCTGCCGGATGATCTCGAGCCGTTTCTCGACGCTCGGCTCCACGGCGGCGGCGTCGATCAGCGCGTCGAGCTTCGGGTTGACGTAGCGGCCGTAGTTGAACGAGCCGTTGCCTGTCTTCGGATCCGGCGACCGCAGCACCGGCGACAGCATCGTCTGCGCGTCGGTGATCGCGCCGCCCCAGCCCAGCATGTACATGCTCGTGTCGAACTTCTCCAGCTTGGGGAAGTAGGTGGCCCGCGGCATCGTCGTCACCTTCGTCTGGATGCCGATCTTCGCCAGCATCGCGGCGACCGCGAGGCAGATCTCCTCGTCGTTGATGTAGCGGTTGTTGGGGCAGTCGAGTGTCACGTCGAAGCCGTTCGGATAGCCGGCCTCGGCCAGCAATTGCTTCGCACGGGCGGGGTCGTACGCGAGGCGCTTCTCGGCCTCCGGGTTCGACGCAAGGATCGACGGCGTGATGCCGCCCGTGGGCAGCGATGCGTTGCGCATGATCCGCGAGCGGATCGCCTCGATGTCGATCGCCTGGTAGACGGCGGTCCGCACTCGCACGTCCTTGAACGGATTCCTGCCCTTGACGCTGGAGTACAGCAGTTCGTCGCGGCTCTGGTCGAAGCCGAAGAAGACGACCCGGTTCTCCTGGCCGCGGACGACCTTGATGGTCTTGTTCTCCTCCAGTCGGCGAAGATCCTGCGGCGGCGGATCGAGCACGAAGTCGACCTGCCCGGACAGCAGCGCCGCCGTCCGCGTCGCGTCGGCGCTCACCTGCGTGTAGGTCACTTCGGTCACATTGCCCGGCGCGCGCCCTTCCTTTAAGCCCCACCAGTCGCCGTTGCGCTTCAGCACGGTGCGGATGCCCGGCTCCCGCGATACGAGGATCCACGGTCCCGTGCCGTTGGCGTTGCGCGACGCGAACGTCTCCTCCTTGCCCTTGAAGTCCAACGGCCGATCGACCTTGTTCTTCGCCGCCCACGCCTTGCTCATCACGTAGATGGTCGTCGCGTGCTCGAGCGTCACCGGGTTCGGCTTGTCCTGCACGAACTCGACCGTGTAGTCGTCGATCTTGCGGGGCTTCCCGACCGGGATCGCATACTGGCGCAGCTGCGAGGTCGGGTGCGAGGCGCGCTCCCAGGTGAAGATCACGTCGTCCGCTGTGAACGGAGTGCCGTCGTGGAACTTCACGCCCTGGCGCAGGGTGAAGCGCCAGGTGGTGGGATTCACCTGCTGCCACGAGGTCGCCAGCCCGGGCACCAGCTTCAGGTTGTTGTCGCGCATGACGAGCGTGTCGTGCACGGCCTGCGAGAAGAGGTTGGTGAGGCTCTCGTTCTGGGAGTGCGGATCGGCGGTCTGCGGATCGCCCTGCGACGCCCAGCGGAACGGCTTGGCGTCGACGGACAGGGAAACGAGGGCGAGTGCAGGGACGCAGAGCAGCGCTGCGATGAGTCGTTTCATTGGAGCTTCCGGAGCCGGGGAGGCGCAGTGTAGCGGCCGGTCCCCTGTGCGCCGGGCTTACCGGAGCAGCAGGGCGCGAACGCGCTCGAGGTCCTCCGGCGTGTCCACGCCGGGCGGCAGCGCTTCCGCCAATTCGATCACGGCGATGCCGAAACCGTGCGCGAGCGCGCGCAGCTGCTCGAGGCTCTCGTGCTGCTCGAGGGGCGCCGGAGGCAACTGCGGAAACCGTCGCAGGAACCCCGCGCGGTACGCGTACAGGCCGACGTGGCGCCGCGCGGGCAGTCCGGGCGGCAAGTGGTCGCGGCCGGCGGCGAACGCGTCGCGCGACCACGGGATCGGAGCCCGGGAGAAGTAGAGCGCGCGCCCGTTCGCATCGGTGACGACCTTGACGACGTTCGGGCTGAAGAACTCGGCCGCGTCGTGCAGCGGGTGGCAGGCGGTGGCGATGGCGCAGTCGGTCCTCTGTGCAAGCGCTTCCGCCACCCGGCGCACGACGCCCGCAGGCATCAGCGGCTCGTCGCCCTGGACGTTGACGACGAGAGCGTCGTCCGGCAGGCCGAGGTGCTCCACGGCCTCGGCGAGGCGATCGGTTCCGCTCGCGTGATCGGCGCGCGTCAGCAGCGCCTCGACGCCGTGCGCGGAACAGGCATCGACGATCTCGGGGCTGTCGGCCGCCACGACGACCCGTTCGGCACCGCTCGCCGCTGCCGCCCGGGCGACTCGAACGATCATCGGCAGGCCGCCGATGTCAGCCAGGGGTTTACGCGGCAGCCGTGTCGAGGCCAGGCGTGCCGGGACGATGACGACGAAGCGGGTCACGCGGATCGGATGCCGGCGGGCATCAGCGGCCGATCTCGGCCGGATCCACCTTGCGGGCGTCGGACTCGAGCATCACCGGGATGCCGTCGCGGATGGGGTAGGCGAGTGCGTCGGCCTTGCAGATGAGTTCCTGCGCCTCCTTGCGATATTCGAGCAGCCCCTTGCAGATCGGGCACACCAGGATGTCAAGCAGCCGATGGTCCAAGCGCGGTTCTCCTCGATAGGTTCTGCAGGCGCATCGCCACGGCGTCGACGAGGCGCGGATCGATCTCGGTGGCGAGCGGAACGACCCAGAGGCGCGCGTCGCCGGCAAGGGCCGGGTTGGCAACGCATTTTACGGCGTCCTTCTCCGTGATGAGGATGCGGTCAGCCGCGAGGCTTGCGAAGGGGTTCGCCACGAAGTCGAAGTGGTCCGCCAGCGGCAATTCCTCGATGACGAGGCCCGATGCACGCAGCATTGCGAAGAAGCGGTCGGGCATCCCGATGCCTGCCGCGGCGACGATGCGCAACCGCTCGCGCTGCTGGTCCACGGCCATCGCCTCCAGCGCCTGCGTTGTCGATCCGTCCTGCAGCGGGCGGGCTTCCCCCAGCCGGGCCCGCATCGCGTACCGCGCCGCCGTGGCCCGGACGGCGGGGATGTCGCCGTTGCAGACGATTGCATCGACCTCGTCGAGGCGTCCCTGCGGCTCGCGCAGCGGCCCGGCGGGCAGCAGCCAGCCGTTGCCGAGGCCCCGGTAATGCAGCAGTGCGATCTCCATGTCGCGTGCCAGGGGCCAGTGCTGCAAGCCGTCGTCCGCGACGATCACGTTGCACTCCGGATGCCGGGCACGAAGCAGTTGTGCTGCGCTGGCGCGGTTCCGGGCTACCGCAACGGGAGCCCGCGTTGCAACCGCGATCAGCAGCGGTTCGTCGCCGACCTCCCGGGCCGTGTCATCCGGCCGCACCATGCGTGCCGCGGCACCGGCCCCTCCATAGCCTCTCGACACGATGCCGGGATGCCATCCCCTGGAGGCGAGAGCGCGCACGAGCTCGATCGTGAGGGGCGTCTTGCCGGTACCGCCGACGTACAGGTTGCCGATGACGATAACGGGGACATCGAGCCTGACCTGGCGCAGGATCGAGAGGGCGTAAAGCGCGCGGCGCGCGCTGTAGCCAAGGTAATGCAGCACCGACAGCGGCGACAGGAGCCACGCGATCGGCCCGCGCCTTTGCCAGACTTCGACCAGCGTGAGTTGCAGCCGGGTGCGCGCCGACGCCATCCGGACGGCCTCAGCGCCGCGCGCCGCTCGTCTTCTGGGTCGCGAAGCTGATGCGGACGATGCCGGCGAGCCGCGCGGCTTCCATCACGCTGATGACGGATTGATGCGGGGCCTGCGCGTCGGCATTGATGATGACGAGCGGCGCTTCCTTGCCCTGCGCGGCTCGCTGCAGCAGCGCCGCGAACTCCTGGACGTCGAGCGAGCCGATCAGCTTCCGCTCGAGCGCATAGCGGCCGTCGGCTGTCACGGCCACGTTGATTTCATTCGGGCGCACCGCCGGCTGGGTCGCGTCGGCCGTCGGCAGTTCGATCTTGAGTTCGGTGAACTTCGAGTAGGTGGTGCTGATGGCCAGGAAGATCAGGACGATCAGCAGGACATCGATCAGCGGGATCAGGTTGACTTCCGGTTCTTCGTGCACCGGACGACGGAAACGCATCAGCCTCTCCTGCCCGTGTCGTAGACCAGTTCGAGCAGCCGCTCGGACTGCTCTTCCATGTCGACCAGATAGTCGTCGACCAGTCGGCGATAGTGGCGGTACATCAGCACGGCCGGCACGGCGACGATGATCCCGAACGCCGTGCAGTACAGCGCGATCGAGATGCCACGTGCCAGTTCCTGCGGGTTCGAACCGGCTTGCTGCGAGGCGAAGATCGCGATCATCCCGACGACGGTGCCGAACAATCCCAGCAACGGGGCGATCGATCCGATCGAGCCGAGCAGCGTCAGGTTCTTGCTCAGCCGGTTCGCGACGACCGCGCCGGCGGCTTCCACCTGCTGCTTCGCTCCCTCACGCGTCGCATGGTCGTTGCGCAGCGCTGCCGCCAGCACGCGCCCGAGCGGCGAGTTCTGCTCGAGATCCGCGATCGCCTTCGGCGACATCTGGCGCTTGTTCCACGAGGCGACCACCTCGGACAGCAGGGCCGCCGGTAAGATCGTTTCGCGCCGCAACGCAAAGCTCCGCTCGATGATCAGCGCGAGGGCGAGGACTGAAGCGAGCATCAGCGGCCAGATGGGCCAGCCAAGCTCGATGATGATGGCAAGCAACGGGGTAGACCTCTTTGCGCCGAAGGGACGCGAAAAGCGGGAACTGTAGTGGGCGAAGGCCGGTGCAAGCAAGTTTCCACAAAGTCTGTGGACAAGTATGTGGAGAACTGGCCCGGAGATTGCCTAAACCCTTGTTGCAATTTGGTTTGTACCGCTTGCACACGTCCTGAGCAACAAATGTTTGCTTTGTTTTTCAAAGGCTTATGAATAAATCTCCTCACGAGAAGGCGGGAACGCCCGGAATTCCGCGCCGCGCCTGCATTTGTGGACAGGTTCGGCCCGGAAACCCGCATGGCGCTTGACTTTCGGGGCGCCGAACCAGCATCGACGCGGGGTCCGCTGACGGTGTCCGCGCTGAACCGCGCGGTTGCAGGACTGCTGGAGCGCAGCTTTCCCCTGGTTCGAGTGCTGGGCGAGCTCGCCAACCTCACCCGCGCGGCGAGCGGGCATTGGTACTTCGTCCTCAAGGACGACCAGGCACAGGTGCGATGCGTGATGTTTCGCGGCCGCAACCAGCTGCTGAACTGGGTGCCGCGCGACGGCGACGAGGTCGAGGTTTCGGCGGTGGTGTCGCTTTACGAAGCGCGGGGTGAGTTCCAACTGGGCATCGAGTCGATGCAGCGGGCCGGACAGGGTCGACTGTTCGAAGAGTTCCTGCGGCTCAAGGCAAAACTCGCGGCAGAGGGACTCTTCGACACGAAGGCCAAGCGGCCCCTGCCCGGGGTTCCGCGACGCATCGGTGTCATCACGTCCCTGCAGGCGGCGGCGCTGCGCGACGTGCTGACATGCCTGGCCCGCCGCGCCCCGTACGCATCGGTTGTCGTCTATCCGGTTCCGGTCCAGGGTGCCGGCGCGGGCCAGCGGATCGCCGCGATGCTGGCCACGGTTTCGGAACGCGCAGAAGTCGATGCGGTCCTGCTCGTTCGCGGTGGCGGGTCCCTCGAGGACCTCTGGGCGTTCAACGAGGAATCGGTGGCCCGCGCGATCCGTGCATCGGGGCTGCCGGTCGTGGTCGGGGTCGGCCATGAAAGCGACATCACCATCGCCGACTTCGCCGCTGACCTCCGTGCGCCGACGCCGACCGCAGCGGCCGAGCTCGTTGCACCCGCAGGAGATGCCTTGCTCGGCGAAACGATGAATCGCCTCCGGCACCTGGGGCGCGGCCTGTCGCATGCGTTGCAGAGGGCGTCGCAGCGGCTGGACTATGCGCAACGCTCGCTGGCCACGCCGCGCGCGCCGCTCGCCGCGCTCGACGCGCGCGCGGGCGCGCTGTGCATGCGGGTTCGCGGGGCCATGCTCCAGTTGCTCGCCGGGCGACGGCTCGCGCTGGGCCGGCAGCGGGAAGTGCTGCTCCGCTTGCGTCTCACATCCGGGAGGGGCGCGCCCGGCGAATCCATCGCCCGGCTCGCAACCCAGGTGGCACGCCGTCGGCACGCGGGAGCCACGCGACTCGCGGTGCTCGCCGGGAGGTTGGAGGCGCTCGATCCCCTCGCCGTGCTGAAGCGGGGCTATGCGATGGCGCTGGCGCCCGACGGCAAGGTCGTCACGGATGCCGCCAGGCTGGCGGTCGGAGATTCTCTGCGCCTGCGCTTCGCGCGCGGAGCGGCCGACGTCCGGGTACAGGCGTTGCCGACCGGGGATTCCACCGACGGCGGGAAGGGCTGACCCGGACGGACGCGGCCGGGGAGATAGAATCGCCTCCCCTCCTGCCTTCCCATCCACGAGGAACCTCATGGAACACACGCTGCCCCCGTTGCCGTACGCGATGGATGCGCTGGCACCGCACATGTCACGCGAGACGTTCGAGTTTCACCACGGCAAGCATCATCAGGCGTACGTCACGAACCTGAACAACCTGATCAAGGGCAACGAGTTCGAGAACATGCCGCTCGACGACATCATCCGGCGTTCGTCGGGTGGAGTGTTCAACAACGCGGCCCAGGTCTGGAACCACAGCTTCTTCTGGAACTGCATGAAGCCCGCCGGCGGCGGGGAGCCGGCCGGCCCGCTGGCCGACGCCATCGCGAAGAAGTGGGGCTCGTACGCCGCCTTCAAGGAGGCGTTCACGAAGAGCGCGGTCGGAAACTTCGGCTCGGGCTGGACCTGGCTGGTGAAGAAGCCCGACGGCTCGGTTGACATCGTGAACACGAGCAACGCCGCCACGCCGCTCACGACTGCCGACAAGCCGCTGCTGACGGTCGACGTCTGGGAGCACGCGTACTACGTCGATTACAGGAATGCACGGCCGAAGTTCGTCGAGACGTTCCTGGCGAGCCTGGTCAACTGGGAGTTCGCGGCTCGCAACTTCGCCTGAGCGATTGCTGCTCGAACGAGAGGGCCGCGCACGCGGCCCTTTTCTTCATCTGGAGGCAGTCGGCAGCCCGCCGATCCTGGCGCCCGGCACGATGCCGCGCTTGCCGAACCACCCCTGCTCCATTTCGAGCGCGTAGCGCACCGGCTTCTGCGAGCAGTGGCTGGCCTCGCTCTTCGGCGCCATGTCCGCGAACTGGAGGATGGTGCCGTCATCCTCGATGAAGGCGATCGTCAACGGCACGATCGTGTTGCGCATCCAGAAGCACTGCTGTGACTTGTCCTCGAACACGAACAGCATGCCGCTGTTCGGAGCCAGCCGCTCGCGGTGCATCAGTCCGATCGCTCGCGACTGAATGGTCGTGGCCGCCTCGGCGGTGATCACGTGGATGCCCGCCGTCAGCTTCACGGTCGGCAACGCGGGCTGAGCCCGGGCCTGTGCGCCTGCCGGGCCGGACATGCTCGCAAGGAGGGCGGCTGCGGCAGCGGCTAGCAGGACCACCGGGCGGAGTGTCTGGTGCATGGCGAGCATTGAAGGCAGAAGTCGGAGCGAGGTCGGAACTTTACAGAGCAGAGCCGCGGCCCCGAGCCGGGGGGCCGCCGGTCCCGCGCGTCGTCCGGTGACGGCCGCACTCAACAACGCCTTGTGTCGCGGCAGGGTTGACACAGCGCATGGCGGGCGGAGCGCGGCGGGTAAACTTCCGGGCTCAGAGGCGAGAAGAGAAGAGGGGCCGGCCGGCGAACGCCGCCGAGCTCTGTTCCTGGACACCACCCCGCACGGAGACGCGATGTACCAGCACATCAAGGTGCCCACCACCGGGCAGAAGATCACGGTCAACAAGGACTTCACGCTGAACGTCCCCGACCAGCCGATCATTCCCTACATCGAAGGCGACGGCACCGGGTTCGACATCACGCCCGTGATGATCAAGGTAGTCGATGCCGCCGTGGCCAAGGCGTATGGCGGCAAGAAGAAGATTGTCTGGATGGAGGTCTATGCCGGCGAGAAGTCGACCAAGGTGTACGGCCCCGACGTCTGGCTGCCCGAAGAGACGCTGCAGGTCCTGCGCGATTACGTCGTATCGATCAAGGGCCCCCTGACGACGCCGGTCGGTGGCGGTATCCGTTCGATCAACGTCGCGTTGCGCCAGGAACTCGATCTCTACGTCTGCCTGCGCCCGATCCAGTACTTCAAGGGCGTGCCGAGCCCGGTCAAGGCGCCCGAGAAGACCAACATGGTGATCTTCCGCGAGAACTCGGAAGACATCTACGCCGGCATCGAGTACGAAGCCGAAACCGACAAGGCCCGCAAGGTCATCGAATTCCTGCAGAAGGAAATGGGCGTCAAGAAGATCCGGTTCCCGGCGACGTCCGGCATCGGCATCAAGCCCATTTCACGCGAAGGCACGGAGCGCCTGGTCCGCAAGGCCCTGCAGTACACGATCGTCAACAAGCGCAAGAGCCTGACCTTCGTGCACAAGGGCAACATCATGAAGTTCACGGAGGGCGCGTTCGCCAAGTGGGGTTATGCGCTGGCGCAGCGGGAGTTCGGCGCCGAACTCCTCGATGGCGGGCCGTGGATGAAGATCAAGGCGGCGCACGGCGACATCGTGATCAAGGACGTCATCGCAGACGCGTTCCTGCAGCAGATCCTGCTGCGTCCGGCGGAGTACGACGTCATCGCCACCATGAACCTGAACGGCGACTACATCTCCGACGCGCTGGCCGCACAGGTCGGCGGCATCGGCATCGCCCCGGGCGCCAACCTGTCCGACTCCATCGCGATGTTCGAGGCGACACACGGCACGGCGCCGAAGTACGCAGGAAAGGACTACGTCAACCCGGGTTCCGAGATCCTCTCGGCCGAGATGATGCTCCGGCACATGGGGTGGGTCGAGGCCGCGGACCTCGTGATCAAGTCGATGGAAAAGTCCATCCTCAGCAAGAAGGTCACGTACGACTTCGCCCGGCTGATGGAAGGTGCAACGCAGGTCAGCTGCTCGGGGTTCGGGCAGGTGATGATCGACCACATGTGATGCCCTCGCCTCGGGTGTACGCGATCCGCTGCGCGGATCGCACGTGCACCCTCGGCGCCACGCGAGCTGCGCTCGCGCTTTGTTGTGTGGGTCGAGCTTGAGGCGGCTCGGCGCTCGACCCAGGTACAACCCCGGCGCACCCACCCTGACCCTCCCGCCCCGCGGGAGGGTTTGCGGCATCCCACCCCTCCCTCCCCGCCGGGCGGGGAGGGCAGCGCTCATGCACCACGTCGGCGCAATGTCTCGGGGAGGGGTGCGCTGCCTTTGGGAATTGGTCGGTCGCCCGGCCGCCCGAAGACCGACCGACTAATCGAGCAGTCCGAGTGCACGTGCGACCCCGCAGGGGTCGCGTACACGAGGACTGGACACAAAAAACCCCGCCGAGGCGGGGTTTTCTGTGGCCGGTGCCGATCAACCGTTCTGGATGTTCGAAGCCTGCTTGCCCTTCGGGCCTTGCACGACATCGAACTGCACCTTCTGCCCCTCCTTGAGCGTCTTGAAGCCATTCATCTGGATCGCCGAAAAATGAGCAAAGAGGTCTTCTCCGCCGTCATCCGGCGTGATGAACCCGAAGCCCTTGGCGTCGTTGAACCATTTGACCGTACCTGTTGCCATACCCTCATCCTTCCTCGTATGAACGAGCGGCCCGAACTTCTTGCGCAACGCAGCGCCCATCCGAGTCCACCCAACCGCGCATGCTGTTCGATTCTGTTCGATGCGCATCCGTCGCGGGGTCGCGAGAGCCCCGGTCAGGACGGCCGGATTGTTCGAGTAAAAATGCGCATGGTCAAGCCCCGGGACGGGGCGCCCGCTCCTCGCGTTGTCGCCACGCCAAAGGAAGGGACGGCCGGCTGTCATCGCCGCGGGCCTGCCGGGAGTTAAACGACGTAGGGTTCAGGCGCGGACTCGGCGCGATTTTCAGAGACGTTTCCAGTCTTGGCGGAGTGTTGCCTGCACGCTTGAAATCGGCGGTTCGCGTGCTGATTTACCGTATGATTGGCACGCAATTTGTATCCCGTTTCGGGTGGTCGGGTTGAATAGAATGCGGCCAGATGAGCGAGCGGTCTGACGAAGGCACCGTTGTCGAGAAGCAGGCTTCTCGCGTCAAGCCGCCCCCGATGTACCAGGTGGTGCTGCTGAACGACGATTTCACGCCGATGGAATTCGTGGTCGGCGTTCTGCAGAAGTTCTTCGGCAAAGGGAGGGAGCAAGCAACCCAGATCATGCTGAAGGTTCATCACGAGGGACGCGGTGTCTGCGGCGTCTATCCCCGGGACATCGCAGCGACGAAGGTTGAGCAAGTCTGCAGTTATTCACGCCAACACCAGCATCCGCTGCAGTGCGTGATGGAGGAAGCATGATCGCCCAGGAACTCGAAGTCAGCCTGCACATGGCGTTTGTGGAAGCCCGTCAGGCCCGACACGAATTCATCACCGTCGAGCACCTGTTGCTCGCGCTGCTCGACAATCCGTCGGCCGCGGAAGTGCTGCGCGCGTGCGCATGCAACATCGAGGACCTGCGCAAGAATCTGCAGAATTTCATTGCCGACAACACGCCGATCCTGCCGCCGAACTCCGAAGCGGACACCCAGCCGACGCTCGGTTTCCAGCGGGTGATCCAGCGCGCCATCATGCACGTGCAGAGCACCAGCAACGGCAAGAAGGAAGTCACCGGCGCCAACGTGCTGGTCGCCATCTTCGGCGAGAAGGATTCGCACGCTGTGTATTACCTGCACCAGCAGGGCGTGACCCGGCTCGACGTCGTCAATTTCATTTCGCACGGGATCACCAAGTCCGGTCAGGCCGAAGACAAGGCCAAGCCCGCGGCGGGCGAAGAAGCGCAGGACGCCGACGGCAAGGAGCAGCCGTCCCCGCTGGAGCAGTACACGCAGAACCTGAACGCGCTCGCGAAAGACGGCAAGATCGATCCGCTGATCGGTCGCGAGCCCGAAGTCGAGCGCGTGATCCAGATCCTCTGCCGCCGCCGCAAGAACAACCCCCTGCTGGTCGGAGAGGCCGGCGTGGGCAAGACCGCCATCGCCGAAGGCCTGGCGTGGCGCATCGTCAAGGGCGATGTGCCGGAAATCCTCGAGAAGTCGAGTGTCTATTCGCTCGACATGGGCGCCCTGCTGGCCGGCACCAAGTACCGGGGCGACTTCGAGCAGCGCCTGAAGGCCGTCCTCAAGCAGCTGAAGGCCAACGCGGCCGCGATCCTCTTCATCGACGAGATCCACACGCTGATCGGCGCCGGATCCGCTTCCGGCGGGACGCTCGACGCGTCGAACCTGCTGAAGCCGGCGCTGGCGAGCGGCCAGCTGAAGTGCATCGGTGCCACGACCTACAACGAGTACCGCGGCATCTTCGAGAAGGACCACGCGCTGTCCCGGCGCTTCCAGAAGATCGACGTGGTCGAGCCGACCATCGCGCAGACGATCGAGATCCTGAAGGGACTCAAGTCCCGCTTCGAGGAACACCACGGCGTCAAGTACTCGTCCGGCGCGATCACTGCGGCGGCTGAACTGTCGGCGAAGTTCATCAACGACCGGCACCTGCCCGACAAGGCGATCGACGTGATCGACGAGGCCGGAGCTGCACAGCGCATCCTGCCGAAGTCGAGGCAGAAGAAGACGATCGGCAAGGCCGAGGTCGAGGAGATCATCGCCAAGATCGCGCGCATTCCGCCGCAGACCGTATCGAGCGACGACCGCGCCCAGCTGAAGAGCCTGGACCGCAACCTGAAGAACGTCGTCTTCGGCCAGGACCCGGCCATCGACGCCCTGTCGGCCGCCATCAAGATGGCGCGCTCCGGCCTCGGCAAACCGGACAAGCCGATCGGTTCCTTCCTGTTCTCGGGACCGACCGGCGTAGGCAAGACCGAGGTCGCGAAGCAGCTTGCGTTCACGCTCGGCATCGAGCTGCTCCGCTTCGACATGTCCGAGTACATGGAGCGCCACGCGGTCAGCCGGCTGATCGGCGCGCCGCCCGGCTACGTCGGATTCGACCAGGGCGGGTTGCTGACCGAAGCGATCAGCAAGAAGCCGCACGCCGTGCTGCTGCTCGACGAGATCGAGAAGGCCCACCCGGACATCTTCAATATCCTGCTGCAGGTGATGGACCACGGCACGCTGACCGACAACAACGGCCGCAAGGCCGACTTCCGCAACATCATCGTCATCATGACGACGAATGCGGGCGCCGAGATGCTGCAGCGCCGCTCGATCGGGTTCTCGAATGCCCGTGAGGCGGGCGACGAGATGGCCGACATCAAGCGGATGTTCACCCCCGAGTTCCGCAACCGGCTCGACGCGATCATCAGCTTCAAGGCGCTGGACGAGGAGGTCATCCTGCGGGTGGTCGACAAGTTCCTGATGCAGCTCGAAGACCAGTTGCACGAGAAGAAGGTCGACATCACGTTCACCGATGCCCTGCGCAAGCACCTCGCATCGAAAGGCTTCGACCCCGTGATGGGCGCACGGCCGATGGCCCGGCTGATCCAGGACACGATCCGCCGCGCGCTGGCGGACGAGCTTCTGTTCGGCAAGCTGGTCAGTGGCGGGCGGGTCGACGTCGATGTGGACGACAAGGGCGAGGTCAAGCTGGATTTCCCGCCGAGCGACAGCGGCGACGCGCCGCGCCGGGAACCGGCCGAGCCGGTCCTGTCGGACTGAACTCGCCTCATGTGATGGCTGCCCGTGCAATCGCAGACGGCGGTTGACGCCTGTGCCAGTTCGTACAGAATCGCCCGCGCATGCGCGGGCTTTTTTGTGCCTATGCTGTGCCTGTGCGAGATTCGTTTTACAAGGAGACCACATGACGACAAGATCGAAGGCGGCCGTCCTGGCCGCCCTGGGCATGTTCACCGGATGGGCGCACGCGCAGGATGCGGACGCGAATGCGCGTGCCGCGCGCTACCTGGCGGCCAATTGCGCGAACTGCCACGGAACGACCGGAAACGCCCAGGGCGCGATGCCGTCGCTCGCAGGCCAGCAGAAGACCTACATCGTCGAACAAATGAAGGCGTTTCGCGACGGCAAGCGCCCCGCGACGATCATGCACCAGCTGGCCAAGGGCTACTCCGATCAGCAGGTCGAGCTGATCGCCGATCACCTGTCGCGGCAGAAGCCGGCGCGCTGAGGGGAGCACGATGAACAAGCTGAACTACACGCGCAGGGACGTGCTCAAGGCGCTGTCCGCGGGCGCGACGGTCACCACGCTGTCGGCCTGCGCCTCGATGGAAAGCAAGCCGACGATCGGCCGCGTCGTCGTCGTCGGCGCCGGCTACGGCGGCCTGACGGCGGCCAAGTACCTGAGGCTCTGGTCGGAGGGCACGATCGAAGTCACGCTGGTCGACCCGAACGAGGCCTTCATCTCGTGCCCGATCTCGAACCTCGTGATCGGCGGCAGCAGGGCGATGGCGGACATCACGGTCAGCTTCGCCGGCCTCGACAAGCACGGCGTCAAGCGCGTCCGCGACTCGGTGACCGCGATCGACGCGGACAAGAAGCAGGTCAGGCTCGCGTCGGGCGGATCGCTGCCTTACGACCGCCTCGTGGTCTCGCCGGGCATCGAGTTCATGTACGAACGCCTGCAGGGCTGGTCCGCAGGCGCCGAAGGCACGGTGCTGCACGCGTGGAAGGCGGGCCCGCAGACCGTGGCGTTGCGCAAGCAACTGACGGACATGAAGGACGGCGGCGTGGTCGTGATGAGCATCCCGCTTGCGCCGTACCGCTGCCCGCCGGGACCGTACGAGCGGGCGTGCCAGATCGCGTGGTACATGAAGCAGGCCAAGCCGAAGAGCAAGCTGATCGTGCTCGACGGCAACCCGGACATGGTGTCGAAGAAGCCGCTGTTCACGCGTGTCTTCAGCGAGGACTACAAGGGCATCGTCGAGTACCGCCCCGGAGCGCCGGTCACCGAGCTCGACCTGAAGGGCAGCGCGGTCATGACGGAACTCGGCGACAAGGTGCGCGGCGACATCGTCAACTACATCCCGCACCAGCGCGCGGCCAACATCGCCCGCGACGCGGGGCTGATCACGGCGAACAACCGCTGGTGCGAGGTCAACTGGACCACGATGGAGTCCGTCAAGGTGAAGGACGTGCATGTGCTGGGGGACGCGACCCTGCCCGCGCCTGCGATGCCGAAGTCCGGACACATGGCAAACCAGCACGGCAAGGCGGCTGCCGCGGCGATCGTCGAACTGATGAGCGGTCGCGCCGCCGTGCCTCCGATGATGGCGAACACCTGCTACAGCTTTGTCGACGACAAGAACGCGGTGCACGTCGCCAGCGTCCACCAGTGGGTCCCGGAGAAGAAGACGATGGAGACCGTCGCGGGCTCCGGCGGCATCTCCTCGCAGGACCGCGCGTCGTGGGCGCTCGAAGGCGCGTACGCGGACGGATGGGCGAAGACGATCTGGGCGGACATGCTGACCTGATCGGGGCTGGCGGGCCGGCTCGGCCGCGATTCGCGGTCCGGCCGCCGGTTCAGGCGGTGCAAACGGCGGCGCTTCGGCGCCGCCGTTTTCATTTGCGCCGGGCGTGGTCCGCGATCAGCGAAGCGAGTTCGGCTTCCCGGCCGGCGTAGAAGTGGTCGGCGCCCGCGATGCGCTGCTGCCGTCCGCCGCTCGCGTTCACGATGCGCTCACGTGCCGGTGCGCTCTTCAGCACCGGATCGAGGTCTCGCTCCCCGTAGACGTCGAGCACGGGCAGGGGCGGTGCATTCGCGAACTTCGACGAGAAGGGCGCTCCCAGCCCGAGCGCGGTCCACGCGCGAAAGTCCGGCGCCCGCGTTCGGTCGAAGTAGGCATTCGACATCCGGCTCCCTAGGCTGTGCGAGACGAGCACGAGGTCCCGGTAGCCCTTGCTCCGGGCCCACGCCGCAGCGCTCGCGATGCGTTCGGCCGCGTTCGCGAACAGCGGGTCGTAGTGGTCCGCCGGCGCGTCGCTCGCGAGCACGGGCATCTGGATGGCGAGCGTCGCGAAGCCCTTGTCCGCGAGGTCCATCCGCAGCTTGCCGATGATGCCGTGGTCCGGATGCACGCCGATGCCGTGCACGATCACGAGCAACGTCGTCTTCGCCGGATCGGTCGCATGCTCGGTCAGCAGCCCGAGGAAGGCGCGGCCTCCGGGGCCGGGAATGTCCACCGCGTCACCCGCGACCAGTCCCGGAACGACCTCCGCGCGCCAGCGCGATTCGCGCTCGAAATCCTGGGCGTGGGTCTCGCCCGCCGAAGCGACGGCCAGGAGAAGGGCGGCAAGGACGAAGCGACTCACCGGGTACCGGTCTCCGAGGGCCGGAAGGCGATGGTGCTGGCCTTTTCCGGGAAGCGCCCCACTTTGCCGGCGTAGAACCGCCGCATCATTTCGAGGTCGCGCGCCTGGTCGCCGCTCATGCGAACGAACTCGGCCACTCCGATCTCGCGGGTCCGGTAGTCGATGTAGGCGAGCGCCACGGGGAGGTCGAGCTTCAGCGCCAGATGGTAGAAGCCCGACCGAATGTAGTCCGTGTGACGCCGCGTGCCCTCTGGGGAAAGCCCGAGCCAGAACCATGGCTCCGATCGCATCATCTGCGCGAGCTGGTCGACGGCGCCGCTCGGGCTGTGGCGATCGACCGGCCGCCCGCCCCAGAGGCGCATCAGCCGGCCGAGCGTCGCACCGGTCAGCCCGCGGAACAGGGTTTCCTTGCCGACCCAGCGGATCGGCAGGTCGATCGACCACTTGGCAAGCAGGCCGATCACGAAGTCCCAGTTGGAGGTGTGCGGATAGACGATCGCCACGCCCTTCGGTCCCGGGAGGCCGTCGAACCGGACATGCCAGCCGAACATCGCGAGCAGTCGCCGCGCGAACGCTGCCAGCCTCGGATGCCCACCCGCGGGTGGCGGGTAGAGCGTCATGCTCAGCGTGTGCCGGTGCTGCCGAACCCGCCCGCACCGCGCTCGGAGGCGTCGAATTCGTCGACGATTTCAAACCGGGCCTGCACCACAGGAACGATGACGAGCTGCGCGATCCGCTCGAGCGGGTTGAGGGTGAACGCCGTCGACCCGCGATTCCACGTCGACACCATCAGTTCACCCTGGTAATCCGAGTCGATCAGCCCGACCAGGTTGCCGAGCACGATTCCGTGCTTGTGACCGAGGCCCGAGCGGGGAAGGATCAGCGCGGCGTAGCCGGGATCGGCCAGGTGAATCGCCATGCCCGTCCTGACGAGGTGGGTCGTACCGGGTTCGATGACCAGTGGCGCGTCGACGCAGGCACGCAGGTCGAGGCCCGCGGCGCCTGGGGTGGCATACCCCGGCATCATCGAACGGAGCCGCTCGTCGAGGATGCGAACGTCGATTCTCATTTCCCTGTTCCCGTCGTCTTTGTCCCGGACCGGCCGAACGCCTGGTCGATCAGCGCCTTGTTGGTGGATTGCTGTCCCCGGGCACGGAACGCGGCGAGCAGGCGCGGGAGCGCATAGGCGAGCAGGGCGATGCCGACGATGAGCGGAAACAGACCGCCGTCGCCGAGCCACGTCAGCAGGAACATGGCGCCGACGACCCCGGCAACGATGGCCTTGACGATCTTCGCGTCCCGGTCGCGCCGCACGGAATGCACGGGAGTCGGTCCCGCGGCCGGTGCGGAGGCGGGTCCCGTCCCGTCTCCGAAGGTGCTTCCCTGCGCCTTCTTCGTCGGAAAGGCCACGTCCACCACATTGACGTGCTGCAGCGCCAATCGCTCGGCCGACTCGCGTTGCAGCGCGTCGATGTAGGCAACGAAATCGCCGTCCTTCGGTTCGAGCATGTCAGCGCCGGCCCAGGCGTGTGGCGATCTCGGCGATCAACCGCCGCGCCTGTTCCGTCTTGTCCGCGTGTGGCAACGTGGTGACGCCGCCGGCGTCGACGACGACGAGCTCCGAGCCCTCCGCGCCGAAGGCGTCCTGCGCACGGTTGCCGATCACCATTGCCACCTTCTTCGAAACGAGCTTGCGCCTTGCGTTCTCGGCGACGTCTTCGGTTTCCGCCGCGAAGCCCACGCAGAAGGGCGGATCGGGCATTGCAGCAACGGCGGCGAGGATGTCGGCGTTGCGTTCGAACTGCAGCGAGGGCGGCGTTGCCTTCTCGTCCTTCTTGAGCTTGCGGTCGCTGGGATTCGCGATCCGCCAGTCGGCGACCGCGGCCACACCGATGAATACGTCGGCCGGCAGCGCGCCCAGCACCGCCTTGTGCATGTCGGCGGCGCTGGTCACGTCGATGCGCTTCACGCCGCGCGGAGTGACAAGCGAGGTGGGACCCGCGACGAGCACGACGTCGGCACCTGCATCCCGCGCCGCGCGCGCCAGCGCGAAACCCGTCTTGCCCGACGACAGGTTCGTGATGCCGCGGACCGGGTCGATCGCCTCGAAGGTCGGGCCGGCCGTCAGCAGCACTCGCTTGCCAGCGAGCACCTTCGGCTGGAAGAATGCGACGATGTCCTCGAGCAGTTCGGCGGGCTCCAGCATCCGGCCGTAACCCGTCTCGCCGCAGGCCTGCGTGCCCTGCGCCGGGCCCAGCAGCGCAATGTCATCCGCCCGCAACTGCGCCGCGTTGCGCTGTGTGGCCGGGTTCTCCCACATCTCGACATTCATCGCCGGCGCGATCAGGAGTGCCGTGCGCGTGCGATCCCGTGCCAGCGCGAGCGTGGTCAGCAGGTCGTCGGCCAGTCCGTGCGCGACCTTGGCCATGAAATGCGCGGTCGCCGGCGCGACGACGATCGCGTCGGCCGTGCGCGTGAGCGCGATGTGCGGCATCGCGTTGTCGACGCCTGACGCGTCCCACTGGTCGGTCGCCACCGGCCGGCCGCTCAGCGCCTGCATGGTCGTCGTCGTGACGAACCTCTGCGCGCCGTCGGTCATCACCACCTGGACGGTCGCGCCCGCGTCCTGCAGCCGACGCACCAGCTCGCAGACCTTGTAGGCCGCGATTCCGCCGGTCATGCCGACGACGAGGTGCTTGCCGGAGAGTTCCATGGCTCTATTTTGCTCTACGAACCCGCAACAGCTCATCGACCACGAGAAGGATCGCTCCGCCGACGATCGCGCTGTCGGCCACGTTGAAGGCCGGCCAGTGCCAGCCGACGACGTGAAAGTCGAGGAAGTCGATCACGTGGCCGTAGGCCAAGCGGTCGATCACGTTGCCGATCGCGCCGCCGAGGATCATCGCCAGCGCCAGCGAGAACAGCTTCTGGCTCCCGTGGCGGGCCAGCAGGTAGAGGATGAAAAGCGACGCCCCGATGCCGACGGCGGTGAGGAAGTGCTTCTGCCAGCCGGAGGCCGACGCCAGGAAGGAGAACGCCGCGCCCTTGTTGTACGTGAGAACCAGGTTGAAGAATCCGGTGACCGGGTGGACGTCGCCGTAGTCGAAGGCGCGCTCGATGGCGATCTTCGTCAGCTGGTCGATCAGCACGATCACGGATGCCAGTGCTACCCAGGGCAGCATGCGTTTCCAGGCGCCGGCTGCGCTCTCCATCAGGCCACCGTCCGCGGTTCTCCCGCCCCGAACAGGTTCGACACGCACCGCCCGCAGAGCGTGGGATGCTCGCGCTCGACGCCGACGTCGTCGCGCCAGTGCCAGCAGCGCTCGCACTTGGTCGCGCCCGACGGAGTGACGATGATCGCCTCGTCCGCTTCGGACGCGACAGTCGTCACCCGGGCCTGCGACGTGATCAGGACGAACCGCAGGTCGTTGCCGAGCGACTGCAGCAGCGCGGCCTTTGCGCCGGCCGCCCGCAGCTCGACCTCGGCCTGCAGCGACGAGCCGATCGCACCCTTCTCGCGCAGTTCCTCGAGGCGCTTCTGCACCTCGGCGCGGATGGCGCGCAGCGCGTTCCAGCGCTCGAGCAGCGCGCCTTCGTCGGGCACTTCCGGCAGCGCCGCGCAGGTTTCCGTGAAGATCGTGCCGCCGGTGCGCGCCTTCAGGACCTTCCACGCTTCCTCGGCGGTGAACGACAGCAGCGGGGCCATCAGCTTCAGCAACGCGTCGGTGATCAGGTAGAGCGCCGACTGCGCCGAGCGCCGCGCCTTCGAGTGCGGCTGCGTCGTGTACAGGCGATCCTTCAGGATGTCGAGCCAGAACGCCCCGAGGTCCTCCGACGCGAAGGTCTGCAGGCGAGAGACGATCGGGTGGTACTCGTAGCGGTCGTAGTCGGCCAGCGACTTCGCCGACACCTGCCGCATCATCGCCAGCGCGTAGCGGTCGATCTCCAGCCACTCCTCGACCGGAAGCATGTCCCGCGCAGGGTCGAAGTCGCTGACGTTCGCGAGCAGGAAGCGCAGGGTGTTGCGCAGGCGGCGGTAGCCTTCGACCACGCGCTTCAGGATCTCGTCGGAGAGCGACAACTCGCCCGAGTAGTCGGTGCTCGTCACCCACAGCCGGATGATCTCGGCACCGAGCGTGTCGGACACCTTCTGCGGCGCGATCACGTTCCCGAGCGACTTGCTCATCTTGCGGCCCTGGCCGTCGACGACGAAGCCGTGCGTCAGCAGCGACTTGTACGGCGGAACGCCGTTCATCATGCAGGAGGTGAGCAGCGACGAGTGGAACCAGCCGCGGTGCTGGTCCGAGCCCTCGAGGTACATCTCCGCCGGAAAGTGCGACTCGGCGGCGTGCGAGCCGCGGAGCACGGTTTCGTGCGTGGTGCCGGAGTCGAACCAGACGTCGAGCGTGTCCTTGTTCTTCACGTAGTGGTCGGCCTCGGCGCCGAGCAACTCGCGCGGGTCGAGGTCCTGCCACGCCTCGATGCCGCCGCGCTCGACGCGCTTCGCCACCTCCTCCAGCAGTTCGAGCGTGCGGGGGTGCAGCTCGCCCGTCTCGCGGTGCACGAAGAACGCCATCGGCGTGCCCCACTGGCGCTGGCGCGAAAGAGTCCAGTCGGGGCGGTTCGCGATCATCCCCTGCAGGCGGGCCTTGCCCCACGATGGATAGAAGTCGGTGGCGTCGATGCCGGCGAGCGCGAGTTCACGCAACGTCTTGCCGCCGTCCGCAGGCCTGATGTCCATCCCGGCGAACCACTGCGACGTCGCCCGGTAGATGACCGGCGTGCGGTGCCGCCAGCAGTGCATGTAACTGTGCGGGAACTTCTCGACGTGAAGCAGGGCGGCGTGCTCCCTGATGACGTCGACGATCTTCGGATTGGCATCCCAGATCTTCATCCCGCCGAAGAAGGGCAGCGACTCCGAATACGTGCCGTCGCCCTGCACCGGGTTCAGGATCTGCTCGTCTGTCATCCCGTGCGCCTTGCACGAGATGAAGTCCTCGACGCCGTAGGCAGGCGACGAGTGGACGATGCCGGTGCCGGTATCGAGCGTCACGTACTCGCCGAGGTAGACCGGCGCATCCCGGTCGTAGAACGGGTGGCGGAAACGCATCAGCGACAGCTTCTCGCCGCGGGTCTGCGCCAGGGTGGCGCCGGCGAGCTTGTAGGTCGCGAGACACGCGTCCTTGCGCTCGGTGGCCAGCACGAGCAGGCCGCGCTCGGTGTCGACGAGGTCGTAGCTGAACTCCGGATGGATGTTCAGCGCCTGGTTCGCGGGAATCGTCCAGGGTGTCGTCGTCCAGATGACCGCTGCGACCGGTTTCGGCGGCAGCGCCGCGAGGCCGAAGGCTTGCGCCAGCTTCGGCCGCTCGTCGTCGCGCAGCGGGAAGGCGACGTCGATCGCGAGGTCGACCTTGTCCTGGTACTCGACCTCGGCCTCGGCCAGCGCCGAGCCGCAGTCGAAGCACCAGTTCACCGGCTTGAGCCCGCGGAAAACGAAGCCCTTGGCGATGATCTTCGCCAGCGCGCGGATCTCGTCGGCCTCGTTGCGGAAGTTCATCGTCGTGTACGGGCGGTCCCATTCGCCGAGGACGCCGAGGCGCTTGAAGTCCTTCTTCTGCCGCTCGATCTGCTCGGTGGCCCACGCGCGCGACTTCGCGATCACCTCGCGCGCGGGCAGGTGCTTGCCGTGCTTCTTCTCGATCTGGATCTCGATCGGCATGCCGTGGCAGTCCCAGCCCGGGACGTACTGCGCGTCGAAGCCGGCCATCTGGCGGCTCTTGACGACGACGTCCTTCAGGATCTTGTTGACGGCATGGCCGATGTGGATGTCGTTGTTCGCGTACGGCGGCCCATCGTGCAGGATCCACTTCCTGCGCCCCACCGAGGCCGCCCGGATCTGCTGGTACAGGCCCTGTTCGTCCCAATCCCTGATCCACTGCGGCTCGCGCTTCGCGAGATCGCCTCGCATCGGGAACGGTGTGTCCGGGAGGTTGAGCGGGTACTTCCGCGTCGCCGGATCAGCGGCGGGCTTTTTCGAGGCGTCGGTTTTCTTGGTTTCGTCGGGCATGGGAACTCGGCCCCCTCGGGCTCTTCGAGTTGATCGGTGAAAGGTGGGTCACGCGGGCGCGCCGGACAGGATCGTCCGGGCGCGCTCGGCATCACGACGGATCGCGGTGGCCAGCGCATCGAGAGTCTCGTACTTCTGTTCCTCGCGCAGCTTCTGCACGAACTCGACACGCACCAGCGCGCCGTAGATTTCCCGCGCGAAGTCGAAAAGGTGAACCTCGAGCAGCCAGCGGCCCTCATCGTCGACGGTGGGCCGCAGGCCGATGCTCGCCACGCCGGGCGCCGGGTGCGGACCGATCCCGTGCACGTTGACGGCAAAGATGCCGTGCACCGCCGGGTGTGCATGGGCGATGCGGAGATTCAGCGTCGGGAATCCCATCGAACGGCCGAGCTTGCGACCGTGCAGCACGCGCCCGCTGATGGAGTAGGGACGCCCGAGCAGCCGTTCCGCGCGCTTGAGGTCCCCCGCGGCGAGCGCGGTGCGAACGCCCGTGCTGGAAATGCGCTCGCCGCCGTCGTCGAACGTCGGCATCTGCTCGAGTTCAAAGCGCCCCTGCGCGGAGTACTGCTGCAGCAGGGCGTTGTCGCCGGCGCGTCGGGCGCCGAAACGGAAGTCATCGCCCACCAGCAACCACCGAGTGTCGCAGCCCTCGAGGAGGATGCGTTCGACGAAGTCGGTGGCGCTCAGTTGCGCGAAGCGCCGGTTGAAGTGCTGGATGAACACCCTGTCGATGCCGGCCTCGCGCAGCGCCTCGAGCTTGTCGCGCAGGTTGGAAATGCGCATCGGCGCAGCCTGCGGCGCGAAGAACTCGCGCGGATTCGGCTCGAAGGTCATGACAGCCGACGCCAGTCCACGCGCCCTGGCGGCCGACGTCACGCGGGCGAGCAGCGCCCGGTGGCCCCGGTGAACACCGTCGAAGTTGCCGACGGTGAGCGCGCAGGGAACACGCTGGGAGTGCCGCGGAGTGCCGCGGAAGATCTGCATCGACGGTTGGACAGGCGCAGGAAAGCGGAGCGCGAATTATACGGGCCGCCTCTCGCTCTTCCTTGAATTTCAATCGCTTACGAACTCGTCGATGGCTCGCTCGGTACAATCGGAGCGAATGACGATCAAGAACATCGTGGTCCTGATCTCGGGGCGAGGGACCAATCTCGGGGCGATCATCAAGGCGGCCGCCGACGAGGGCTGGAACGAGCAGCCGGGCGCGCGGGTGGCGGCCGTGATCAGCAACCGCGCCGATGCCGCGGGCCTGGAGGTCGCGCGCGCGGCCGGCGTTCCCTGGCACGTCGTTTCCCACGCCGAGTACGGGTCGCGGGAAGCGTTCGAAGAGGCCCTCGCGCGCACGATCGACGTCTATGCCCCGGTGCTGGTCGTGCTCGCCGGCTTCATGCGGGTGCTGACGCCCGGCTTCGTTCGTCGTTACCAGGGGCATCTCGTGAACATCCATCCATCGCTGCTGCCGCTGTTTCCCGGTCTGCAGACGCATCGCCAGGCGCTGGCCGCCGGTGTCCGCATCCACGGCGCCACGGTGCATTTCGTATCGAACGCGGTCGACGGTGGGGCGATCATCGCGCAGGCCGCGGTTCCTGTTCAGCCGGGAGACGACGAGACGACGCTGTCGGGGCGAGTCCTGGTGGAGGAACACAAGCTGCTGCCGAGAGCCGTTCGACTGGTCCTCGAAGGCCGTGTGCGCCTCGATCACGACCGGGTCGTGCTGGACGGCGTCGGGCCGAACCAGCTCTCGCTGCTGGCGTCATGACGACTCGACGTCCCGCTCGACCGGGCAGCACCAGGCCGCGCAGCGCGCGTTCGTCGCCCGGCGGTTCGCGGCCCCGCGATTCGCGCGCCGACTCGCCGCGGTCCAGCCGGACGGGCCGGCCGCCCCGCGCAGCCGAAAGCAGCGGTCCGCCACCGAAAGTGACGGCCCTCGTGATCGACAGCGTCGCGGAAGCGCTTGCGACGATCCTGCGTTTCGACGGGCCGGCGGACGTGCTGATGTCCCGGTTCTTCCGGCATCACCACGAGCTCGGGATGCGCGACCGGGGGCAGATCGCCGAAGCGGTCTTCCATGCGCTCCGCCGCTACGCCACGCTCGGCTGGGTCCTGCAGCCGGCCCACCCGGCACGCGCACCTCGCTTTGCCGCGCTGGTCACGCTGGCGCAGCAGCATGGCCTCGACGCGCTCGATCCGCGTGCGCTGCGCGGCGACCTGAACGCGGTGAAGCGCGCGCTCGCCGTCGATCTTTCGAGCGCGCCTGCCTCGGTGAGGGCGGAGCTGCCGCACTGGCTCTTCGCGGAAATCGACCGGCAGTATCCGGATGCGGCGGAACTGGTCGAGGCCATCAAGGATGGCGCCCCGCTCGACCTGCGGGTGAACTCGATCAAGGCCGGACGGGAAGAGGTGCTCGAGGAACTGCGCGCCCACCACGTGGCAATCGAGCCGTCGCGCTACTCGCCCGACGGCCTGCGGCTCGCGGACAAGCCCGGGCTGATGCAATGGCCGGCCTATCGCGAGGGCCGCATCGAGGTCCAGGACGAGGGCAGCCAGCTCATCGCACGACTGGTCCAGCCGAAGCGCGGCGAGATGGTCGTCGACTTCTGCGCGGGCGCCGGGGGCAAGACGCTCGCGCTCGGCGCGCTGATGCGCTCGTCGGGCCGGCTCTACGCGTTCGACATCAACGAGAAGCGGCTCGCGAGCATGGGGCCGCGCCTGAAGCGCAGCGGGCTGTCGAACGTCCATCCGGTGGCGATCCGGAACGAATCGGACGTGCGGGTGAAACGCCTGAACGGGAAGTGCGACCGGGTGCTCGTCGATGCGCCCTGTTCGGGCAGCGGCACGCTGCGGCGGAACCCGGACCTCAAGTGGCGGTTCTCGGAAGCTGAGCTGGCACGTGTCAACGAAGTGCAGCACGCCGTTCTGCGGGCTGCTGCACGCCTGGTCAAGCCGGGCGGGCGGATCGTCTATGCGACCTGCTCGCTGCTCGAGCGAGAGAACCAGAACGTGATCGAGGCCTTCCTCGCGCAGCATCCCGACTTCCATGTCGTGCCGGCGGCGACCGTGCTGCGGGCGCAGAAGATCGACGTCGACCACATGGCGCGGTTCGCGCCGTACTTCGTCATGCTGCCGCACCTGCACGCCACCGACGGGTTCTTCGCGGCGGTCCTGGAGCGCGTTCGATGAGCCGACCGAGCGCGCTGCTCGACGAAATCCTGCACATCGTGCAGGTGGAGCTGTGGCGCCCGCAGAATTTCTGGCAGCTCCTCGTGATCGTCGGCGCGCTCGCCGGCGCGTGGTTCGCGACGCGCTGGGTGCACAGGCAAGTGGGCGCGCGCGTCCAGGCGCAGGCGCAGCAGCCGGCCGGTCGCGTCGACCTGCTCCGGTTTTCGATCGACGGCTTCCGGCGCCTCGCATTCCCGGTCTCCGCGATGGCGCTGATGATCGCGGGAGGCCTTGGCCTCCGCGCGGCAGGCCTGGTGCGGCGGACCGGCGACGTACAGTTCCTGCGGCTCGCGCTGACGCTGCTCGCGGCGATGGCCGTGATCCGGCTGCTCGTCTACGTTCTGCGGCGCTCGTTCCCGCGCTCGAGCTGGATCGGCTCCTTCGAGCGCGTCATCGCCCTCGTGATCTGGCTCGTTGTGGCGTTGCACCTCACCGGCCTTCTGTCCGACCTGGTCGATGCGCTCGAAGCCATTGCCATCCCGATCGGCAGGCAGCGGCTGACGCTGTGGGACCTGCTCGTCGGGACCGTCTCGGTGGTCCTGACGCTGCTCGCCGCGCTGTGGGTCGGATCGGTCATCGAGGCGCGGCTGATGGCGGCCAAGGGACTCACGGCCAACTCGCGCGTCGTGCTCTCGCGCGTCCTGAAGGCGGTGCTCGCGCTGATCTCCGTGCTGGTCGCGCTGTCGCTGGTCGGCATCGACCTGACCGTGCTGTCGGTGTTCGGCGGCGCGCTTGGCGTCGGCCTCGGTCTTGGCCTGCAGCGGATCGCGAGCAACTATGTCAGTGGTTTCATCATCCTGCTCGACCGCAGCCTGACGATCGGCGACATGATCACCGTCGACAAGTTCTACGGCGCGGTGTCGCAGATCAACACGCGCTACACCGTCATCAAGGCGCTGGACGGCACGGAGACGATCGTGCCGAACGAGATGCTCGTCTCCTCGCCGGTCATCAACCACTCCTACACAGACCGCAAGGTGCGCGTCGTGGTGAAAGTCTCGGTGGCGTACGCGTCGGACGTCGACCGTACCTTCGAGATCCTCGTTCAGGCAGCGCAGGCCCAGCCCCGCGTCCTTGCCGATCCAGCCCCGGCCGCTTTCATCACCGGGTTCGGGACAGATGGCATCGATCTCGAGGTGGGGTTCTGGATTCCCGACCCGGAAGAGGGAACGCTGGCGGTGCGGTCCGCCATCTCCCGCCTGCTCCTGCAGCGATTCAGGGACGAGAACATCGAGATCCCGTTCCCCCGGCGCGATGTCCGGATCAGTGGAATTCCTCCGGAACTCGGAATGGGCAGGACCCCTCCTACAAGCGGCGCAGGCTAGCCCCGCTCGTCGCTTGATCCCGCGCAAAGCCGGCTGTATCGGCGCCCCGGCGGAACCGGGGTGCGTACAATTCAGCGTGCGTTTTGGCTCGCGGTCCGCTGAACCACCGTTGGCCCTTCCAGCTCGGATCTGTTTTCGGCCCTGTCGGGCCCGCCGCCCGGAACGGGCGGTTTCTCAAGGAACCCCATGTATCTGATCGATTTCCTCGATGGCGGGCTGCTGGACCTGTCCTGGTGGCAGGTCATCGTCGCGACGCTGCTGATGACGCACGTGACGATCGCCGCCGTCACCATCTTCCTGCATCGCAGCCAGGCCCACCGGGCGCTGGATCTGCACCCCGCCATGGCGCTGTTCTTCCGCACCTGGCTGTGGCTCACCACCGGTATGCAGACCAAGGAGTGGGTCGCGATCCACCGGAAGCACCACGCCAAGTGCGAGACGCCCGAGGATCCGCACAGCCCGCAGACACGCGGACTGAAGACCGTCCTCTGGAGTGGTGCCGAGCTCTACATGGCCGAGGCGCGGAACACCGAGACGCTGGCGCGCTATGGCCACGGCACGCCCAACGACTGGATCGAGCGCAACGTCTTTTCGCGCTTCGTGTGGCAGGGCTGCGGCCTGATGCTCGTCGCGAACCTGATCCTGTTCGGCGCGGCGGGCCTCGCCGTCTGGGCGATCCAGATGATCTGGATCCCCTTCCATGCCGCGGGCGTCATCAACGGCATCGGCCACTTCCGGGGTTACCGCAATTACGACTCGCCGGATGCGAGCACCAACATTTCACCGTGGGGAATCTGGATCGGTGGCGAAGAACTGCACAACAACCACCACACCTACCCGACCTCGGCCAAGCTGTCGAACAAGTGGTACGAATTCGACATCGGCTGGCTCTACATCCGCACGCTCGAGACGGTTGGCCTGGCGAAAGTGCTGCGCGTGGCGCCCAGGGCGACGGTGGCCGAGCCCAAGGTCACGGTGGACGCCGAGACGCTGCAGGCCCTGATCGCCAACCGCTACGACATCCTCGCCAGGTACGCGGGCTCGCTGAAACAGGCGCTGCGCGACGAGTTGCAGGAGATGAACACGGATGATCGTGCGCGTTTCGCCCGCCTGAAGCGCTGGCTGCGCAAGGGCGACGTCACGCAACTGCCGGCGGAGGAGCAGCGGTCACTGTCCGAGTTGATGGCGCAGAGCCGTGCGATGAAGACGTTGGTCGAGATGCGCACCGAGTTGCTGGCGACCTGGAACAAGTCGTCGGCGTCGCGCGAGCAGATGCTGGCGCACCTGCAGGACTGGGTGGCGCGCGCGGAGGCAAGCGGCATCAGGGCGCTGCAGGACGCCGCGCTGCGTATCCGGAGCTATCGTCCGGCCGCCGCCTGAGCGGACAGCGCACCAACAAAAAAAGCCCGGCGGTGCCGGGCTTTTTTGCTTGCGGAAGCTCGAAGCGCTTACTTGAGCTTCGTCTCTTTGTAGGCGACGTGCTTGCGCGCCACCGGATCGAACTTGGAAAACGACAGCTTGTCCGGGGTGGTCTTCTTGTTCTTCGTCGTCGTGTAGAAGTGGCCGGTTCCGGCCGTCGACTCGAGCTTGATCTTTTCGCGGGCGCCTTTTGCCATGGCTAGCTCCTATGTCCTCAGATTTCGCCGCGGGCGCGCAGGTCGGCGAGCACGGAGTCGATGCCGTTCTTGTCGATCGTGCGCAGGGCGGCGTTGGTCAGGCGCAGGCGCACCCAACGGCTTTCGCTCTCGACCCAGAGGCGGCGGTATTGCAGGTTCGGCAAGAACCGGCGCTTGGTCCGGTTGTTCGCGTGCGAGACGTTGTTGCCGGTGATCGGCCTCTTGCCAGTGACTTGACACACGCGTGCCATGACTAACTCCTTGATTCCGCTCTGAGTGGTGGCGTCGGGACGCTCGTTCACGAGGGCCGCAGTCGTTCGATCAACTGAACGCCGCAGCGCGCCAAACGACGCAAAGCCGTGAATTGTAAGCGGAATCGGGTTTGACCGCCAAGCGTGTCGAGCGGGCCTTCCAATCGGGGCCCGGCTGGGGGTCCTACACGAGTCCGCGCTCGGCGAACGAAACGGTGGCGTTGCCCGCAACGATCAGGTGGTCGAGCACGCGGACGTCGACCAGCGACAGGGCCTGCTTCAGGCTGGCCGTCAGCAGTTCGTCGGCCCGGCTCGGCTCGGCAACGCCGGACGGGTGGTTGTGCGCGAGGATCAGCGCGGCGGCGTTGTGCTTCAGCGCGTGCTTCACGACTTCACGCGGGTAGACGCTGGTCTGGGTCAGCGTGCCGCGGAACAGTTCCTCGGCCGTCAGCAGCCGGTTCTGGGCATCGAGGTACAACGCCACGAAAACCTCGTGCTCCAGGTGGCCGAGCCACAGCCGCAGGTACTGCCGCACCTTGTCGGGCGAGTTGAGCAGGGTATCGCGTCGCACGTCCTCCTTCAGCGCGCGGCGGGCGAGTTCGACAACGGCTTGCAGCAGCGCATACCTGGCCGGTCCGAGGCCCGGAACCTCGGCGTAGCGGTCGGGAGTTGCGCGGAGCAGGGCGTTCAGTCCGCCGAAGTGGGCGAGGGCCGTCCTTCCCACGTCGACCGCGCTGCGGCCCGCGCTGCCCGTTCCCAGGAACACGGCGAGCAGTTCGGCGTCTGAAAGCACGCCGGCGCCGTGCGCCAGCAGCCGTTCGCGCGGCCGTTCCCCCTCGGGCCAGTCCTTAATCGCCATCGCGCGTGCGTCGACTAAACTCGCCGTCCATGGTTGCCACCCCTCGCGTCGCTGCCGGTTCCCACGTGACGCTTCACTATCGTATTGCCGTGCGGCTGGATGACAACGAGCACGAGGTAGTGAGTACCTTCGACGCCCGACCGGCGACCGTGCAGGTGGGTGCCGGTCAGTTCTCGGAAGCGCTCGAACAGCGATTGATCGGACTCGAGGAAGGGCAGGAAGCGAATTTCGACCTCGCGGCCGGGGAGGCGTTCGGCCACCGCGCCGCCGACCTCGTGCAGACGCTGACTCGCGCGACATTCGATGCGAATGCGGACCCCGGCACAGAGTACGTTCCGGGTGACGTGGTCGAGTTCAACGCGCCGGATGGCCTGCGGTTTTCCGGCGTGCTCAAGCAGCATGGCGACGACCGGGTCATCGTCGACTTCAACCACCCGCTCGCCGGTTTGCCGGTGCGGTTCTCGGTACGCGTGATAGGAGTTCTATAGGCATGGAAGTACTGCTGGCTCAGCCGCGCGGGTTCTGCGCCGGGGTCGATCGCGCGATCGAGATCGTCGAACGGGCGCTCGCGATCCACGGCGCGCCCGTCTACGTGCGGCACGAGATCGTGCACAACCGGTATGTCGTCGACGAGTTGCGCGCGAAGGGCGCGGTCTTCGTCGACGAACTGGATCAGGTGCCGGCCGGCGGCATCGTCATCTTCTCGGCCCACGGTGTCCCGAAGGCTGTGCAGGCGGATGCCACGGCGCGCGGGCTGCGCGTGTTCGACGCCACGTGCCCGCTGGTCACCAAGGTCCACATCGAAGTGGCCAAGATGCGCGCCGCCGGGCGCGAGATCGTGATGGTCGGCCACGCGGGCCATCCGGAAGTCGAGGGCACGATGGGGCAGGTCGATGGCGGGATGCATCTGGTCGAGACAGTCGGTGACGTCGAGAAACTGCAGGTGCGCAACCCGCAGGCGCTCGCGTACGTGACGCAGACGACGTTGTCGCTCGACGATGCAGCCGAGGTGATCTCCGCGCTGAAGCGGCGCTTCCCGATGATCGCCGAGCCGAAGAAGGCCGACATCTGCTACGCCACGCAGAACCGGCAGGATGCCGTCAAGTTCCTGGCACCGCAGGTCGATGTGGTGATCGTGGTGGGTAGCGTGAACAGTTCGAACTCGAACCGGCTGCGCGAAGTGGCGGAGCGCTTCGGCGTTCCCGCGCATCTCGTCGACGGAGCGGACGACATCGACCCCTCATGGGTACAGGGCCACCAGCGGATCGGAGTGACGGCCGGCGCGTCGGCGCCCGAGGTGCTGGTCGACGCCGTGGTGAACCGTCTGCGCGAACTCGGCGTGGGCAGCGTCCGTCCGCTGACCGGCGTGCAGGAGAACGTGGTGTTCCCGTTGCCCAAGGGACTCGGAAAGGTGGCGGCATGATCGCATCCGCGCTGCGGGGCCTGCGCTGGTTGTTCTTCGGCCTGACCGCTCTGGCCAGTTCGGCAGGCGCCCAGGTGGTGGTCGAAGGCGCGCGTTACGACGCGAACATCGTGCTGGGTGGCCAGCCTCTCCTGCTCAACGGGGCCGGCGTACGCAAGCGCCTGGTGTTCGACATCTATGTCGGCGGCCTTTACGTGCCCAGGCGGGCCGCTCGCACGGAGGAATTGGTCAGCCAGCCCGGGCCCAAGCGGGTGGCGCTGCGGTTCCTGCGGGACGTCGAGGGCGAACTGTTCGTGAACTCGCTGCACGTGGGGCTCAAGGCCAACCACACCGAGGCCGAACTGGCCCGCTGGCAGAAGCAGCTCGACACGCTGACGACGACGATCAAGACGATCGCGCTGGCCCGCCGCGGCGACACCGTCTACTTCGATTACACGCCACAGGATGGCACCCGGGTCAGCGTCAACGGCGTCACGCGCGGGCCGCTGATTCCCGGAGACGACTTCTACGCGGCAGTGCTGCGCGTCTGGCTCGGCGAAACGCCGGCCGACGCCGGATTGAAGAAGGGCATGCTCGGCGGTTGACGCCGTCGGTTCGAGTGAAGGCGGAAGCACCAATACAGGAGACGCAAATGACAAGGTGGCTGACTTCGATCGTGTTGGCAACAGGACTGCTGGCGTTCGGCCAGGCGCACGCCCAGCAGGCGGTGGAGGTGGAAGGGCAGAAGTTCGAGCCGACGGTTGCCATCGGCGGGCAGAACCTGAGCCTGAACGGGGTCGGGCTGCGCAAGCGGGCGATCTTCAAGGTCTATGTCGCGGGGCTCTACGTGGGGCAGAAGAGCACGAACGCCGCCGCGATCATCAACGACAAGGGGGCGCGCCGCGTGTCGCTGCGGATGCTGCGCGAAGTCGAGGCGCAGAGCTTCATCGACTCGTTCAACGAGGGGCTGAAGAACAACACTCCGGAGGCACAACTCGCCGCGATGAAGCCGCAGGTCGACGCGCTGGTGGCCACGCTGAATTCGATCGGCGAAGCGAAGAAGGGCGACATCATCAACTTCGACTTCACCCCGGACGGCGGCACGCGCATCACGCTCAACGGCCAGCCCAAGGGCAACCCGATCCCGGGGGCCGATTTCTTCGCCGCCGTGCTGCGCATCTGGCTGGGCGACAAGCCGGCCGACGAGGCGCTGAAGAAGGGCATGCTCGGCGCTTGACGCGCAGCAGCGGCCGGGGGCACGAGGTCATGGACTTTGACGCTGTGCTGTCGCTGCCCTTTGCGGCGGTCGGGCAGGCGTGCGGCGACAACCGGCTGCCGCTCGCCATTCCGTGCCATCGCGTTGTGGCCGCCCGCGGCATGGGTGGTTTCGCGCATCGCACCGACCGTGTGATGCTCGACGTGAAGCGCTGGCTGCTGGCGCACGAAAGCCGGCCGGTGTTTGCACTGACGCCGTGACCGCTCCGCGCGGCCGGTCCGGCAAGGCGAAGAGAGCAGCGAAGCCGGTGCCGGCGCCGCCATCGGCCGATCCGCTGATCGATCGTTTCATCGACGCGGTGTGGCTGGAGGACGGCCTCGCGCGCAATACCCTCGTGGCTTACCGGCGCGACCTCGATGGCCTTGCGGCCTGGCTCGGTGAACGTGGCACGTCGATCTCCCTGGGCGGTGAGCCGGAACTGGCTGCGTACTTCGCCGAGGAGCACGCAAGCACGCGGGCCACCACGGCCAACCGGCGCCTGGCTGTGCTGCGCCGTTTCTACCGCTGGGCCGTTCGCGAAGGCGTCGTGGCGCACGATCCGACGCTGCGACTGAAGGGAGCGAAGGTGCCGCCCCGCTTTCCGAAGACGCTGAGCGAGGCACAGGTCGAAGCGCTGCTGGCGGCGCCCGACGTCGAGACGCCGCTCGGGTTGCGCGATCGCGCCATGCTCGAACTGCTCTATGCGACCGGCCTGCGCGTGTCCGAACTGGTTGCGCTGACGATGCTGAACCTTTCCTTGCAGGAGGGCCTTGTGCGCGTGATCGGCAAGGGGTCGAAGGAGCGCATCGTCCCGCTCGGTGAGGAGGCGCGCCGCTGGATCGAGCGCTACCTTAAGAAAGGGCGGCCGGCCATCCTCGCCGGTCGCGTCGCCGATGCGACGTTCGTGACGCAGCGTGGCGGGGGAATGACGCGCCAGATGTTCTGGGTCCTGATCAAGCGCCATGCGGCGCGGGCCTGCATCGAAGCGCCGCTGAGCCCTCACGGGCTGCGCCACGCGTTCGCGACCCACCTGCTGAATCACGGAGCCGACCTGAGGGTGGTGCAGCTCCTGCTCGGCCACGCCGACATCTCGACGACGCAGATCTACACCCACGTGGCGCGCGCGCGCCTGAAGTCGCTGCACGCGCAGCATCACCCGCGCGGCTAAACTCGCGCGCCATGTCGAAGGCCAGGCACGTCTCCGAGACACCCGCGACGCAGTTGCTGCGCGAGAAGGGAGTCCGGTTCACCGAGCATGTGTACGAGTACGTCGAGCACGGCGGCACCGCGGTGTCCGCGCAGGCGCTCGGCGCGGACGAGCACAGCGTAGTGAAGACGCTCGTGATGGAGGACGAGAAGGCCGCCCCGCTGATCGTGCTGATGCATGGCGACTGCACGGTCTCGACGAAGAACCTCGCGCGGCAGATCGGACGCAAGAAGGTCGAACCCTGCACGCCGGACGTGGCCCAGCGGCACTCGGGCTATCCGATTGGCGGAACATCTCCGTTCGGGACGCGCAAGCGGATGCCGGTGTTCGTCGAGCGATCGGTCCTCGATCTGCCCCGGATCTACATCAACGGCGGACGCCGCGGTTACCTTGTCGGAATCCCGCCGTCCGTCCTCCCCGCGCTCGTGCAGGCGACGCCGGTCGATTGCGCACTGAAGGAGTAGAAGCCATGGAGTTCCTCGTATCCGCCCTCGCCGCGCTCGTTGCGTACCTGGTCGGTTCGCTCTCGTTCGCCGTCGTGGTGAGCCGCGTGATGGGCCTCGCCGATCCGCGCACATACGGTTCGAAGAATCCCGGCGCGACCAACGTGCTGCGCACCGGCAACAAGGCCGCGGCGATCCTCACGCTGCTCGGCGACGCGGCCAAGGGCTGGTTCGCCGTGTGGCTGGCGGTCCGCTTCGGACCGAAGTTCGGGATCGGCGACCTGGGCGTGGCAGCCGTGGCGGTCGCGGTGTTCCTCGGACACCTGTTCCCGGTGTACTTCGGGTTCAAGGGCGGCAAGGGCGTGGCGACGGCCGCCGGCGTCATCCTTGCGCTCAACCCGTGGCTCGCGCTCGCGACCGGGGTCACGTGGGCGATCATCGCGGGCTTCTTCCGCTACTCCTCGCTGGCGTCGATCGTCGCGGCGGTGTTCGCTGCCTTCTACTCGGCATTCGGCTGGGGTTTCGACGAACGCTTCCTGGCGATCGTCGCGATTGCGGGCCTGATCGTTTACCGGCATCGCGCCAACATCTCGAACCTGCTCGCGGGCAAGGAGCGGCGGATCGGGCAGAAGGCGCCGGACACGGCGCACGCCCGGCACTGACGTCAGGCGGTTGCTTCGGCGAGCGGCCAGCGCGGCCGCACCGAAAACGACATCGAGCGCGCGAGCATCGCCGGATCCGATCGGCGCAGCTTGGCGAGGCCGGCCAGCGCGATCATCGCGCCGTTGTCAGTGCAGAGGTTCAGCGGCGGAAAGTAGACGGTCGCCCGGCGGGCCGTGGTTTCCTGCTCGAGGCGTTCGCGCAACTGCCGGTTCGCGCCGACGCCACCGGCGACCACAAGGGTGTCCAGTCCTGTCTGCTCGAGCGCGCGAAGCGCTTTCGCGGTCAACACGTCGACGATCGCGTCGACGAAGCCACGCGCGATGTCGGCGCGTGCCTGCTCGCAGACGTTCGAGCCTCCTTCCCGCTTCACCGCGGTCAGCACGGCGGTCTTCAGGCCGCTGAAGCTGAAGGCGAGGTCATGGCTGTGGAGCATCGGCCGGGGCAACCTGATCGCGCCCGGCGTGCCGAAGTCCGCGGCCCGGGAAACGGCTGGACCACCGGGATAGCCGAGCCCGAGCAGCTGGGCTGTCTTGTCGAACGCCTCGCCGGCCGCGTCGTCCAGCGTCTCACCCAGCAGTTCGTACTGCCCCCAGCCTCGGACGGCGAGCAGTTGCGTGTGGCCCCCGGACACCAGGAGGGCCACGAACGGGAAGCGCGGGACGGGTTGCGCCAGCAGGGGCGATAGGAGGTGACCTTCCAGGTGGTGCACGTCCAGCACCGGTTTGCCCAGGGCGTAGCCCAGCGCGTGGCCGATGCTCGCGCCGACCAGCAGCGCCCCGGCCAGGCCGGGGCCGGTCGTGACCGCGATGGCGTCGACGTCGGTGAGGGCCCGCCCGGCGTCGGCCAGGACAGAGTCCAGCAGCGGCAGGACCCGCCGGATGTGGTCCCGCGAGGCCAGCTCGGGCACCACGCCTCCGTAGGCCATGTGCATCTCGACCTGGGAGTGCAGGGCGTGGGCCAGCAGGCCGGCCTCGCTGTCGAGCAGGGCGAGCCCGGTCTCGTCGCAGGAGGTCTCGATGCCCAGGATCAGCATCCGGCGAGTCTACGGGACCGTCCCGGCGCGGCCCCGGGGCATTCGAGGCCTGAATCCCTGACTTGTCTCGCCAATTGGCTTCGGGCTAGAATTGCGGGCTTGACAGCTCCGTGCCGGCGCTCAATTTCAGGATCCAGATGCCTACCATTCGACTCAAGGAAAACGAACCCTTCGAAGTGGCCCTGCGCCGCTTCAAGCGCACCATCGAAAAAAGCGGTCTGCTGACCGAACTTCGTGCGCGCGAGTTCTACGAAAAGCCGACTGCCGAGCGCAAGCGCAAGAAATCCGCTGCGATCAAGCGCCACTTCAAGCGCCTGCGCAGCCAGATGCTGCCGAAGAAGATGTACTAGCAGAGCAGGGGTACCGGCACACGAAGCGCGCCTACGGGCGCGCTTTCGCTTTGTGGAGAACATCTTGAGGAGGGTCACATGAGCCTGAAGGACCGGATCACCGAGGACATGAAGGCGGCCATGCGCGCCAGGGACGCGGCGCGCCTGTCCACCATACGCATGCTGCAGGCGGCGATCAAGCAGAAGGAAGTCGATGAGCGCGTCGTCGTCGACGACGCGGCAGTGCTCGGCATCGTCGAGAAGCTGATCAAGCAGCGCAAGGACTCGATCGAGCAGTTCGCGAAGGCAGGCCGCACGGATCTCGTCGACAAGGAAACGGCCGAACTCGTCCTGCTGTCCGGCTACCTGCCGGAGCAGATGTCGGATGCCGAACTCGCTGCGGCGATCGACGCGGCCATCGCCGAGTCCGGGGCCGCCGGCCCGCAGGGCATGGGCAAGGCCATGGCGGTCCTGAAGCCGCGCATCGCCGGCCGGGCCGACATGGGCAAGGCCTCCGCCCTGGTGAAGCAGCGCCTTGCGTGACACTGCCCGGACGGCGGTCCGTTCGTCATGGCGCGGCACCGAAGCGCGCGCCCCGGATTGAATCGACCCTGGTGCACGTGCATCGGCAAGGCCGGTGCGTACACTTTCGTCGACCATCATGATTCCCCAGGGCTTCATCCAGGACCTGCTTGCGCGCGTCGACATCGCCGATGTCGTCGGCCGCTACGTCCAGTTGAAGAAGGCCGGGCAGAACCTGCTCGGGCTCTGCCCCTTCCACGGCGAGAAGACGCCGTCGTTCACGGTCAGCCCGTCGAAGCAGTTCTTCCACTGTTTCGGATGCGGCGCGCACGGCAGCGCGATCGGATTCCTGATGGAGCACCGCGGCCTCGGCTACGTTGAAGCCATCCGCGAACTCGCGCAGATGGCCGGCATGCAGGTGCCCGAGGAGTCCCCGCGCGCGGGCGAGGCGCAGTCGAAGACGCGCGCGCTCACCGAGTTGCTGTCGCAAGCGGCGGAGTTCTACCGCAAGCAGTTGAAGACCAGCGAGGCGGCGGTTGAATACCTGAAGGGACGCGGCCTGACCGGGCAGACCGCCGCGCGCTTCGCGCTCGGCTTCGCGCCGGATGCGTGGCAGCCGCTGCGCGCCGCCTTCGAAAGCTACGATGACCCGCGTCTCGCGGAGGCAGGCCTCGTGATCTCCGACGAAGGCAAGCGGTACGACCGGTTTCGTGGCCGGATCATGTTCCCGATCCGCAACCCGCGCGGTCAGGTCATCGGCTTCGGCGCGCGGATCATGGGCGCGGGCGAGCCGAAGTACCTGAACTCCCCGGAGACGCCGGTCTTCCACAAGGGCCAGGAACTCTACGGTTTGCACGAGGGACGCGATGCCATCCGGCAGGCGGGCCGCGCCATCGTCGTCGAGGGTTACATGGACGTGATCCAGCTCGCGCAGGCGGGCTTCGGGGAGTCCGTGGCGGCGCTCGGCACGGCGATCACCGGGGCGCACGTCAGCGCGCTGCTGCGGATCACCGACCATGTCGTCTTCGCCTTCGACGGCGATGCGGCCGGCCGCAAGGCGGCGCGGCGTGCGCTCGAAGCCACGTTGCCTGTCATTGCCGATACAAAGCGCGCGAGCTTCCTGCTGCTGCCCGAGGGCGAAGACCCGGACAGCTTGATCAAGGCGCACGGCAAGCAGGGCTTCGAGGGCGAGCTCGAACACGCGCTGCCGCTGTCCCAGTTCTTCGTCCGTGCGCTGGCGGGCGGGAGTCCGCTCGCCACCGCGGAGGATCGCGCCGCGCTGGTGGCGGCCGCGAAGCCGCTGCTGCTCTCGATGGCGCCCGGTGCGATGCGAGCGCAGCTGCTGAGGGAACTGGCTGATGCAGCGCGCCTGCCCGCCGATGAAGTCGCATCGATGTTCGGCCTGCGTCGAGCCGCACCGAGTCGCCCGGCGCCCATGGCGCGGCGCACGCGGCACATGGATGTCGACGACCTCAAGCGCCGCGTTCTGCAGCAACTGCTGGTGCATCCCCAGCTCTCCGCCGAGTTCCTCGACGTGGTGACCGAGGAGCACGGGGCCGGCGAAGATCACGCCGACCGCGAGATCATCGAGGTGTCGAACGCGTCGGTCGGCCAAAGCGCGGGCGCGGCAAGCGCGCTGAGCCACGGCGCCTTGATGGAACTGCTCGCCGAGAGCGAGCATGCGAACGCGTATCGAGCCCTGGCCGCGCAGGAAATGGAGCTGGAGACCGACGTCGAGACAGCCCGGCAGATCCTCGCCGAGGCGTTCGGGAAGCTGCGCCTGCGCCGGCTCGAGCGGGTGCGCTCGGAGCGCCTGAACGTTTACCAGCAGGACCTTTCGGCGGAGGCGCTCGAGGCCTATCGCCTCGCCGACCAGGCGTACCTCCGCGCGCGGTCGGAGGCCCCGGAGAATCCGCACCGGTGAGTCTGTCCGGTTCGGGAACCCTTTTCCTGTCGGACGATACTTACCTGCTATAGTGTTGAATTCTCAGCGGTTTCGTTCCTGCCGTAGTTCGCGAGTAGTTCGCAAGCAGTCTGCAACTGAGCACGCAAGCGAGCACGGCAAGCGACACGAAGCGCTGGCGCCCAGGAGATCGCGTGAAGATCGGTGGCGCGTAGTGGCAGTTCATCGTGACAGCGCAAGCCAATGTGGCGCGATCGATTGAATCGACGCCTGTTCGACGCGGGATCGCCGTCCCGCACGCGCTCTGCGATGCATTCTCGATTTGCCGCCGGAGTGGGCTCGCCCGAGCGCGGTCCCGGCGCCATTGAGAAGACGCAATTGAACCCAATGATGTCATTGCAGCATTCGACTCGCGCCTCCCGGGCGCAGCGGTTGCTGCATGGCCGAGCAGCAGTGTGACTGGCGACGCGCACGGGCAGCGCGTCCCGAAGAGGACGAGACGATGGTGACGAAGAAGACAACGGCGGTGAAGGCGAAGGGCTCGACGAGCACCACTGGCAAGGCCGCGAAGAAACCGCCGCTCAAGGTCGAGGCGAAGGCCGCTCCGATGAAGACGCCGGCTGCCAAGGGTGCGGTTGCCAAGGCTCCGGCCGTCAAGGCTCCGCTCAAGGGCAACGGCAAGGCCGCTCCGGTGGAGGCAAAGGTGACCCCGCCGAAGGCCGCTGTTCCTCCTGCCCCGCCCGCGCCGCGCGGCCGTCCGGGCCGCAAGCCGAAGCAGACCGAAGAGCAGTTGTTGGGTGGCGATGCCGCCGTGCCGGAGGCCGGTGACGATGCCGCCGACCCGGGCGTTCAGATCGTCGAGAAGATGAGCGCGACGAAGCTGCGCGCCAAGGATCGCCGGGCCAAGGAAAAGGCCCTGAAGGAAGCACTCGAGCGCAGCTACCACGGCACTGAAGAAGACCTCGAGGCCCGCCGCAACAAGCTCAAGGCGCTGATCAAGCTCGGCAAGGAGCGCGGCTTCCTGACGTACGCCGAGATCAACGATCACCTGCCCGACAACCTGGTCGACGCCGAGGCAATCGACTCGATCATCAGCACGTTCGGCGACATGGGCATCCAGGTCTTCGACCAGGCCCCGGACGCCGAGACGCTGCTGATGAACGAGAACGTCCCGGCCGCGACCAACGACGACGACGTCGAGGAAGAGGCCGAGGCGGCACTGACGACCGTGGATGCCGAGTTCGGCCGCACGACCGACCCGGTGCGCATGTACATGCGCGAGATGGGTTCGGTCGAACTGCTGACGCGCGAGGGCGAGATCGAGATCGCGAAGCGCATCGAAGACGGCCTGAAGCACATGGTGATGGCGGTTTCGGCCTGCCCGACCACGATCGCCGAGATCCTGGCGCACGGCGAGCGGATCCGCGCTAGCGAGATCCCGATCGACGAGGTGGTCGACGGCCTGATGGACCCGACCGCGGAGGACTTCCCGACCGCCGGCGGCGACGACGAGGATGAGGAAGGCGAAGAGACGACCGACATCGGCGCGTCGGGCATGACGGCCGCCCAGCTCGACGAGCTGAAGGTTCGCGCGCTCGACAAGTTCGACCGCGTCTCCAAGCTCTTCGAGAAGATGCGCCTCTCGTTCGAGAAGGAAGGCTACAAGTCTCCCGGTTACCTGAAGTCGCAGCAGAAGATCCTCGACGAGCTGATGAGCCTGCGCTTCACGGCCAAGATGGTGGAGCGGCTGTCGGACACGCTGCGTCGCCAGGTCGACGAAGTGCGCTCGATCGAGAAGCAGATCTACGAGATCGCCGTGAACAAGTGCGGCATGCCACGCACGCATTTCCTGAAGACGTTTCCTGGCCACGAGACCAACACCCGCTGGGCCGCTCGCGAGGCGGACTCCGGCCAGCCGTACGCCGAGGTGCTGCGCCGAAACCTGCCGGCGATCCAGGAACTCCAGGGCAAGCTGTCGGACCTGCAGAAGCGCATCGTGCTGCCGCTGAAGGACCTGC
>CAYGXL010000005.1:30793-41987 GCA_964353935.1 uncultured Burkholderiaceae bacterium | reverse complement strand
CGGGCTACGCCGTGATGACGTAACCCGTTGTTATTAGTGGCGCGCCCGGCAGGATGAATCTGGGCACTGGAGCGAGGTGGTTGCCCTGCTCTAACCGGTCCGCTCTACCCAAAGCCGCCCTCACTAGTTTTCGGAAGGCGCCATCTAATTGATGCTGGAAGCTGATGCTCGGCGCGCTGAGCGGTGGGTGCAAGCTGGCGAACTCGACTCTAAAGTGTCCACTCCCGGATTGACGGACCGCAATGCCATCCCATTGCCGTTGGCGAGACTGGATGAGCAAGTCAACGGAGCGATCACATGCGATTCCCTCTGACAAACGCGGTGCGAGTTCTCGGATTCGCGATCGGTTTGGCCGCCTGTGGATGCGCGGTCAATTCGGACGGCACCATCTCACCGGGAATGCGGGGGAGTTTGAATTGGCACCGGGACGCCCCGGAAGCGGACGTGAAGGCCTACCTCGATCAGATGGCGCTCGACGAACTCTGCAGATACTGGGGAGCCGAACCGCCTCCCGGCGTGGGCAAAGCAAAGCTAGAAGCCCTGGCCCGGCGGGGAAAGAGCCTTTCGGATTGCCCGTCCACGCTCCCGGTCTACGGCATGGGAACGGCAGCGGGCAGCGGAGGGGCCATTCCAAGGGCGGCCGCCGAGCGCGGCGACGACAGTGGTCGGCCGATCGAAAGTGCTGCGCCAAGGCGCGAGGGTCTGTACGGCACGTTCGTGGTCAACGGCTCGGTGAGTGCCGTCGCCATGACGGACGAGGCAGTCTGGGCCATTGTGGCTGTGCCGCAGCGAGTCCCTTACCCGCCCAGGCACTCACTGGTCCGGTCCGACATCGTGTCCGGACACGAGGGAGTGCTGGCGACCATCGGCGGTTTCGGCGGGGGACAACTGTTGGTCGCGGAAGGCTCGCTGTGGGCGGCGGAGGGCCTCGGTGGCAAGAAGGTCCATCGGGTCGATCCGGCAACCGGAAAAATCATTGCCAGCATCGTCGTCCCTCGCAATCCGATGGGGCTGGCGCATGGCGCCGGTTCGATCTGGGTCGTCGCGTCCGAAAAGGAGAACGCGCTTGGGGTGAGTGGCTGGGCGGTCTTCCGGATTGATCCCGCCACCAATCGGATCGTGGCGATCGTGCCGATCGCCACCACCGACCCGCTTGCGAGCACCTTCAGCGCGGCCATGCTGGCCTTTGCCGGTGGATCGGTCTGGACGGGAGACGCACTCACGGGAGCCATCGTGCGGTTCGACCCTGCGGGCGAACGCGTCATCGCGACGATCGAGGCGCCGCGCATCGAGTCACGCGACTCTCCCGCCCGTTACTCCCTCCATTCCGTGGCCGATCGCATCCTGCTGCGTCGCTCCGGATTCAAGATTGACAGAAGCGCGCCCGCCGCCGTGCCCACCGACGTAACGGTCTGGGCGATCGATTCGGCCACCAATCGCATCGCGGGAGAACCGGCTCGACTCGTCCGCGAAGGAGTTGTCCTCGCGTTCATCGATGGCGTTGGCTGGCTGGGCAGCACCCGCACTGACGGCCTGGTTCGAGTGGACCCGATCACCCTTCAGGCGCTCGGACAGCCCGTGTCGGTTGGTCATCCCGTCTACGGGATCGCTGGCGGAGGGCGCAGCCTGCTTGCAATCGCCGGCGCGGGCCGAACGGCTGGAGACAAAAGGCCGTTGAGTTGGGTTACCCGCATTGTCCCCTGAAGGGGCAAGCGGTACAGGCCACACGCAATTGCCTGGATCGCCGGTTGGTGACTTTCACGGCTGGACGGACTGCTCATCTTGATGGCGAGCGATTCGGTGATTCCCACGTTCAGGAAGCAGACTCGCCTGTCGCATGTCTTCGAGCAGATCTGTAGTCGCCACTATCCGGCGACCCGCGCGGGCCGAATTTCGCGGCTGTACCCCGGCTGTACCCCGACTCCAGAAAAAAAGCGAGCTGATCATGAAATCAGCCCGTTTTGAGAGTGGCGCGCCCGGCAGGATTCGAACCCACGACCCCTTGGTTCGTAGCCAAGTACTCTATCCAACTGAGCTACGGGCGCGCGAGGCGGCGGAGTTTATCACAGGGGAATCATCACCTTGAAAGTGCTGGGCGCTCGTCGGGATGGCGTTTACCGACAGTCAGAAGTGGGACGGACGGATTGCTCGGGCTGCGCCCTCGTCCCTGCGCTGCGCTCCGGGACCACCCTCGGCGGCGCCGAGGGTGTCCTTCGCCCGGCTTCGCCGGGCTCGTCGAACCGGGGACGGTTCGAACGGTCCGTCGTAGCCAAGCAAAAACGCCCCCGGGTGGGGGCGTTTTTACTTGGCGGAGACGGACGGATTCGAACCGTCGATGCACGTTTTTGCGCGCATGCTCCCTTAGCAGGGGAGTGCCTTCGACCTCTCGGCCACGTCTCCAAAGTCGGCGAAAAAATGCGGGCCGGGCCCGCGAAGCTGAAGTGTAGTACCGATGCGCCCCGCGCAAAAGTTTGAACGACACGGACGGATTGCTCGCGCTGCGCGCTCGTCCCTCCGCTGCGCTCCGGGACCACCGCCGCCTTGCGTCGGCGGTGTCCTTCGCGCGGCGCCGCCGCGCTCGTCGAACCGTCGATGCACGTTTTTGCGCGCATGCTCCCTTAGCAGGGGAGTGCCTTCGACCTCTCGGCCACGTCTCCGGTGATGCTTGGAAAGCAAGGCGCGGGCCCAAGCCCGCGCGCGCTCAGTAGTTTAGACGTTGCCGCCCGCCGCGGCAACGCGATCAGCCAACCGCGTTCTCCAGGCCGAACGCCTTGTGCAGGGCGCGGACCGCGAGTTCCATGTACTTGTCCTCGACGACCACCGAGATCTTGATCTCGCTGGTGGAGATCATCTGGATGTTGATCCCCTCCTCGGACAGCGTGCGGAACATCAGGCTCGCGATGCCGACGTGCGAGCGCATCGCGATGCCGACGATCGACACCTTGGCGATCTTCTGGTCGCCGACGATCTCGCGCGCGCCCACGTGCTGCTTCACCTTGGTGTTCAGCACTTCCATCGCCTTCGCGTACTCGTTGCGGTGGACCGTGAACGAGAAGTCGGTCGTGCCCTCGACGCTGATGTTCTGAACGATCATGTCGACGTCGATGTTGGCGTCGGCGATCGGGCCGAGGATCTGGTAGGCGATGCCGGGCCGGTCGGGCACCCGTGTCAGCGTGATCTTGGCTTCGTCGCGCGAGAACGCGACGCCGGATATGACGGCCTTTTCCATCGTGTGGTCATCCTCGAAGGTGATCAGGGTGCCGGAGTTCGCCTCCACGGCAAGCGGAAGATCGGGATCGGTCAGGCTGGAGAGCACGCGCAGCGGGACCTTGTACTTGCCGGCGAACTCGACGGAGCGGATCTGCAGCACCTTGGAGCCGAGGCTCGCCATTTCGAGCATTTCCTCGAAGGTGATCCGCTTCAGGCGCTGCGCCTCGGGAACGATGCGCGGGTCGGTCGTGTAGACGCCGTCGACATCCGTGTAGATCAGGCACTCGTCGGCCTTCAGCGCGGCGGCGAGCGCGACGGCCGAGGTGTCCGAGCCGCCGCGTCCGAGCGTGGTGAGGTTGCCGTGCTCGTCCGCGCCCTGGAAGCCGGCCACGACGACGATCGTGCCCCGCGCGAGGTCGGCGCGCATCTTCTTCTCGTCGATGTCGATGATCCGCGCCTTGGTGAACGCGCTGTCGGTCAGCACGTGCACCTGCGGCCCGGTGTAGCTCTTGGCCTCGAGGCCGCGATCCTTCAGCGCCATCGAGAGCAGCCCGATCGTGACCTGCTCGCCGGTGGACGCGATCACGTCCAGTTCGCGCGGGTCGGGGCTCGCCTGGATTTCCTTCGCGAGCGCGATCAGCCGGTTGGTTTCCCCGCTCATCGCGGAGACGACGACCACCAGCTGGTGTCCGGCGCGATGCCACTTTTCGAGGCGACGCGCCACGTTGCGGATGCGTTCGACGCTGCCGACCGACGTACCGCCGTACTTGTGAACGATGAGAGCCATGATCGGCCGAGCCCCGCCTTCCCCGCGTGATGAGCAACCGCGAATTATAAGGAGCGCGCGCGGCGCGTCCTGAGCTGCGTCAGGGATTGCGCTCGATCAGCCCGGCATCCGGCTGCCATTCGACGACGATGCGCTCGCCGTCGCGGTCGGTCATCCTCACGTCGGCGCCGAGCCCGGCGACGTAGATCAGTTCGCCCTTGCGCCACAGCAGCGGCAGGCGGCCACGCTCGAACTCCGGAATGCCCGCGTCCTGGAACAGGCGCTTCAGCGTCTTCGAGGGACGCGTGGGGTGCGGCTTGAAGCGCTCCCCACCGCCGCGCGGGCGCACTTCGAGGATGGCCCCCCGCAGCCAGGCGGGATCGAAGCCCTCCTCGTCGACGACCGGAGTGAAATGAAGCGCTCCGCCCCACCCGGGGACGCTGATCTCGTCCTCGCCCTGCCAGCGGAACGACTGGACGTCGAGCGAATCCGTCTCGGCCGCCTTGAGCAGCAGCAGGCCGCGGTAGCGCCTCACCTCGCGGTCGCCCACCCGCACCAGCAGGCGCGCGTCGCTGCGCGCCGTGTGCGCCTGGTCGAGCAGTTCGAGCAGGCGCGCGCGGCTCGGCGACTCGACGCCGGCGTGATCGAGCCAGGCGCGCACCAGCGCCGTCTGGCGGGCGAGCGGCAGTGCGGTGATGCGATCGAGCCGGACCATCCCGTCGGGCGCACCGTCCGATGCCTGCGCGAGATCGGCCTCGGCGGTCGAGCGCAGCGCCTCCGCGGCCTCGGCGACGAGATCGATGGACCGCGCCGCCGCCGCGCGGAATCCGGGACGAAGCGCGTCGAGCCTCGGCATGACGTCCGCGCGGAGCGCATTGCGCAGCAAGGCGTGCTCGTCGTTCGATTCGTCCTCGACATGCGGGATGCCGGACGCCGCCAGGTAAGCCTCGATCGCGGACCGCGCGACGTCGACGAACGGCCGGACGAGCAGCAGGTCACCGCCGAAGCTGCGGTTCGGCGGAAACGCGGCCAGGCCGTCGACGCCCGCTCCGCGCAGCCACTGGATCAGGAACGTTTCGAGACGGTCTTCGCGATGGTGGGCCGTCAGGACGATGCGCGCGCCGGCGTCGCGGGCCGCTTCCGCCAGCGCGCCGTAGCGCGCCTCGCGCGCCGCCGCCTCGAGCCCGCGCCCCCGGCGCCGCACCTCGACGTGCCGCGCAACCAGCGGGACCTCGCGCGCGGCGCACTCGGCTTCGCAGTGGGCGAGCCAGTCGTCGGCATGGGGGCTGAGGCCGTGATGGACGTGCACCGCGAGCAGGCGGCGGATTCCCGAACCGCGGACCCGCGCGAGCCGTGCCGTCGCATCGAGCAGCGCCATCGAATCGCGGCCGCCGCTGAGAGCGACCACGACGACCTCGCCGCGCCGCGTCGGCGCCCGTTTCATCGGCTCGGAGTTCTGCGCCGCCTCGTCGCGCAACCGGTCGAGCGCGCGGGCGAGCGCGTCGCGAACGGACTGCAGCAGCGGCGACGAATCCGGATCAGCTTTCCGCGGTCGTGCTCTTGAACTTGCCATAGGCGAGCAGGCGTTCGTGGCGGGCCGAGAGCAGATCCTTCGTCTTCATGCCCTGGAACTGGCGCAGCGTGTCGGCCAGCGCGCGCTTGAGCATCGAGGCCATCTGCTGCGGGTCGCGGTGCGCGCCGCCCAGCGGTTCGGCGACGATCTTGTCGATGACCCCGAGCGCCTTCAGGCGATGCGCGGTCAGGCCGAGCGCTTCGGCCGCCTCCGGGGCCTTGTCGGCGCTCTTCCAGAGGATCGACGCGCAGCCCTCGGGCGAGATCACCGAGTACGTCGCGTACTGGAGCATCAGCACCGCATCGCCCACGGCGATCGCCAGCGCCCCGCCGGACCCGCCCTCGCCGATGATCGTGGCGATGATCGGCACCTTGAGCTGGGACATCTCGACGAGGTTCCGCCCGATCGCCTCGGACTGGCCGCGTTCCTCGGCGTCGATGCCCGGATAGGCGCCAGGCGTGTCGACGAACGTGAACAGCGGCAGGCCGAACTTCTCCGCCACCTTCATCAGGCGCAACGCCTTGCGATAGCCCTCGGGCTTGCTCATGCCGAAGTTGCGCAGTGCGCGCTCCTTCGTGTCCCGCCCCTTCTGGTGCCCGAGCACCATGACCGGCGTGCCGTTGAAGCGCGCCAGGCCGCCGACGATCGACTGGTCGTCGGCGAACGAGCGGTCGCCATGGAGCTCGTGGAAGTCGGTGAAGATGTCGGCAACGTAGTCGAGCGTGTACGGGCGCTGCGGATGACGCGCCAGCTGCGACACCTGCCACGGCGACAGCTTCGCGTAGATGTCCTTCAGCAGCGCCTGGCTCTTCTTCTGCAGCCGCTCGATCTCCTCGGAGATGTCGACGGCCGAGTCGTCCTGCACGAAGCGCAGTTCTTCGATCTTGGTCTCGAGCTCTGCGATCGGCTGCTCGAAATCGAGGAAAGTCATCTTCGCCATGGTTCGCTCAATACTCCACGGGCACAGGATCGAGGCTGCGCCACAGATACCAGGTGGCCACGCTGCGCCATGGCGCCCACCCCGTTGCCAGCGCCTCGACCCGGGCGCGCCCTTCGCGCCCGGTGATCGCCTCGCCGTCCAGATAGTGCAGGCTGACCGCGCGCAACAGGCCCAGGTCGTCCAGCGGCAGCACATTAGGGCGGAGCAGGTTGAAGATCAAGAACATCTCCGCGGTCCAGCGGCCGATGCCGCGAATGTCGGTCAGCTCCGCGATGATCGCCTCGTCGTCCTGCCCGGCAAAGCGCGTCGGATCGACCCGCCCGCTGATGAAGTGATCGCACAGGTCGCGGATGTACTCGACCTTGCGTTCCGACAGTCCGCACGACCGCAGCGTCGTGGGACGCCGGCGCAGCACGCTCCTCGGCGTCAGTTCGCCGCAGCTCGCGCAGAAGCGCCCCCACACCGCATCGGCGGCCTTCACCGAAATCTGCTGGCCGACGATCGACCGCGCGAGCGTGCTGAACGCGTCCCCACGCGACGCGAGACCGACGCGCGGATGCTCGGCGATGATGCCGGCCATCGTCGCGTCCGACTTCGCAAGCGCGCGCTTCGCGCGGCTCCAGTAGGCCGGGCGGGCGGATCCGCTCACACGCGACGCCAGGTGGTGCCGCCCGCGCCGTCCTCGAGGACGATGCCTTCGGCCGTCAGCGCCGCGCGCAGGCGGTCGGCCTCGGCGAAGTTCCTGGCCTTCTTGGCCGCCGCTCGCTCCGCGATCAGCGCGTCAATCCGCGCCGCGTCGTCTTCCGCTCCGCCGCCGCGCAGGAACTGCACGGGGTCGCGCTGCAGCAGGCCCAGCGGCTCGGCGAGCCGCCGCAGTTGCCGCGCGAGCGCCGGCGACTTCGCGCGGTTCACCTCGCTCGCGAGGTCGAACAGCACGGCGATCGCCACCGGCGTGTTGAAGTCGTCGTTCATCGCCGCGGCGAACCGCTGCGCATGCGCCTCGCTCCAATCGACCGAGGCGCCGTCGCCCGCGGTGTCGCGCAGCGCCGTGTAAAGGCGGCTGAGCGCGCTGCGGGCCTCGGTGACCTGCTCCTCGGCGAACTGCAGCTGGCTGCGATAGTGGGTGCGCAGCAGGTAGAAGCGCACGACCTCCCAGTCGAAGCGCTCGACGGCATCGCGGATCGTGACGACGTTGCCGAGCGACTTGGACATCTTGTCGTCGCCCATCCGCAGGGCGCCCGTGTGCACCCAGATGTTCGCGAAGGGCTCGTCGAACGCGCCCTCGCTCTGCGCGATCTCGTTCTCGTGGTGCGGGAAGATCAGGTCCGGCCCGCCGCCGTGCAGGTCGAAGTGGCGGCCCAGCAGTTCACTCGCCATGGCCGAGCACTCGATGTGCCAGCCCGGACGCCCCTCGCCCCACCGCGACGCCCAGTGCGGCTCGCCCGGCTTGGCGCGCTTCCACAGCACGAAGTCGAGCGGATCGCGCTTGCTGGTGTCGACGGCGACGCGTTCGCCGGCACGCAGCTCGTCGAGTTCGCGTCCGGACAGCTTGCCGTACCCGGGGAAGCTGCGGACCGCGTAGTTCACGTCGCCGTCGTTCGCCTGGTACGCGAGGCCCTTGTCCTGGAGCAGCCCGATCAGGTCGAGCATCTGCGGGATGAACTGCGTGGCGCGCGGCTCGTGGTCCGGCTGGGCCATGCCGAGCGCGTCGAAATCGTCGTGCATCAGCCGGATGAAGCGCGCGGTGAGCTCCGACGGCGTCTCGCCATTTTCGGCCGCGCGCTGGATGATCTTGTCGTCGATGTCGGTGATGTTCCGGACATACGTGACGCGATAGCCCGCCGCCCGCAGCCAGCGCTGCATCACGTCGAACGCGACGAAGGTGCGGCCGTGGCCGATGTGGGTGCGGTCGTAGGTCGTCACGCCGCAGACGTACATGCGGACGTGACCGGGCTCGAGCGGCTCGAGCGCCTGCTTGCGGCGCGACAGCGTGTTGTAGATCTCGACCGTCATGGAACTTCACCCCTCGGGAAGGCATCCGGCGAACCGGACTGGAAATGCGAGCGCAAGGACAGGAACCCGGGCGAGCTCAGTCAACAGCGCAGTGCGGACATTTCGAGGGGCCGACGTGATTGGGACGGGCTGTAGAATCGCTCGCAGTATATCAACCGCTCCGTCATTCCATGGCCTGCGCGACGCGAGGTCGCAGCCCGGCCGCCGGCCCTCCGTCCCGTCCTTCGATGCCGACCTCGTTTCGCTCCTTCGCCTTCGCAAGCGCCGTGCTGCTGGCTGCCGCGCTGCAGCCGGCAGCGGCGCAGCAGCCGGTGCCGGCGCAATCCGTCCCCGCCCCGGCGAGCGAACGCGTCGAGCTGACCGAGCTGCAGCAGGTGCAGAAGCTGATGGCGGCCGGGCAGTTGAAGACCGCGCTGGCGCGCGCCGATGCGCACCTCGCGAAGAACACTCGCGATGCGCAGATGCGTTTCGTGCGGGGCGTGATCCTCGCCGAATTGAAGGACACCGCTGGCGCGCGCGAGGTGTTCGAGCGCCTGACCGAAGAGTTCCCGGAGCTGCCGGAGCCGTACAACAACCTCGCGGTGATCCATGCATCGCAGGGCAAGCTCGACCAGGCCCGCACGCTGCTCGAAGCGGCGCTGGCCATCCGCCCCGACTACGCCACTGCCCACGAGAATCTCGGCGACATCTACCTGCAACTGAGCGTCGACGCCTACCAGCGCGCGGCCAAACTGCAGCCGGGCAATCGAAACCTCGGCAACAAGCTGGCGCTGTCGCGCGAGTTGCTCTCCAAGACCCGCACCACCCCCTGAACCCGGCAAGGAGTCCGATGAAGATCAAGACGCTGTTTTTCTGCGCCGCTTTGACGCTGGGCGCGACCACTGCCTTCGCGCAGGGCACGGCCCCGCGTGTCGCACTCGAAACCTCCCAGGGCCGCATCGTCATCGAGCTCGCCCCGAAGGAGGCGCCCAAGACGGTCGACAACTTCCTCGCCTACGTGAAGGCAGGTCACTACGACGGCACCGTCTTTCACCGGGTCATCCCGACGTTCATGGTCCAGGGCGGCGGATTCGGACCAGACATGTCGGAGCGCTCGACGCGCCCGCCGATCCCGATCGAAAGCAGGAACGGGCTGAAGAACGCGCGCGGCACGGTGGCGATGGCCCGCCGTGGCGACCCGAACTCGGCGACGGCGCAGTTCTTCATCAACGTCGTCGACAACGCTTCCCTCGACTACCCGAGCTTCGACGGCCACGGCTACGCGGTGTTCGGCAAGGTCGTCGAGGGCATGGACGTCGTCGACAAGATCAAGGACGTGCCGACCGGCAACCGTGGCTCGCACCAGAACGTCCCGCTGACGCCGGTCACGATCAAGTCGGCCCGCATCGTCAAGTAACCCAACCAGGAAGCCCCCATGATTCGCCTGCAGACCTCGCTCGGCCCCATCACCCTCGAGCTCGAGCACGAGCGCGCGCCGAAGTCCGCCGCCAACTTCGAGTCGTACGTGCGCAAGGGCTTCTACGACGGCACCGTGTTCCACCGCGTGATCAACGGCTTCATGGTCCAGGGCGGCGGCTTCGAGCCGGGGATGCGCCAGAAACGCACCGACGCGCCCATCGAAAACGAGGCAAGCAACGGCCTGCGCAATGCGAAGTACACGGTCGCGATGGCGCGGACGAACGACCCGCATTCAGCCAGTTCGCAGTTCTTCATCAACGTCGCGGACAACGATTTCCTGAACCACACCGCCCCAACCTCGCAGGGCTGGGGTTACTGCGTCTTCGGCAAGGTGACCGAGGGTTTCGACGTCGTCGACAAGATCAAGGCGGTGCGCACGGGCCGCCAGGGCATGCACCAGGACGTGCCCGAGTCCGACGTGCTGATCGAGCGCGCCGAGATCGTCGAGTGAGCCTGGCCGATCCGCCGCCGGTGCTTGCCGTCGCGCCGACGGCCGCGCCGCTCGTGGACCCGCTCTTCATCTCGGACCTGCACCTCGCCGCGGAACGGCCGCGCACGATCGCGCGCTTCCTGCGGTTCCTCGCCGACGACGCGCCGGGGCATCGCGAACTCGTCATCCTCGGCGACCTCTTCGAGTTCTGGATCGGCGACGACGCCGCGGCCTCCGCGCGACCCATCGTCGATGCACTGGCCGCGTACTCGGCCAACGGCAGGCGCCTGCTGCTGATGCACGGCAACCGCGATCCCCTGCTCGGCCACGCCTTCGCGGCCGCCACCGGCGGCACATTGCTCGCCGACCCGATCGTCGTGGAAGTCGCCGGCACGCCCACGCTGCTGTCGCACGGCGACGCCTGGTGCACGCTCGACGTCGCGTACCAGCGGTTTCGCGCGACGGTGCGCCAGCCCGAGTTCCAGCGGGATTTCCTGTCGAAGACGCTCGACGAGCGCATCGCCTTCGCGCGCGGGCTGCGCATGCAGAGCGACAGCGAGAAGTCGACAAAGGCCGCGGACATCATGGACGTGACACCCGATGCCGTCGTCGCCGCGCTGCGCGTGGCCGGCGTGCGCCGCATCATCCACGGCCACACGCACCGGCCGGCCGCGCACGTGGTCGACCTCGGGGATGCGCTCGCGGAGCGCTGGGTGCTGCCGGACTGGGATCTCGATGGGGCCGAGCCGCGTGGCGGCTTCCTCGAGTTCGTCGAGGGCCGGCCCCGGCTGGTGCTCTTCGACT
>CAYGXL010000005.1:10227-30693 GCA_964353935.1 uncultured Burkholderiaceae bacterium | reverse complement strand
CCGCCCTACTCGTCGACCAGCTTGTTGAGGTCGGACGGGTTGACCGCGTGCGCCGCGGCCTTCGCTTCGCCGGCGATCGCGATGCCGTTCTTCTCGAGCGCAGCAACCATCTGGTCGATCACCCGCTGCTGCGCGGCGGCGTGGTCGACGAGTCCGTGCAGTGCCTTCGTCAGCGGGTCGTCGCCTTCCTCCGAGATTCCGTAGGCGGAGAACCCCATGCGGTTTGCGGCCTGTTCGCGCGCTGCGTCCGACTCCCTGTGCAGGATGCGCGCCGGATTCCCGACTGCCGTCGCACCGGCGGGCACTTCCTTGACGACGACCGCGTTCGAGCCGATGCGCGCGCCATCGCCGACCGTGAAGCCGCCGAGCACCTTGGCTCCGGCGCCGACGATCACGTTGCGACCGAGCGTGGGATGGCGCTTGGCACCCTTGACGGTCGACGTGCCGCCGAGCGTCACGCCCTGGTAGATGGTCGAGCCCTCGCCGATCACCGCGGTTTCGCCGACCACGATGCCCATGCCGTGGTCGATGAACACGAAGCGCCCGATCTGCGCGCCCGGGTGGATCTCGATGCCGGTCAGGAAGCGCGACACGTGCGAGACGAAGCGCCCGAGCCAGCGCAGGCCGCCGTTCCAGCACGCGTGCGCAATGCGATGCATCCAGAGCACGTGCAGGCCCGGATAACAGGTCAGCACCTCCCAGCGGCTGCGCGCCGCCGGGTCGCGTTCCAGGATGCAGTCGATGTCTTCGCGCAAGCGGTTGAACATGAGGTTTTCGCGGCGGTCCTGGCCTGCTGGATCGCGTTGGGGGGACCGCGTATCGAGGGCGCCGATTCTAGCGGCCGCGCTTGCGCCCCGCGCGGTCGGCGCGCGACTCGATGATCGCCGCCGTCACCCCACGCAACACGTCGATCTCGGTCTGCGTGGGGCGGGCGCGATTGAAGAGCCGCCGCAGGCGCTGCATCAGGCGCTTCGGCTCGTCGGGATCGAGCGCGCCGACAGCGACCAGCGCCTGTTCGAAGTGTGCGTAGAACCCTTCCAGCGCTTCGATCGGCGCGATGCTCTCCTCCGGGCCGAAGCGGCGCTGTCCTTCGTGCACCGCCGGCACCCCACGCAGCGCGAGCTGGCACTCGTAGGCTGCCACCTGGACCGCCTGCCCCAGGTTGAGCGACGAGAACGCCGGATTCGCCGGGATCCCGCAACTCAGCTGGCACCGCTCGACGTCCTCGTTCTCGAGCCCCGAGCGCTCCGTGCCGAACACGAACGCGATCTCCTCGCCAGAGTGAATCGCGCGCGTTGCCGCCTCCTCGGCGCACGAACGGAGGTCCGAAAGCGGGGGGCCGAACTGGCGGTCGTAGCCGGTCATCGCGATGGCGGTGCGGACGCCCGCGAGCGCTTCGGTCAGCGTCGCGAACGAGGCGCTGGCCGCGAGCACGTCGGCGGCGCCGGTGGCCAGGGCCACCGCGTCCGGGTGCTCCCGATAGTCCGGGTGCCGCGGCTGCACGACCACCAGCCGAGAGAAGCCCATCGTCTTGATCGCGCGCGCGGACGCGCCGATGTTGCCCGGATGCGTGGGCGCCACCAGCACGAAGCGGACTTGGTCGGCAGGGTTCGGCATCGGGGAGCGAAGGTCAATCGACTAGAATCCTCGGCCAGTCTAAATGCCGTCGGCCGTCCGGCCGGCGCGCTCAATCATGCATCCGATGCTGAACACGGCCGTGAAGGCCGCGCGCAAGGCCGGTTCCATCATCAACCGGGCCAGTCTCGACGTCGACCTCGTGAAGGTGGCGAGCAAGGGCCCCAGCGACTTCGTCACCGAAGTGGACCGCGCGGCGGAGCAGGCCATCGTCGATATCCTGCTCAAGGCGTACCCCGACCACGCCATCCTCGCCGAGGAGTCGGGCGCGAGCGGCGATTCCGAGTACACGTGGATCATCGACCCGCTCGACGGCACGACCAACTTCATCCACGGCTTCCCGCAGTACGCCGTATCGATCGCGCTGCGTCACCGCGAGCACGTCACGCAGGCGGTCGTGTTCGACCCGACGCGCAACGAGCTGTTCACCGCGTCGCGCGGCCGGGGAGCCTTCCTCAACGAACGCCGCATCCGCGTGTCGAGGCGCACCAAGCTGTCGGAGTGCCTGATCGGAACCGGCTTTCCCTTCCGCAGCTTCGAGCACCTCGACGAGTACGTGCGCATGTTCCGCAGCGTGACGGAACACACGGCGGGCATCCGTCGGCCCGGCGCGGCGGCCCTCGACCTCGCCTATGTCGCGGCAGGCCGGCTGGACGGTTTCTGGGAGATCGGCCTGTCGCCGTGGGACATGGCCGCCGGCAGCCTGCTGATCCTGGAGGCGGGCGGCCTGGTGTCGGACTTCAAGGGCGAAGCCGCCTATCTCGACGAGGGCCGCATCGTGTGCGGCGCGCCGAAGATCTTCCCGCAGCTGCTGAACCTCGTCGGCACCGTTCATCCCGCGCGCACCACCTGATCCGGTCGTTTCCCTCATCGGCGTGAACGCCTCCGAGTTCTCCGGCCACACGCCGATGATGCAGCAGTACCTGCGCATCAAGGCGCAGCACCCGCACATCCTGCTCTTCTACCGGATGGGCGACTTCTACGAGCTCTTCTACGACGACGCCGAGCGCGCGGCGCGGCTCCTGAACATCACGCTCACCCAGCGCGGCGCCTCGGGCGGCGCGCCGGTGAAGATGGCGGGCGTGCCGGTCGTTTCGATGGAGCAGTACCTCGCGAAGCTGGTCAAGCTTGGCGAGAGCGTCGCGATCTGCGAGCAGATCGGGGACCCGGCCACCAGCAAGGGCCCGGTCGAGCGCAAGGTCGTGCGGGTCGTCACGCCCGGAACGCTGACGGACCCGGCCCTGCTCGACGCCAAGGCCGACGCGGTGCTCCTCGCGATCGCGCCGCCGGCAAAGCGCAGCGGCGAGCTGGGCCTCGCGTGGCTGGTGCTGTCGTCCGGGGAACTGCGCGCCACCAGCGCGCCGTTCGCCCAGCTGGGGTCAGAGCTCGCCCGACTCGTTCCCAGCGAGATCCTGGTGCCCGAAAGCTGGCACGACGCGCTGCGAAGTTCCCTGCCGGCCGCCGGCTGCACGGTGCAGTCGCGCCCCGACTGGCACTTCGACGACGAGCGCGGTGCCCGCGCGCTGCAGGACCAGTTCGAGGTCGGAACGCTCGACGCGTTCGGCGTGGCCGACGCGCCGCAGATCGTCGCGGCCTGCGCGGCGCTGCTCGAGTACGCGCGCGGCACGCAGGGCGGGGCGCTGGCGCACGTGCGCGCGCTGCGGCGCGAGGAGATTTCCGATTACGTGATGCTCGACGCGGTCTCCCGGCGGAACCTGGAGATCACGGAGACGCTGCGCGGCGAGGACGGCGCGACGCTGTTCCGGCTGCTCGATCGCTGCGCCACGCCGATGGGCAGCCGCCGCCTGCGCCACTGGCTCCATCATCCGCTGCGCAGCCAGGCGGAAGCCGCGCGGCGCCACGGCGCGGTCGAAGCCGTGCTGGAGTCGACCGATCTGCGGCAGCAACTCGCCACCGAGTTGAACGCCGTGCCCGACCTCGAGCGCATCGGCGGACGCATCGCGCTCAACGCGGTGCGCCCGCGCGAGCTGGCCGCGCTGCGCGATGCGCTTCCGCACGCGCTCCGGGCCAGGCAGCTGGTCGAGGGGCTCGACGCCCCGCTGCTCGCCGAGCTGCGTGCCGACATGGAGCTCGCGCCGGACGTTCAAACGCTGCTCGAGGCGGCGCTGATGACCGAGCCGGCGCACGCGGTGCGTGACGGCGACGTGATCGCGGCGGGCTTCGACCGTGAGCTCGACGAGTTGCGTGCGCTGCGCGACAACACCGGGCAGTTTCTCGTCGACCTCGAAGCGCGCGAGCGGGCGCGCACGGGCATCGCGAACCTGCGCGTCGAGTACAACCGGGTGCACGGGTTCTTCATCGAAGTGACGCACGGGCAGGCGGCGAAGGTGCCCGACGACTACCGGCGGCGCCAGACCCTGAAGAACGCCGAGCGCTACATCACGCCGGAGCTCAGGGCCTTCGAGGACAAGGCGCTCTCGGCGCGCGAGCGGGCGCTCGGGCGCGAGAAGGACCTGTTCGACCGCCTGGTCACCGATCTCGCTCCGCACGTCCCCGCCCTGCTGCGTGCCGCGTCGGCGCTCGCATCGATCGATGCGCTCGCCGCGTTCGCGGCCCACGCCGAGCGGGCGCGCTGGACGCGGCCCCAGTTCACCGAGGCACCACAGATCGAGGTCCGCGGCGCGCGGCACGCCGTGGTCGAGCGCGAGCTCGAGACGTACGTGCCGAACGACTGCGTCCTGAAGGCGGGCCGGCGGCTGCTGGTGATCACCGGACCGAACATGGGCGGCAAGTCGACCTACATGCGATCGATCGCCCTGATCGCGCTCCTCGCCTACGCAGGCAGCTACGTGCCGGCGACCGCGGCGCGCCTCGGCCCGGTCGACCGGATTCTCACGCGCATCGGCGCCGCCGACGACCTGGCGCGCGGCCGCTCGACGTTCATGGTCGAGATGACCGAGGCGGCCGCGATCCTCCACGCCGCCACCGAGCAGAGCCTGGTGCTGATGGACGAGATCGGCCGGGGCACGTCGACCTTCGACGGCATGGCGCTCGCCGCCGCCATCGCGCGCGAACTGGTCGAGAAGAACCGAAGCATGACGTTGTTCGCCACCCACTACTTCGAGCTGACGCAACTCGCCGAGCAGCATCCCGACGTCGCCAACGTTCACGTCGCGGCTGCCGAGTCCGGCGGCAAGGTCGTGTTCCTGCACGAAGTGCGCGACGGCCCGGCGAACCAGAGCTACGGACTCGCCGTGGCGCAGCTTGCCGGCGTGTCGCCCGCGGTGATCCGCCGCGCGCGCTCGCTGCTGACGCAACTCGAAGAGCGTGCGCTGGGCACGCGTCCGCAACTCGATCTGTTCGTCGCGACACCGGAGACACCGGCGCCAACCGTTTCACCGGAAGACCCGCTGAGGAATCGCCTGCTCGCCATCGACCTCGACGGCATCTCGCCGCGCGAGGCGCACCTGCTGCTCGACGAGTTGCAGCGGCTGGCGCGGCCCGAACCCGAACCCTAGTGCAGCCTCGTCGGCCGCGGTTCCGCGAGGCGCAGGAGCTCCGGTAGCCGCGGGGAGTCGGCGTCCGCCAGTTCCTCGGGGCTCGCGGCGCGCACTTCGAGCACCGTGATGTCGAAGCGCAGCGCGAAGCCGGCGAGCGGATGGTTGCCGTCGAGCACCGCCATGCCTTCCGCGATGTCCGTGATCGTGAAGATGCGGCCCGCCGTGCCCTCCGCGCCGTCCCCCTCCGCGCCGTCCCCCTCCACGCGCATGCCCACCTCCACGCCCGGTCCGAGGTTGTCGAGCGGCATCAGCAGCACCAGCGCGGGGTCGTAGTCGCCGAACGCCTCGTCCGGCTCGAGCTGCAGCGCGACTCGCGCGCCGGCTTCCTTGCCCGCCAGAGCCTCTTCGACCCGCGGGAACAGGTCGTCGTGTCCGTGGAGGTAGACGAGCGGCTCCTCGGAGTGTTCCAGCAGGATCCCTTGCGCGTCGTACATCGTGATGTCGAGGCTGACGAGCGCGCCCTGATCGATCTTCATCGCTCCTCCCGGCGTGAATTATGCGCCGCGGCCCGTTCCTATAATCGCCGTGTGGCCATGTCCCCTGTCCTTAAACATCTCGGCTCGATGCCGGTCGCGCGCTTCATGCGCGACGTCTGGCAACGCCGGCCGCTCCTGATCCGCAATGCGTTTCCCGGCTTCGTGCCGCCGGTCCAGCGCGACGCGCTGTTCGAGCTTGCGAGCCGCGCCGACGCCGAGTCGCGCCTCATCGCCCGCGTCGACGAACGCTGGTCGATGAAGCACGGTCCGCTGCATCGGCTGCCATCGACCCGCCGTCCCGACTGGACGCTGCTCGTGCAAGGCGTCGACCTGCTGGACGAAGGCGCGCACGCGCTGCTCCGCCGGTTCCGCTTCGTTCCCGATGCCCGGCTCGACGACCTGATGGTGAGCTACGCGACCGACGGCGGCGGCGTGGGTCCGCACGTCGACTCGTACGACGTGTTCCTGCTGCAGGCCTGGGGACGCCGTCGCTGGCGCATCAGCCGGCAGCGCGATCTCGCCCTCGTTCCGGATGCCCCGCTGAAGCTCCTCGCGGACTTCCGCGCCGAGGAGGAGTGGGTCCTCGAGGCGGGCGACATGCTGTACCTGCCGCCCGGCGTCGCGCACGACGGCACGGCGGTGGGCGAGTGCCTCACCTACTCCATCGGGTTCCGCGCGCCGACCTACCAGGAACTGCTCGAACCCTGGCTGACCGACTTCGCGGATCACGCCGACGTCTCCGGTCGATATGCCGATCCCGGACTCAGGCCCGCGCGGCGGCCCGCGGCCCTGCCGGCCGCCATGGTCGGGCGGATCCACGAGTTCCTGCGCCACACGCGCCCGACGCAACGCGACGCGCAGCGGTTCCTGCTTCGCTACCTGACGGAGCCGAAGGCACAGGTCGTCTTCGAGCGACCGGCCCGGCCCATGCGCGCACGGCGCTTTGCCGAGGTTGCGGCCCGACGCGGACTCGAACTCGCGCGTCCGACACGCATGATGTACGCGGGTGGCGAGATCGGGATCAACGGCGAGTGCGTGAGCCTGCCCGCGGACAGCAGCGAGACACTGCGTGCGCTGGCGGACCGGCGCGCACTGGCATCGCCGGAGGCGGCCCGGCTCCCGCCGGCCGCCCGGGCGCTGCTGCATGACTGGTACACGGCCGGCTGGCTGCACTTCGGAGGAGGCAAGTCCCCATGAAACCGTCGGAAGTACTGATCGGCGACCCGGCGCCGCAGCGTGTCCTGATCGCCTCGCGCGAAGAGCTTCACGAAGCGGTGCGCATCGCGTTGCGCTCGGGCCAGCGCACGGTGCGGGCGCTGCATCGCGACCTGTCCGTGTTCGACCTCTCGTCGATCGCTGCGACCGAGTCGCTGCGGGAATTGCTGCTCGGCGATCGAAGCGCCCGCATCCGGCTGCTGGTGGACGACGCCGCGTGGCTGGAGACCCGGGCGGCCCGACTGCGTCTGTTGCAGAGGCGTTTCGCGCACGCGCTGGAGTTGCGCGTGACCTCGGACGAGGATCCGGTGGGCGAGGACGCCTGCGTTCTCGTGGACGATCACGCCGCGCTCGAACTGCGGGCCACGCGGACCACCAGCGGCTCGCTGTGGCTGCACAACAAGCCGCACGCGCAGCCGCTCGTTGCCGCGTTTGACCGGCGGTGGAACGCGGGCGGACACAACCTGGCCGTCTGCCCGACTGGGCTCGCCTGATCCGGCGGCGCGCCGCCGCATTCGACGAGCGTTTATACTTGCGGACTAGGCTGGAAGCGGGAAGATCATGCGCTTCAGATCCCTTCTTCCCCTATGGCCGGCGCCGTCCTGCCGAACGACACAGATTCCATTCACAAAGCCACGAAGGTTCCTCATGAAAAAGACGTTGTTGATCGCTTCCCTGCTTGCAGTTGGTCTCGTCGCCTGCAGCAAGCCGGAGACCCCCCCGGCGGCCAAGGCCGCCGCCGAAGCTGCCAAGGAGGCTGCGGGCAAGGCCGCCGATGCCGCAAAGGAAGCAGTGAAAGAAACGGCTGAAGCCGCCAAGCAGGCCGGAACGGCGGCCGTCGAGGCGACAAAGGCCACCGCGGCCGACGCCGCCAAGGCCACTGCCGACACGGCCACCGCCGCTGGCGCGGCCACGGCAGCCGCCGCGCAGTCGGCCGCCGACTCGGCCAAGGCTGCAGCGGATGCCGCCGCCGCCAAGGCCGCCCAGGCCGCCAAGAAGTAATCCGGTAACGGAAGAAGAAAGGGCCGGCATCGCCGGCCCTTTTTCATTCCCGCTCGAAGCGGCTACACCATCCGCCAGTCGAGCCCTTCCTCCTGGTCGGCAACGGCCACGTCGCCGGGAACACATCCCAGCACGGCAGCGAGCGCGTCGCGCGCAAGCGCCTTCGTGTTGTTCTGAGTCGACAAGTGCGCGGCCGCCACCCACTGAAGCCGCGCGCAATCCACCTGGCGCAGCAGCGTGGCCGCCTGGGCGTTGGACAGATGCCCCCGTGATCCGGCGATCCGCGTCTTCAGGAACGCCGCGTAGGGGCCTGTGCGCAGCATCGCCTCGTCATGGTTGCACTCCAGCACCAGTGCGTCGACGCGGCGCAGGGCCGCAACGATCCGCGGGGTCGGCTCGCCCACGTCGGTGAGCAGGCCGAGCCAGCGCTGGCCATCGCCGAACACGAACTGGAGCGGCTCGGCCGCGTCGTGCGGCACCTCGTACGGATCGACCGCGAGGGCACCGATGTCCTGCCGCACCCCGGATACGAGTTCCCGCCACTGCACGCCACGATCGACCAGGTTCGCGGCGCGGGCCGTGCCCTCGGAGCAATAGACAGGAAGACCGGCCTTCCAGGCGAACCGCACGACGCCGCCGACATGATCGCTGTGCTCGTGCGTGACGAGCACGGCATCGATGTCTTGCAGCGAAAGGCCGGCGCGCTCGAGGCGACGAGCCAGTTGCCTGAGGTTGAAGCCGTTGTCGACCAGGACGCGCGTAACGGTCGAACCGTCGCGCGCCTCCACCACCAGCGCGTTTCCGCTGCTGCCGGAGCCGAGGCTGCAGGCACGCAGCACGCCGCGGCTCGCGCTAACGCAGCTGGTCGTTAAGCAGCGCCATGATCCGGTCGCCGGCGGGCGAACGCTCCGGCGCACCGCTGGCGCCCAGCACCGTCACGACGGTCCTGTTCGTGCTCTCGCCCACCACGAACACGCGGTACTGCAAGGCCGGAACCGGTTTGTCGCTGGTGAAGATCCTGGAGAAGAAGCCCTGCTCCGATTTCGCCTTCGCCTCGTAATCCGGATCGAGGTAGCGGACGAAGTAGATGCCCTTGGCGCGATCGCGGTCCTCGACCGTGAAGGAGCCGCGGTCGAGCGCAAGGCCGACCCGCCGCCACGCGCGTTCGAAGCCGTCGTCGACTTCGAGCCGTTCGCTCCGCCCATCCGGGCCTTTGACGACGCGGGCGATCTGGGGCGCCGGCGCTGCGGCCGCGGACGCTCCCGCGGGCACCCTGGGCGCGCCCGTTGCGCCTGCCGGAGTCGCCGCGGCGATGGCGGCTTGCTGCGCCGCCGATGCATCGAACTTCACGAGCAGGCGCTGCAGGATCTCGGCCTCGAGTTCCGGATCCGACGGCCGCGGCTGCCACTTGGTCTGGTCCTGGGCGGTCGTCGTATAGACCTCGACCATGCCGCGGTGGCTGATGAAGATCTCCGACGTGTTCTGCGGCGTGCGCTCGACGCGCGCGCGGTACTTGTCCATCTCGCCGGTCGAGTACACGGAGTCGAGGATCCGCCCCAGCGTGCGGCGAATGATGTCCTGGGGAAGCTTCGCGCGGTTCTCCGCCCACGCGGTTTCGAGGATGCCGGTGGCCGCATCGGACTTCTCGACATTCAGCCCGACGGTCGGCCAGAAGTCGACCAGCACCGGCCACACGCGCTCGGGCGGAAGGTTCACGGCGAGCCAGCGCTGGTTGCCCTGCCGTTCGATCTTCGCCACGATGCCGCCCGGTACCACGGCGGCGGTGGCCGCGGCCGGCACGGCGCCGGCAACGGGGCGTCCGGCCTGCTGCTGGCCCGACGCGGTGATCGTCTGCGGCCGGTCCGGAACCACGAAGCGGTCATCGCGCGGAAGTTGCGACAGGTCCGGCGGCACCTCCAGCGGCGACTTCGACTGCTGGGCCGACTCGTACGCGACCTTGTCGGTCTGGAGGAAGCTGCCGGTCCAGGAGCAGCCGGACAGCAGCACGGCACCGACAGCAGCCAGCCAGCGCGAACGGGTGAAACGATCGATCATCGAAACTCCTGACCGGGCTAGAGGAGCCCGGCTTCCTTCATTGCGCCGAGTACGACCGGCTCGTTGGCGTCGCTCAGCGGCACGAGCGGCAGGCGGATGCCGTTCTGGATGCGGCCCATCTTCGCGAGCGCCCACTTGACCGGAATCGGGTTGGGCTCGACGAAGAGCTTGAAGTGCACGGGCAGCAGGCGGTTGTTGATCGCGCGCGCCGCCGCGAAATCACCCGCAAGCACCGCGCGGCACATCTCGCTCATCAGCCGCGGCGCAATGTTCGCCGTGACCGAGATGACGCCGTGGCCGCCGAGGAACATCAGCGCGAGCGCCGTGTCGTCGTTGCCGCTGTACAGGGCGAAGGTGGGCGGGGCCTTCTTCAGGACCTCGGCCGCGCGGCCCATGTCGCTCGTGGCGTCCTTCAGGCCGACGATGCCGGGCACCTGCGCGAGCCGCAGCGTGGTCTCGGTGCCGAGGTCCGCCACCGTGCGTCCGGGCACGTTGTAGAGGATCATCGGCAGGTCGACCCGCTCGGCGATCGTGCGGAAGTGCCGGTACTGGCCTTCCTGCGTGGGCTTGTTGTAGTACGGCACGACCTGCAGCGTCGCATCCGCGCCGACCTTGCGCGCGTGCTCGGTCAACTCGATCGCCTCGGACGTGGAGTTGCCGCCCGTGCCGGCGATGACCGGAACGCGGCCCTTCGCCGTCTCGACCGCGACGCGGATCAGTTCGCCGTGTTCCTCCGGCGTCACCGTCGGCGACTCGCCGGTCGTGCCGACCGAGACGATCGCGTTCGTGCCTTCGGCGATGTGCCAGTCGATCAGCCTGCGGTAGGCGTCGAGGTCGAGCGTGCCGTCCTCGTGCATCGGCGTGACGACAGCAACGAGGCTGCCTTTGATCATGATGGTGTTCGTCTCCCAGCGAAGCGAGGGATTCTACAGCCGCGGGGCGTCTAGGCCGGGCGGAGCGCGACGCGTTCCGGTCGGTCGGCGCCGACGGCTGCCGGCCGCGTCGCGACGATCCGCTGCACCATCGCCGGACGCGGGGTTTCCTCGAATCCGTCCTCGAAAGCGATCACGCGCAGCGCGGCGAAGGCGTCGAGCAATTCGCGCGGCGCGAGCAGGAATGCCGGGTTGCCCGGCTTGCCGAAGGCGGCGTTGCCGACGGCGAAGGTCTCGTAGAGCAGCAGACCCCCCGGGGCGAGCGCGGCGAGCAGATGAGGAAACAGCGGCCGATGGAGATAGTTCGCGACGACGACCGCGTCGAAACGCTCGCCGGCCAGTGGCCAGTGTCCCTGCTCGAGGTCCGTCACGCGCAGGTCGACGCGCGCATGCGCCTGCAGGATCGGATCGAGGCGGGGCTCGCGATCGACGGCGACCACCGCGCAGCCGCGCTCCACGAACAGACGCGTGTGGCGGCCACTGCCGCAGGCGACGTCGAGCACGCGGCCGCCCGGGGCCACGAGAGGCGCGAACCGCCGGATCCAGTCCGACGGCCTCTGCTCGGCGTGCAGCGGCATTGATCAGCGAACGGCGGGTCAGCCGCGCGCCAGCCCCATCGCTTCGCGCACTTCGCGCATCGTCTCGCCGGCCAGGTCGCGCGCCCGGTCGCAGCCGTCGGCGATGATGTTGCGCACGGCCCCCGGATCTTCGAGGTAGCGCTGCGCTCGCTCGCGCATCGGCGCGAGTTCGCGGATCACGGCGTCGATCACGGGCTGCTTGCAGTCGAGGCAGCCGATGCCGGCGCTGCGGCAGCCGGTCTGCACCCACTCCCTGGTCGCGTCGTCGGAGTAGACCTTGTGCAGTTGCCACACCGGGCAGCGCTCTGGTTCGCCCTTGTCGGTGCGGCGGACCCGCGCCGGGTCGGTCGGCATCGTGCGGATCTTCTTCGTGATCGACTCCGGATCCTCGCGCAGCGCGATCGCGTTGTTGTAGCTCTTCGACATCTTCTGCCCGTCGAGGCCGGGCATCTTCGACGCGTCGGTGAGCAGGGCCTCCGGCTCGACGAGGATGATCCGTCGCGCGCCCTCGGCGTACCCGAACAGCCGCTCGCGATCGGCCATGGACAGGCTGCCCGCCTCGTCGATCAGCGCGCGCGCCTGCTCGAGCGCGTCGACCTCGCCCTTTTCCTGGTAGACCGTGCGCAGTTCCGTGTACCGCTTGGCGCGGCGGGATCCGAGCTTCTTGACGGCATCGCGCGCCTTTTCCTCGAAGCCGGACTCGGAGCCGAACAGGTGGTTGAAGCGACGCGCGATCTCGCGCGTCATCTCGACGTGCGGAACCTGGTCCTCGCCCACCGGGACCATCGTGGCGCGGTAGATCAGGATGTCGGCGGCCTGCAGCAGCGGATACCCGAGGAAGCCGTAGGTCGCGAGGTCGCGGTCGTTGAGCTTCTCCTGCTGGTCCTTGTAGGTCGGCACCCGTTCGAGCCAGCCGAGCGGCGTGGCCATCGACAGCAGCAGGAAGAGCTCGGCGTGTTCCGGCACCCGCGACTGGATGAACAGCGTCGCCTGCGACGGATCGACGCCGGCGGCGAGCCAGTCGATCACCATGTCCCAGGTGTTGCCCTCGATCGACGCGGACTCCGAGTAGTGCGTCGTCAGCGCGTGCCAGTCAGCCACGAAGAACAGGCATGGATGTTCGCTCTGCAGGCGAACCCAGTTCTTCAGCACACCGTGGTAGTGGCCGAGATGAAGCGCGCCCGTCGGGCGCATTCCTGAGAGAACGCGATCGGGAAACATGGTCAGAGGACGAGGCGAACGATGGCGGCGCCGATGTCGTGCAGCGGCCGCAGGAAGAACGACAGGGAGCCGGTGAACATCAGCGCAAGCAGGATGAACAGCCCGTACGGCTCGATGCGCGAATACGCAATCGACATCCGGGTCGGCAGCAGGCCGCTGACGATGCGGCCGCCGTCGAGCGGCGGAATCGGCAGCAGGTTCAGCGCCATGAAGACGAGGTTCACGCTGATCCCCGCCTGGGCGACCAGGTAGAAGTAGCCTTCCTGCACGCCCGCCGCCGACAATGCGCGATAGAGCAGCGCCCAGACCACGGCCATGGCGAGGTTCACGCCGGGGCCGGCGGCCGCGACCCAGATCATGTCGCGCTTCGGCTTGCGCAGGCTGCCCCAGTCGACCGGCACGGGCTTGGCCCAGCCGAACATGAAGCCGGTCAGCAGCACCATGCCGAGGGGAATGACGATCGTGCCGAGCGGGTCGATGTGCTTGACGGGATTCAGCGTCACCCGGCCGAGCACGTAGGCCGTGTTGTCTCCGAACATGCGCGCCACGTAGCCGTGGGCGGCTTCATGCACGGTGATCGCGAAGATCACGGGGATCGCGTAGACCGCGATCGTCTGAATGAGGTCGTCCATCGAATCCAGTCTATCAGCGCCCCTCGGCCGTCCCGGCGCGCGGGGATGACCTCCGGAACGGCTGTCGGGAAAACGTCCGGATCAAAGGCCGAGGGCTTCCACCGGGCCCTTGCCCAGCCGCACCAGCACGGCCTCGGGCCCGGTGAGGTCGACGATCGTGGTCGGCTCGATGCCGCACGCGCCCGCATCCAGCACGAAGTCGATCAGGTGATCGAGGCGTTCGCGGATGTGATCCGCGTCGTTCAACGGCAATTCGTCGCCCGGCAGCTGCAGCGTGGTGGTCAGCAACGGCTGGCCGAGCACGTCGAGCAGTCCCGCGGCGACCCGGTGGTCGGGCACCCGCAGGCCGATCGTCTTGCGCGACGGATGCGAGAGGCGGCGCGGGACTTCCCTCGTCGCCTCCAGGATGAAGGTGTACGGGCCGGGCGTCGCGTTCTTCAGCAACCGGTACTGGCGGTTGTCGACCTTCGCGTACAGGCCGATGTCCGACAGGTCGCGGCACATCAGCGTCAGCATGTGGCGCTCGTCGATGCGACGGATCTGCCGGATGCGGTCGACCGCCGCCTTGTCGTCGAGATGGCAGGCCAGCGCGTAGCAGGAGTCGGTCGGGATCGCGCCGACGCCGCCGTGGTCGAGGATCTGCGCCGCCTGGCGCAGCGATCGCACCTGGGGGTCGACGGGATGGACGTCGAAGAGCTGCGCCATCAGGCGAAGCGATGCCAGACCGGGGTCAGGTCGGACGGCAGGCGCGCGACGCGCCCCAGTTCGACGTTCTCCGATTCGCCCGGCCCGTGGAAGTCGCTGCCGCCCGAGGCCTCGAAACCGAACTCGCGAGCCAGGTCGGCGAACCGGCGCATCTCGCGCTCGGTGTGGTTGCTGGTCGACACCTCGATGGCCGTCCCGCCGAGCGCCCGGAACTCCTCCAGCAGCGAGTGCAGCGCGAGATCGTTGAGGCGGTAGCGGCCCGGGTGCGCGACGATCGCCACGCCGCCGGCGTCGCGAATCATGTCGATGGCCTCGCCGAGGGTCGCCCACGCGTGCGGCACGAACCCGGGCTTGCCCTCGACCAGGTAGCGCGAGAAGACGTCCCTGACGTCGCGGCAGTGCCCGGTCTCGACCAGGTAGCGCGCGAAGTGCGTGCGCGAGATCATCTGCGGGTTGCCCGCATGGACCAGCGCGCCCTCGTAGGCGCCTTCGATCCCGGCGCGCGCCAGTTGCTCCGCCATGTCCTGCGCGCGGCTGATGCGTCCAGACCGCACGGCGCCGAGGCGCGCTTCGAGCCGGCCATCGCGGTATTCCACTCCCAGGCCGACGATGTGCAGCGTCGTGCTGCCCCACGTCACGGACACCTCGACGCCCGGCACGAACGCCAGGCCCAGCCGCTCGGCCGCCGTCGCCGCCGGCGCGAGTCCCCCGACTTCATCGTGGTCCGTCAGTGCGTACAGCTCGACGCCGAACTCGTGCGCGCGCGCGACCACGTCCGCCGGCGGCAACACGCCGTCGGACACGTTCGAGTGGGAATGAAGGTCGGCGCGCACGTCCCGAGGGTCGGCGCCGGCTTGGTCAGGCATGGCTCGATTTTACCGGTCGCCGGAACCGATCAGCCGCGGCGACGCAAGAAGTCCCCGATCAGGCGCGCAACGGCCTCGGGCTGGTCGTGATGCAGCATGTGGCCGGCGTCCGCCACCGTTGCCTGCTCGGCCTCCGGCACGGCGGCAAAACGGCGCTGCAGTTCGGCCAGCGCCTGTTCGCGGTCGCGCGCCACGTGCCGCAAGGCGTCCGTGTCGGCAGCCATCACCATCAGTGCCGGCGCCGTGATCGCCCGCCAGCACGCCATCGCCTCGTCGACGCGATACAGCACCGGGTTGACGATCCGGTGCGCCGGATCCCCGGCGACGCGCAGCCGTCCGCCGCCGTCGGGCTCGGCCCAGTGGTTGGCGAGAAACTCGGCCCGCTCGGCCGGTAGCCGCGGATTGTTCTTCCGCAGCCGCGCCGCCACCTCGTCGTGGCTTCCGTAGTCGCGCAACGAACCGCCGGCCTTCACCTCGTCGATCCACTGCGCGAGGCGGCCCGGCGCCTGCTCGGAGTGGCTCGCGTGGAGGCCGAAGCCTTCGAGGTTGACGACCGTGCGAACGCGCGCGGGGCGCGCGCCGGCGTACATCAGCGCGATGTTGCCCCCCATGCTGTGGCCGACGAGATGCGCGGGCGCGTCGCCCTGCACCGCATCGACGATGCACTCCAGGTCGGCCGCGTAGTCGGGAAACCAGTAACAGTCGCCGTGCGTCCACTCGGTCAGGCCGAACCCGCGCCAGTCGGGAGCGACGACACGCCAGTCCGGATCGAGCGCGTCGACCACGAACTGGAACGACGCCGAGACGTCCATCCAGCCGTGCAGCATGAAGAGAGTGCGCCCGGGCCCGGCGTCGGCCGGACCCCATTCGCGCAGGTGGTACCGCAGCCCGCGTATCGTGGTGAAGTTGGAGCGTGACGGCCGATGCGATTTCACGTTTGCCTGGAGAAACCCGTTCGGCGATTATAGGAAGGCATTCCTGCCACTCGCGAGGGAACGATGCGGGACCAGTATCGCGCGCTGTACGACGACTTCCGCTGGCACGTCCCGCGCGAGTTCAACATCGCCGAGGCGTGCTGCCGGCGCTGGGCCCAGGAATCCTCGCGCATCGCGCTGCGCTACGAGGACGAGTCGGGCAACGGCGGCTCATACACCTACGCGGCGCTGCAGGCCGACGCCAACCGCCTCTCCAACGCGCTGCAGTCGCTCGGCGTGATGCCTGGTGATCGCGTCGCGATCGTCCTGCCGCAGAGCCCCGAGACCGTCGTGTCGCACGTGGCCATCTACCAGATGGGCGCGGTGGCGATGCCGCTGTCGCTGCTGTTCGGTCCCGATGCGCTCGAGTACCGACTGCAGAACAGCGATACCGTCGCCGCGATCGTCGATGCCAGCGCCCTGCCCGCGTTCGCGTCGATCCGCGCGAACTGTCCCGCGCTGAAGCACCTCGTCGTCGTCGGAAAGGACGACGGCGAAGGCCACGCGTGGAGCGCGCTGCTGTCGAAGTCCGGCGATCGCTTCGCGCTCGTGACGACGCTGGCCGAGGACCCGGCGCTGCTGATCTACACCAGCGGGACGACCGGACCTCCGAAGGGCGCGCTGATGCCGCACCGCGCGCTGATCGGCAACCTGCCCGGCTTCGTGGCGTCGCAGGACTGGTTCCCGCAGAAGGGCGACGTCTTCTGGTCGCCGGCCGACTGGGCGTGGACCGGGGGCCTGATGGACGCGCTGCTGCCGACGCTGTACTTCGGATTCCCGATCGTCGGCACGCGCGGCCGCTTCTCGCCCGAACGCGCGTTCGAACTGATGCAGCGCTACCGCGTCACCAGCGCGTTCCTGTTTCCGACGGCGCTGAAGATGATGATGAAGACCGTCGCGGCGCCGCGCTCGCGCTACGCGCTCAGCCTGCGATCGATGATGAGCGCGGGCGAGTCGGTCGGCGCCACCGTGTTCGCCTGGTGCCGGGAGGCGCTGGGCATCACGGTCAACGAGATGTTCGGCCAGACCGAGATGAACTACATCGTCGGCAACTCGCAGCTCAGGTGGCCCGCCCGCCCGGGCAGCATGGGGCGTCCGTATCCGGGGCACCGCGTGGCGGTGATCGACGACGACGGCAACGTCCTGCCGGCGGGCACGCTCGGCGAAGTGGCGATCCACCGGCGCGACATCCACGGCGACCTCGACCCGATCTTCTTCCTCGGCTACTGGCGCAACGCGACGGCGACGAAGAACAAGTTCACCGGCGACTGGTCGCGCACCGGGGACCTCGCCAGCGCCGACGACGACGGCTATCTCTGGTACCAGGGGCGCGCCGACGATGTCTTCAAGGCCGCGGGCTACCGCATCGGCCCGAGCGAGATCGAGAACTGCCTCGTGAAGCACCGCGCCGTCGCCAACGTCGCGGTCGTGCCGAAGCCGGACGCGGAACGCGGCGCCGTGGTCAAGGCGTATGTCGTGCTGGCAGCGGGCTTCGAGGGCTCGCCGGCGCTGGTCGACGAACTGCAGAGGCACGTGCGCGGCCAGCTCGCGCCCTACGAGTACCCGAAGGAAATCGAGTTCATCGCCGAACTCCCGATGACCACGACAGGCAAGGTGCAGCGTCGCGTGCTGCGCGACCTCGAAGCGAAGCGCGCGGCGGGCACCGAAGGACACTGAAGATGCGACTCACGCGAGAAGGCTCCCTGCTGCTCGTCATCGACATCCAGCGCAAGCTTGCGCCGGCCATCCTCGACCACGAGCGCGTCACCGCCCGCACCGAAGCGCTCGTCGCCGCGGCGGACCTGTTCGGCATCCCGAAGCTGATCACGGAACACTGCCCGCAGCAGATCGGGGCGCTGGTCGAGCCGTTGCGCAGCCGCTTCGGCGCGGACGAGATCTTCGAGAAGACCGCCTTCGCGGCGACCGATCACCCCGAGTTCGTGCGGAAGGTGCGAGCCACCGGGCGGCGCCAGGTCGTCATGACCGGCATGGAAACGCACGTGTGCGTGATGCAGGCGGCGCTGGGACTGCGGTCCGAAGGATTCGATGTCTGGATCGTCGACGACGCCGTCGGCTCCCGGCCCGCCGCGCAGCGCGATCGCGAGCTGGCGCTCGCGCGCCTGACGCACGCCGGCTGCGTCGTCGCCGGCACCGAAACCGTGCTCTTCGAGTGGACCAAGTTCGCCACCGACGAGCGCTTCCGTTCGATGCTTGCGCTGGTGAAGAGCTTCTAGCGATCGCGGCCCGGCGTGGCGAGCGCGCCGGGCATTAGCTGCCCTCGCCCACCATCATCTTGCCGACCGCGGTCGCAACCAGCACGCCGTGCTGGTTGCGCGCTTCGCACTCGGCCGTGACGACGCCCCCGCCCCGCGCAGGCTTCGGCGCAAGAGCGACGACGGTCCACTCGATCAGCAGCGTGTCGCCGGCGCGCACCGGCGCGAGGAAGCGCGTGGCGTGCTCGAGATAGCCGATCGCGGTGCCAGCGGCGAGATTGCCGAACGGGGCGCTCATCAGCGCGGACGTGATGACCCCGTGCAGGATGCATCCGCCGAACCGCGAGCGTCCGGCGAAGTCGGCGTCGACGTGCAGCGGGTTGAAGTCGCCGATCAGGCGCGCCCCGTCGGCGAGGTGGCCGTCGGTGACCTGAACGTCGTCGCCGAAGCAGTCGCCCACCGCAAACTGCGCGAACCGCCGACCCGCGTACGGCGCACGCGGCCGCGGCACGATCAGGCGGTCACCCACGCGAAATGGTGGTAGGGCGGCGCCCGCGTGTCTGCGGGCGGTAGCTTGCCTCGGCCTTGGCCCCCTCGAGGATCCGAGGGCGGTCGTCGGGCCCGGCGTCGATCAGTGCGGTGACGAAGGCGTGCGGGATCTCGAGATAGCGACGGCGATCGGGGCGGTAGGTCACTTCGCGCCAGCCTTGCTGCGCCAGCCATATCCACAGCGAGTCGGTCATTCCGGCCTGCACGATCATGCGGTATTCACCGTGCGTGACGCGCGCGCCCACCCCGGGCTTGGCACGCGCCCGCGGCACGGCGCGTGGGCGCCGGATCCGGAACAAGGTCCGGGCCAGACTTCGCAATTGGTTGATCAAGGCCAGACTGCTCCTTACGCAGTCTGACCACTGTAGCGGCCGATTCCCCGGACGGCAATCCGGATTTGGCCCCGACGAAGCTAGGGCCTGTTAGCGCTTGGCTCCCGCATGTGCGAGCCAAGCGTTACCAGGCCCTAGTTCACGCGGGAGGGTGTGCGTTCGGGGAAGACGACCCGCGTGGTGCCGCCGCGGGCGGAGTGCCGGATGGCCGCCAGCAGAACCCGGTCCCGGTCGTCGGCCGGGCCGTCGAACAACCGCGTGACCAGGGACGTGGGAAGCGGCTTGAAACGAAGTCGGTTCTCGCCTGGCCGCAACTCGCGCCAGCCGAGCCTGACGAGCCACTGCCAGAGGTCGTCGCTCATGCCAGCCTGGACCGTCAGGCGCAGACCGGCGCAGCACAGCGTCGCGCCGATCGCCGGCCGGGCGGCCTCGCGGTCCCGCTGCCGCTCACTCCTGCGCCCGAGCAGTTCCCCGATGGGTGTGCTGAACAGCGTCGACCAGTCCATTGATCCTCCGGCACGTTCACCGGACTCTAGCCAGCGGGCGCAGGGGAAACGATCCCCCGTGAGGGCGATCGCGCCGTTCGGGTCATCCAGGAGGTTGCCCGCGCGGGCGGCCCGACAACCGGGGGAATCAGGGCTCGAGCGCGTGGAGTTCGTCCTCGTCGAACCCGGCGGCCCGGCGCGCCGGGAGGTTGAACGGGCCGCGCAGGCGTGGTGCCCGATGAACGGCGGACAGTTCGGAGTAGGCCTGCCGGACGTCGAGGCCGCGCAGCGTGCACAGGAACCGGAACCACCGGTTCCCGATCGCCACGTGCCCGATCTCGTCACGCAGGATCACGTCGATGACCTGCGCCGACGCGTCGTCGCCGGCCGCCGCGAGCTTCGAGCGGATCGCCGGGGAAGCATCCAGGCCCCGCGCTTCCAGCGTCCGCGGCACCAGCGCCATCCGGGCGAGGACGTCGGCGGCGGTCCTCTCCGCCATTTCCCACAGGCCGTCGTGCGCCGGAAAGTCGCCGTACGTTGTCCCGAGCGCGGCCAGCCGCTCGCACAGGAGGCTGAAGTGCGTGGCTTCCTCGTCGGCCACGCGCAGCCAGTCGAGGTAGTACGCCTCCGGCATTCCACCGAAGCGCCAGAGGGCGTCCAGTGCGAGGTTGATGGCGTTGAATTCGATGTGAGCGATGGCGTGCAGCAGCGCCGCGCGCCCCTCGGACGTGCCCGCCGGGCGGCGCGCCAGTTCGGCGGGACGGACGAGGGTTGGACGCATCGGCCGGCCGGGGATGTCCGCCGGCGCCTCGAGTTCGAGCGCAGGATCAGGCGGCGGCGCCGACATGGCGAGCGCGTGCACCGCGCACACCTTGGCGACCGGATCGGCGACGCGCAGCGCCATGAGCGCGCCGGCACGCAGTTCTCGAGGACTCATCCCGGGGCTTTAGAAGGACCTTCGCGGCCGCGCGCGCTCATGGGACTACCCTCGCGCTGCGCGCTCGGGATGAGCGCTTCGGAGCGGCCGCGCGCGCTCATGGGACTACCCTCGCGCTGCGCGCTCGGGATGAGCGCT
>CAYGXL010000005.1:0-10127 GCA_964353935.1 uncultured Burkholderiaceae bacterium | reverse complement strand
TCGGAGCGGCCGCGCGCGCTCATGCCGCCCGGCGCTCGGCCGCTTCCAGTTCCGCTCCGACGCGCTCGCTCGCCTCGCGCACATGCTCGGCGATCAGGCGCGACGCCGCCTTGCGGTCGCCTGCAGCGATCGCGTCGAGGATCGCCGCGTGCTCGCGCCACACCTTCTCGGTGAAGCGCGGTCGCTGCAGCACTTCGCCCATCGACCTGCGCAGGTGCTGCCAGTGCAGTTGCATCGATTCGAGCACCAGCGGATTGCCGCTCGCCTCGTAGATGAAATTATGGAAGTCGATGTCCGCCTGCAGCGTCGCGTGGGCGTCGCCCGCCGCCGCCACGCGCTTGCCCTGCTCGACCAGCGCGCGCCCGCGCTCGATCTGCTTCGGTGTGGCGCGCTCCGCCGCAAGCGCCGCCGCCCACGGTTCGAGGACGGACCGGAACTCGTAGATCGCGTCGAAGTGCCGCCGGTCGGCGGGTGCCACCTCAAGTCCGCGCCGTCCGTGCTCGACCAGGAAGCCCTGCTGGCGCAGCAGGCCGAGCGCGCTCATCACCGGCTGCCGAGAGACCTGGAGCCGCGCCGCGAGTTCGTCCTGCGTGACCCGCTCGCCCGCGGGCAGCACGCCCTCGCAGATGGCATCGAGGATGCGTTCGTACACCTGCTCGACGAGGGTCTTCCGCGGCTTCAGCGATTCCATCGGTGGCGCTCCGGCAAATTCACGGGACGGACCCCGGGTTGACAGCGAGTGTGCCGTCCTCGAAACTGAACCGATCGTATACGGTATTCAGTATTTTTCCTATCCCACGGACCTTCCCATGAGCCCCCCCATTCGCGTTCTCCTCGCCAAGGTCGGCCTCGACGGACACGACCGCGGCGTCAAGGTCGTTGCCCGCACGCTGCGCGACGCGGGCATGGACGTCGTCTACTCCGGCCTGCATCGCACCCCGGAAGAAGTCGTCAACACCGCGATCCAGGAGGACGTCGATGTCCTTGGCGTCAGCCTGCTTTCGGGTGTGCAACTCACCGTGTTCCCGAAGCTCTTCAAGCTGCTCGAGGATCGCGGCGCCAACGACATCATCGTCATCGCGGGCGGCGTGATGCCCGCGGAAGACGTCGCTGCGATCAAGAAGATGGGGGTGCGCGAAGTCCTGCTGCAGGACACGCCGCCGCAACGGATCGTCGAGACGCTCACGCGCCTGGTCGCCGAACGCGGACCGCGCTGAGCGCGGCGCCGCTCGCGCCCGGGGCGGGCCCTCCCCCACGAGGAAACTCATGCAGATGGAACAGTGGTCCTATCCGGCCACGTACGACGAGAGCTACATCCCGTCCTCGGACAGCCGCTACTGGTTTCCAGTGCGCGAAACCATGCCCGCCGGGGACCGCGAGCGCGCGATCCTCGAGCGCCTGCAGCAGGTGTGCCGGTACGCGTACGAACACGCGCACTTCTATCGCCGCAAGTGGGACGCGGCGGGCTTCCATCCGAGCCAGTTGAAGTCGCTCGAGGACTTCGAGTCGCGCGTGCCGGTCGTCACCAAGAAGGACCTGCGCGATTCGCAGGCCGCGACTCCGCCGTTCGGCGACTACCTGTGCATCCCGGAGAGCGAGGTCTTCCACGTGCACGGCACGAGCGGTACGACCGGCCGGCCGACCGTCTTTTCGGTCGGGCGCAACGACTGGCGCACGATCGCCAACGCCCACGCCCGCATCATGTGGGCAATGGGGATGCGACCCGGCGACCTGATCTGCATCGCGGCCGTCTTCAGCCTATACATGGGCAGCTGGGGCGCGCTGGCCGGCGCCGAGCGGCTCGGCGCCAAGGCGTTCCCCTTTGGCGCCGGAGCGCCGGGCATGAGCGCGCGCCTCGTGCAGTGGCTCCACATGATGAAGCCGAAGGGCTTCTACGGCACGCCGAGCTACGCGATCCACCTGATCGAGGTCGCGCGCGAGGAGAAGCTCGACCCGCGCGACTTCGGGCTCAAGTACCTCTTCTTCTCGGGCGAGCCCGGCGCCTCCGTGCCGGGCGTCAAGGACCGCATCGAGGAGGCCTATGGAGCGCGCGTCCACGACTGCGGCTCGATGGCCGAGATGAGCCCGTGGATGAACGTGGCGGGAAGCCGGGAGTCGCACCAGGGCATGCTGTGCTGGCAGGACGTCGTCTACACGGAGGTGTGCGACCCGGCCACCATGCAGCGCGTGCCGTACGGGCAGCGCGGCACGCCGGTCTACACGCACCTCGAGCGCACCAGCCAGCCGATGATCCGGCTGCTGTCGGGCGACCTCACGCTGTGGGTCGACGAGCCCAACCCGTGCGGCCGAACCTACCCGCGCCTGCCGCAGGGCATCTTCGGCCGCATCGACGACATGTTCACGATCCGCGGCGAGAACATCTACCCGAGCGAGATCGACGCGGCGCTGAACCAGCTCGAACGCTACGGCGGCGAGCACCGGATCGTGATCTCCCGCGACGCGGCGATGGACGAACTCCTGCTGCGGGTCGAGGCGGACGAGCCGACGCACCGCGCCGGCGCGGCGGCCGTCGAGGGCTTCCGCGTCGAAGTTGCCCGCAAGCTGCAGACCGTGCTCGGCGTCCGCACCAAGGTCGAGATCGCGGCGCCGCGCTCGATCACGCGCACCGATTTCAAGGCGCGGCGCGTGATCGACGATCGCGAGGTGTTCCGCGAACTGAACGACCAGCTCGCGCGCGAGGGACGGTGATGGCGTACGTCCCGTCCTCCGAACTGCTCGCGCGCCTCGCCGACGGCGACACGCGGGCCGCGGGGCGCCTGATCACGCGCGCCGAGAGCGGCGCCGAGGAAGCGCGCGATGCGCTGGCACAGGTCTATCACCGCGCCGGCCGTTCGCACATCGTCGGCATCACCGGCGTGCCGGGCAGCGGCAAGTCGACGCTGGTGGGCAAGCTGGCGCGCCTGATGCGCGACCGCGGTGACAGGGTCGGCATCGTCGCCGTCGATCCGTCGAGCCCGTACTCGGGCGGCGCGATCCTCGGCGACCGCATCCGGATGACCGAACTGGCCAACGATCCAGGCATCTTCATCCGCAGCATGGCCACGCGCGGCGCCACCGGCGGCATGGCACGCGCGGCGCTCGACGCCTGCGACATCCTCGACGTGGCGGGCTACGGCACGATCATCATCGAGACGGTCGGCGTCGGCCAGGACGAAGTCGAGATCGCCAGGGCGTCGGACACCACGGTCGTCGTTTCCGCGCCGGGCCTCGGCGACGAGATCCAGGCCATCAAGGCCGGCGTGCTCGAGATCGCCGACGTCCACGTCGTCTCGAAGTGCGACCGCGACGACGCCGACCGCACGCTGATGGACCTCAAGCAGATGCTGACGCTCGGCGCCCTCACCCATCCGAAGACCGCCTGGAAGATCCCCGTGATCGGCGTCAGCGCCTTCACCGGCGAAGGCGTGGCGGACCTGATCGACGCGATCGCGCGGCACTGGCAGCTGTCGCAGTCGAGCGACCTGGGCCGGCTCAGGCGCCGCCGCGTCGCCGACTTCCGCCTGCAGAAGACGGCCGAAACCGTCCTGCTCGAACGATTCCACCGCGGAGCCGAGCACATCCGGCCGGACCTCGCGTCCATGCTCGCCGACCGTGCAAGCGACCCGTACACGATGGCGCGGCAACTGGTCATCACCGCATTACGCAAGGAGTACTCGAATGAACTGGCTTGATGCCGAGATCGCCGCGCGCGTCGGCAAGGAAACCAAGGATTGGGAGGAGCGCGAAGTTGCGGCGTTCCTGAAGAAGCAGGCCGAGCGGCAGGAGCAGTTCTTCACGATCGGCGACTTCCCGGTCAAGCGCACCTACACCGCGGCCGACATTGCCGGGACGCCGCTCGAGGACATCGGACTGCCCGGGCGCTACCCGTTCACGCGCGGACCCTATCCGACGATGTACCGCAGCCGCACCTGGACGATGCGGCAGATCGCGGGCTTCGGCACCGGCGAGGACACCAACAAGCGCTTCAAGTACCTGATCGCGCAGGGCCAGACCGGCATTTCGACCGACTTCGACATGCCGACGCTGATGGGCTACGACTCGGACCACCCGATGAGCGAGGGCGAGGTCGGCCGCGAAGGAGTGGCGATCGACACGCTCGCGGACATGGAAGCGCTGCTCGCCGACATCGACCTCGAGAAGATCTCGGTGTCGCTGACGATCAACCCGACCGCGTGGATCCTGCTCGCGATGTACGTCGCGCTCGCCGAGCAGCGCGGCTACGACCTGAGGAAGATCTCGGGCACCGTGCAGGCCGACATCCTCAAGGAGTACATGGCGCAGAAGGAGTACATCTACCCGATCGCGCCGTCGGTCCGCATCTGCCGCGACATCATCACGTACTCGGCGAGGAACCTGCCGCGCTACAACCCGATCAACATCTCCGGCTACCACATCTCCGAGGCCGGTTCGTCGCCGGTGCAGGAAGCGGCGTTCACGCTCGCGAGCCTGATCGTCTACGTCGAGGAAGTGCTCAAGACCGGCATGACGGTCGACGAGTTCGCTCCGCGGCTGGCGTTCTTCTTCGTGTCGCAGGCGGACTTCTTCGAGGAGGTCGCGAAGTTCCGGGCGCTGCGGCGCTGCTACGCGAAGATCATGAAGGAGCGGTTCGGGGCGATGAACCCGGACTCGATGCGCCTGCGCTTCCACTGCCAGACCGCGGCGGCGACGCTGACCGCGCCGCAGTACAAGATCAACATCGTGCGCACGGCGATGCAGGCGCTGTCGGCCGTGCTCGGCGGCGCGCAGTCGCTGCACACCAACGGCTACGACGAAGCGTTCGCGATCCCGACCGAGGACGCGATGAAAATGGCGCTGCGCACGCAGCAGATCATCGCCGAGGAGACCAACGTCACCAGCGTGATCGACCCGCTCGGCGGCAGCTACTACGTCGAGGCGCTGACGACCGACTACGAAAGGCGCATCTTCGACATCCTGAAGGAGGTCGAGGAGCGCGGCGGAACGATCAAGCTGATCGAGCAGGGCTGGTTCCAGAAGCACATCGCCGACTTCGCCTACGAGACGGCGCTGCGCAAGCAGTCGGGCGAGAAGCCGGTGATCGGCGTGAACCGCTTCGTCGAAGAGGAAGCGCAGCACGACATCGAGATCCACCCGTACGACCCGACGACCGCCGAGCGGCAGGTCGGCCGCACCCAGCGCGTCCGGCGCGAGCGCGACAACGCACGCTTGAACCAGTTGCTGGAGCAACTGGTCGCGGTCGCGAAGGACGACTCGCAGAACATCATGCCGATCACGATCGAACTGGTGAAGGCCGGCGCGACGATGGGCGACATCGTCGAGAAACTGAAAGGCGTGTGGGGCACCTACCGGGAGACGCCGGTCTTCTGATCCGGGCCGGCGCGGGTTCGCCGCCGGCGCCCGCCGCGCCACGCGCCCGGCCCACCCTCGCCGGGATCGGCCGTGCGCGTGCCAGAATCGGCGTCGCAAACCACATCCGCACCGCCTGCCGCGCGCCTTCCCCGCCCATGCCGACTGCACCGCATCCGAACCTGCTGTCCTACCTCGGCACCCATCCCGAACTCGTGGGCCCGCCGCGCCACGTCGGCGCCAATTCCGCGGTCGTCGGTCGCATCACGCTGGGCCGCGACGCGTGGCTCGGCGCGGCGAGCGTGATCCGCGCCGACGGGCACTACGTCCGCGCCGGCGACGACCTCACGCTCGGCCACGGCGCCACGATCCACATCGCGCACGACGTCTACCCCACCGTGATCGGCAACGGAGTGACCATCGGCTGCAACGCCGTGATCCACGCCTGCGAAGTGCGCGACGGGTGCATCGTCGAGGACGACGCCGTGATCCTCGACGGCTGCGTGATCGAGCCGGGCGCGGTGATCGAACGGGGATCGGTGGTCTATCCGCGCACGACGCTCGAGGGCGGCTCCGTCTACGCGGGCAGGCCGGCCAAGGCGCAGCGCGCGATCGACGCGAACGAACTCGCCGAGCGTCGGCGGCACCTGCGCGCGCGGCTCGCCGCGGAACCAGCGGAACGTGCGATCGGCTCGGGTGCGGGCCCGGAACTGCACCCGACGGCCTTCATTGCCAATACCGCCACGCTCGCCGGGCGGATCGTCGCCGGCCCGCACACCAGCGTCTGGTACGGCTGCGAACTCGACGCCGCGGGCGGGGAGATCGTGATCCGCGACCGCACCAACGTGCAGGACAACTCGATCCTGCGATGCACGCCGGGCGCGCGCATGGTGCTGGGCGAGGACACCACGATCGGCCACAACGTGACGATGGCCGACTGCACGATCGGCGACCGCTGCCTGATCGGCATCGGCAGCGTCGTCGCGCCCGGCACCGTGGTCGAGGACGACGTCTTCCTCGCGGCCGGCGCCAGCACGTCGCCCGGCCAGGTGCTCGGCGCGGGTCACCTGTACGGCGGCCAGCCCGCCCGCGTGATCGCGCCGCTCGACGACCGCAAGCGCGCATTGATCAGGCACACGATCGGCACGTACTGCGAGTACGCGGAAGAGCTCGCCCGCGTGCAGAAGCGGACGGCGACGACGCGGTGAGCGACCGGCTGCTGAAGTTCCTCTTCAAGGCCGCGCCGGTGCGCGGCGGGCTGGTGCGCATCGAGGACGCGTGGCGGCAGATGGTGACGCTGCACGACTACCCGCCGGTCGTCACCCGGCTCCTCGGCGAGATGGTCGCCGCGGGCGCCCTGCTCGCGACCAGCATCAAGTTCAACGGAGCGCTCGTGATGCAGGTCCATGGTGACGGCCCGGTGAAGCTGATGGTCGTCGAGTGCCTGCCGGACCTCGCGATCCGCGCCACCGCGAAGGTCGCCGCCGGCGACATTGCCGACGACGCGACGATGCGCGACCTGATCAACCTGCACGGCCGCGGCCGCTTCGCGATCACGCTCGACCCGCGCGACCCGATGCCCGGGCAGCAGCCGTACCAGGGCATCGTTCCGCTCGACGGCGAGTCGATGGCCGACGTGCTGCAGGCCTACATGCGGCAGTCGGAACAGCTGGACACGCGGCTGTGGCTCGCCGCGGACGATCACGTCAGCGCCGGCCTGCTGCTGCAGAGCCTGCCGTCCGAAGGCGGCACTTCGGCGACGGAGGACACCGACGCGTGGAGCCGCGCGGTCACGCTGGCGCAGACGATCACCAGCGACGAACTCCTGAAGCTCTCCCCGGACGCCGTCCAGCACCGCCTCTTCTGGCAGGAGACCCTCGAGCACTATCCGGCGATGAGCCCGCACTTTGCGTGCACCTGCTCGCGCGAGCGGATCGGCCGGATGCTCGTCTCCCTGGGACGGGACGAAGTCGATTCGATCATCGACGAGCAGGGAACGGTCACCGTCACCTGCGACTTCTGCAACCGCCAGTACACGTTCGACGCCGTGGACGCGACGCAGCTCTTCACGCGCGGCGACGCGCTGCAGGCCGACGAAGGGACGCGGCACTGAGGCCGGGCGGCCCGGGGACCGTTCAACCGGCGCATCCGCTCGTACCGTCCTCGACATCCGAAACCGTGGAATCACGAGCCATGCCCCGCATCGATCCCGATCGCCTGCTGTCCGACCTCCGTGCCTTGCGCGCCATCGGCGCGCAGGGACGCGGCGTGGTGCGCCCCGCCTTCAGCGCGACCGACATGGAGGCGCGCCGCTGGCTGAAGGCCGGGTACGAGGAAGCGGGGCTCGACGCCACGATCGACGGCGTCGGCAACGTGCTCGGCCGTTCACGTTCAGCGGGCAAGGCCCTGCTGATCGGTTCGCACTCCGACACGCAGCCGACCGGGGGCTGGCTGGACGGCGCGCTCGGCGTGGTCTACGGGCTCGAAGTCGTGCGCGCGTTGGCGGCCGACACTGCGACGCGCGCCCTGCCGGTCGACGCTGTGTCGTTCCAGGACGAGGAGGCGCGCTTCGTCGGTTGCCTCGGCAGCCGTTCGCTCATCGGCGCGCTGACGCCGGAGATGGAGGACGGCGCGGCCGACAGTCGCGGCACCGCGCTGGCCGATGCCGTGCGCGAGGCCGGGCTTGCCGGCGTGCCGCGGCTGCGCCTGGATCCGGACCGCTATGCCGGCTTCATCGAACCGCACATCGAACAGGGGCCACACCTCGAGGACGCGGGACGCCGGATCGGAGTCGTCACGGGCATCGTCGGCCTGCGCGGCATCCGCTTCGTGTTCCGCGGCCAGCAGAACCACGCCGGCACCACGATGATGGCGCGCCGCCGCGACGCGGCCACCGCGCTCTACGAACTCGCGTACCGCATCAACCAGGAGTTTCCGACGGTCTCGGGGCCGCGCAGCGTCTGGACGATGGGCCGCGTGCGCATCGAGCCGAACGCGACGTCGATCGTGCCGGGCTACGCCGAACTGGACCTGCAGTTCCGCGATCCGGAGGACGCGCCCCTCGATGCCTTCGAGGATGTCGTCGCCCGCCTCGTCGAGGAGATGAACGCACGCGGCAGCGCCGCCATCGAAGCCATCCGCGCCCGCGCGCCGATCCGGCCGAGCCGGATGGATCCGCGCCTGCAGTCGCACATCGAGGCCGCCGCCGAACGGCACGCGCCGGGCCTGTGGCAGCGCATGCCGAGCGGCGCGTTCCACGATGCCGGGATCGTGTCCGAGCGTCTGCCGGCGGCGATGCTGTTCATCCCGTCGATCGGCGGCATCAGCCACGACTTCGCCGAGGACAGCCGGGACGAGGACATCGTGCTCGGCTGCCAGGTGGTCGCGGATGCCGCGGCGTCGATCCTCGCCGAGGCGAACGCCGTGCGCTGAGGGGCGCGGGGCCGGGGAGCAGCCCTCGGCCTAGATGCGAACGACCGACAGGTTGTCTCGCAATTCGTCGAACTCGATCGAACACCAAGGAGGATCGTCTCCTGCGCCCGATCGAGCGGCGGGGTACCTCGACTCCGCGCCCGTCGCGGCGGGCGTCACTCAGCGCGCCGCGCTCCCTGCGGGCCAGCAGATTTCTGAACTTTGCCTTCGCCGCGCCGACGGTGGTGCCTCGCGGCTGTGCCCACCGGGCCCGCCGTCCTCGCGCAACTGGTACGCCCGCCGCCTGACGGTCGCTGCGCGAGGCACCCCACCGCCCGCCCAGGCGCCGCGCGTGTGGCCGAAGTCGATCGGCCCTTTGGGCAGGCCAGCGGTCGACCGCCGCCGAGCCGCGCGGAGTCGCGGTGCCCCGCAGCGCGGTCGGCGCGCAGGTGACTCCAGCGCACGCAACATCCTGTTGGGCCTCTACATCTAGCGGAACGCCTGCTCCATCGCCCGCCTGAAGGCCACCGCGGGCTGGCGCTCGTCGATGTCGACGTCCTCCCAGCGCACGGGGTTGCCGACGCCGACCGCATTGCGCAGTCGCACCTTGTGCGCGAGCCCGAGCGGGAGGCCGCCGAGATGCAGCGACGCGACCGCGGGCATGACCTTGCCATAGACCGTGTGGCCGCCCTCTCCATCGAGCGTCTCGCCCGCGGCGAGGTCGCGCTTCGCTGTCGCGACGACGTCGGCATTGAAGCCGATCGGCGCGCCGGTCGCCTCGCCGCGCAGGCCCACACTGGCGACGCTGATGCCGAGTTCGAGGCCGATCAGGTGGAACGGCTTGTACATCGCGCTGTACTGGCCACTCGGGTCCGTCACCAGCCCGTACTCCTTGAAGCACCGCTCCGCGTAGTCGCTGCCGCCGGCGAAGACCACGTAGACGCCCCACCGCAGATCGCGGAACACCGGGCTGCCATCGCGATTCAGGCTGGAAATCACCTCGACCTGGCCGCGGTGGTGCAGCACGCCGCCTTCTTCGTGCGGCCGCAGCACGGTCGCCAGGTCGTCGACCCCGCATGGAGGAAACGCCAGCCCGTCGGGCGCCATCAGGCCGGTGGCGTTGGCGACGGCGCACATCTCGAGGGCGCTCTTGGTGCCGTCGAGGAACGAGTTGAACATCTGCGGATTCATTCCGCCCACCCGGGCCTGCTCGGGCGTCAGGCCGTAGTGGCCCCACACGGTGTCGGGCGTCGACGCGTGGTACATCGGCAGGTACTTGGTGCCCTTGCCCGCGGCGATCACTTCGAACCCGCAGGCGCGCGCCCAGTCGACCATCTCGCAGATCAGCGCCGGCTGGTCGCCGTAGGCGA
>CAYGXL010000004.1:31252-43872 GCA_964353935.1 uncultured Burkholderiaceae bacterium | reverse complement strand
CGCTGCGCCAGCAGCGTCCGCGCGCCCCGCCACAGGAACGAGGGTTCGGCAGCGAACGGTGCGCCGAACGCGCCGCTGGCGAGCGCCTCCTCCGTGATCACGGCGTCGAGCTGGTCGTGACGGAGATTGGCCGCGATCCGCAGGCGCTCGACCCGGGTCTCGGTCGACAGCACCTCGCAAGTCTCGGCGTCCACCCGCGCGTACAGCGAGAGCACCGGGACCACGCGCCCCTCGTTGAGCGAGAAAGCGTCGACCCAGCCATCCGGAAGCATCGTGTACTTGAGCCCGGGCGCGTACACGGTGGACATACGCGCGCGCGCCACCACGTCGAGCGGGTGATCGCGTCCGATGACCACCCCGGGCGCGGCGATGTGAACGCCGACGATGGCTGTCGACCCCTCGTGCACGACCGAAAAGGCGTCGTCGATCTCCGTCGTCGCGCTGTCGTCGACGGAAAAGGCCGCGACGGGCGCGAGCGGCAGTTCCTCCGGCAGCACCGGTGGCGGGAGATCCTGGCCGAACCCCGTCCCCTTCGGGAAGTGCGATGCGACGAAGCTGTCGACGTGCCAGTGGTACGGCGAAGCGATCGCTCCCGTCGACAGGAGCAGCTTCAGGGGCGTCGTCTGCAGTTCGCTGGCCGCCAGTTCGACCGCCTTGTACTCGACGGAGTTCTTGTCCGGCTTCACCAGCAACGCGATGGCCTGCTGCGAAATGGCGGCGGGCGCCCGCCCCGCCTTCAGTGCCTGCACGTGCTGCTGCTTCAGTTCGTCCTGCTGCCGCTTGCGCTCGAGCGCCGCGAGGGCGGCCTTCAACGTTTCCGCGGGCGCGGCCCGGTAGCGGCCACGACCCTTTCGATGGAAGTACACCGGCGCCGAGTGGAGGCGGAACAGCAGCGAAGCCGCATCGACGCTTCCGGGCTCGTTGCCGTAGTACTCGCGAGCGATGTCCAGGAAACCGAACTCCTCACGGGGCGCGACTTCCCACAGGAAGTCCAGGTCGATGCTTCCTGCCGCCGACTGGGCGCGCTCCAGCAGCACCGACGGCGCCGGCTCGCGGAACTGCAGCAGCACGTGCGCAACCTTCACCTTGGTCCGCTTGCCGCTGGCCAGCTCGACCTGGTGCGAGGCGTCTGTGCTCGCCAGCACGGTGCCGGCCTTGAAGGCGCCATCCTCCTCGAACAGGAGATGCGTCTTCACAGCGTTCCCGAGAAGGTCCGGATGCCGCGCAGCATCAGCTCGACGGCGATCGCGGCGAGCACCAGGCCCATCAGCCGCACGAACGCCAGGGTGACGCGCTCGCCCAGCAGCGCGAACAGGCGTCCCGAGAACGACAGCACGACCGCGCTGATCGCCATGACACCGGCGATCGCGCCCAGCCACTCCATCCAGCGCCCGGGCTCCTTCGAGACGAAGAGCAGCACGGTCGCGAGCGCGGACGGACCGGCGAGCGCCGGCACCGCCAGCGGAACAATGAAGGGCTCGCCGTGCGGCTGCGCGCCATAGACGCCCTGCCCGGTCGGGAACACCATCCGCAGCGCGACGAGCATCAGGACGACCGCGCCGCCGATCTGCAGCGAGACATCGGACAGACCCAGCGCGCTGAGAAAGGGCCGCCCCACGAAGACAGCGGTCGACAGCACGAGAAAGGCGATGAAGCACTCGCGCAGGATGATGCGCGCCCTCCGCTCGCGGGGAACGTCTTCGAGCGCCGAGACGAAGACCGGGATGTTGCCGACCGGGTCGCACACCAGCAGCAGAAGCAGGAACGCCGAGATGAAGCTCTCGTTCACCGGTCGGTCACCGTTTCCGTTCCGCCGCTGACGCGCACGAGTTCGGCGGGCGCGATCGGGAACACGCAGTGCGGCGTGCCGCCCGCGGCCCAGACGACGTCGAAGCGGCGCAGCGATGCATCGATGTAGGTCGTCATCGGGCGCGCATGGGCCAGCGGCGCGACGCCGCCGATCGCGAAGCCCGATCGCTCGCGCACGAAGTCCGGCGTGGCTCGCTCGATCGATTCGCCCATGAGCGCGCTGATCCTCGCCTCGTCGACGCGGCGATCACCGGCGGCGATCACGAGCACCGCCTGCCCGCTGGGCACGGCACGAAAGATCAGCGACTTCGCGATCTGTCCGACCTCGAGCCCCAGCGCATCGGCCGCCTGCTGCGACGTGCGCGCCGCGACCGGAAGCTCGATCACGCGGGCGTCGGTGCCCGCCGCGACCAGCGCATCCTGCACGCGCTGCGCTGAGGCCGGAATCGGTTTCGCCGTCATCGGTCAGACCGTCAGCCCGCCCGCCACCTCGATCACCGCGCCGTTGATGTACGACGCCTCGTCCGAGGCCAGGAACGCATACACGTTGGCGATGTCCTCCGGCGTGCCGAGGCGGCGCAACGGCACGCGCTCGGTCATCTGCTCGAGCACCTTGAGCGGCATGGTGCCGAGGATGGTGGTCGCGACGAACCCGGGCGCCACCGCATTGCAGCGCACGCCCTTCGGTCCGAGTTCCCGCGCCCAGGTCTTCGCGAAGCCGATCACTCCGAACTTGCTCGCCGCGTAGTTGGTCTGCCCGAAGTTGCCGTAGATGCCGACGACGCTGGATGCATTCAGGATGACCCCGCTGCCCTGCTCGACCATCGTGTCGACCACCGCCTGCGCGCAGTTGTAGGTGCCTTTCAGGTTCACCGCGATGACCTTGTCGAACTGGTCCTCGGTCATCTTCTGAAGGCGCGCGTCGAGGGTGATGCCTGCGTTGTTCACGAGCACGTCGATGCGCCCGTACCTCTCCTTCACGCTCGCCACCACGGCGTCCACCTGGTCGCGCCGCGTCACGTCCAGGACGTGGCCGGAAACCGTGCCGTGGGCCGACAGAGCTTCGACGGCCCGGTCGACGCCCTCCTTGCGGACATCGCACAGCGCGACAGCAGCGCCTTCGTGCAGGAATTTCTGCACCGTCGCGAAACCGATGCCTTGCGCCCCACCGGTGACGATGGCGACCTTGCCCTCCAGACGCTTGCTCACTGCTTTCTCCCGTTGCTGCCGATGCCGCAGAAATCCAGGACCTCGTCCATGTAAAGGTCGAAGTCGGAAAGTTCGTGATTGCTTCCCGTGATCACCCGCTGGCGCGCCCCGGCGTACTTGCTCGTCATCGTCCGGTAGTCGATCAGCGCGTCGCCCGTCGCCGCCACCAGGAAGTAGCGCTCGGGTCGCGAGATGACCGGAGTGTCGATTTCCTTCAGTTCATGCAGGTGTTCGGGGCGGAAGTCGATCTCGTCGGCGCTGAAGTAGACAGGCTGCCGCCCGAGGTGGCCTTCGAGGTCGCGCGCAGGCGTGATGGCCGGGTTCAGGAGGACCGCCTGGCAGCCCAGCCGTTCCGCCACCCAGGTCGCGTAATAGCCGCCGAGCGATGAACCGATCAGCGCCACCGACGACGGCGGCATGCCGCTCGCGAGACCGAGCGCGAGGTCGGCCGCGGCGCGCGGCGATGCCGGCAGGGCCGGGCAGACGTACTCGTCTTCGCGGCCGAGCGCGCGCATCCGTTCGCGCAGCATCGTCGCCTTCCGCGAGCCCGGGGAAGAGCGAAAGCCGTGCAGGTACAGGATCACGCGGCGCGCGCTGCGCGCTCGCGCAGTCGTTCCAGCAGGAGGTTGTGAATCCCGCCAAAGCCGCCGTTGCTCATCACGACCAGGCGATCGCCCGCGCGCGACTCGGATACGACCGCATCGACGAGCGCTGCCAGGTCCTTCAGCACCGTGGCCCGGGCGCCAAGGGGGGCCAGCGCTTCCTCCACATCCCAGCTGACGCCGCCGGCGTAACAGAACACCCGATCAGCGTCGGCAAGGCTGCCGGGCAGCGCCGCCTTCATCGAGCCGAGCTTCATCGTGTTCGAACGCGGCTCGAGGATCGCGACGATGCGCCCCGGTCCGCCTCGAACGCGCAGCGCACCGAGGGTTTCGCGGACCGCCGTGGGATGGTGTGCAAAGTCGTCGATCACGGTGACGCCGCCTTCCGTACCGCGTTCTTCCAGCCGGCGCTTCACTCCGCGGAAACGTTGCAGAGCCAGCAGCGAGGCTTGCGGCTGGACGCCGACGTGTTCGGCCGCCACCAGTGCGGCCAGCGCATTCAGCCGGTTGTGGTGGCCCGGGAGGTCGAGCTGCAGTTCGCCGACGGCGCGAGCGTTCCGGGTGACGAGATGAGGCGCGTCACGCCCCACTTCCCACTCCCCGCCGTGTCCGAATGCGACCCGCTCCGACCAGCAGCCGCGCGCGAGGACACGCTCCAGCGCGGGCTCGGCCGCGTTCACGACGACCCGGGCCGACCGCGACAGCGTGCGCACGAAGTGGTGAAACTGCGTTTCGATGGCTGCCAGGTCGGAAAAGATGTCGGCGTGGTCGAACTCGAGGTTGTTCAGGATGGCCGTGCTGGGAAGGTAGTGGATGAACTTCGAGCGTTTGTCGAAGAATGCCGTGTCGTACTCGTCGGCCTCGATGACGAAGGGCGCCGCCGCGCCGAGTTGAGCGGATCGCCCGAAGTCCTGCGGAACGCCTCCCACGAGGAACCCCGGGTCCAGCCCGGCGCTCGACAGGATCCACGCGAGCATCGACGCGGTCGTCGTCTTGCCGTGCGTTCCCGCCACGGCCAGCACGTGGCGCCCGCGCAGGACGTGTTCCGCCAGCCACTGCGGGCCCGAGACGAACGGCAGCTGGCGCTCGAGGATCGCCTCCATCAGTGCGTTGCCGCGTGTGACCACGTTGCCGATCACGTACAGGTCGGCGCGCAACTCGAGCTGGCCTGGGTGGAACCCCTCGATCAGTTCGATGCCGGCGTCCACGAGCTGGTCGCTCATCGGCGGGTACACGTTCGCGTCACAGCCGCTGACACGATGGCCGGTGGCACGGGCGAGCTGCGCCAGCCCGCCCATGAAGGTGCCGCAGATGCCGAGGATATGGATGTGCACGGTGGTTTCGCGGTCGCCGAACCGAGTGCGATCAGCGAAGTCAAAAGGCGTGAAATTGTAATGCGGCGCAACATGGGGCCCGTCGCTACACTGCCGGCTCCTCGCCGCACCCCTCCCCAGCCTGCTCAACCATGCCAGCGGACGACAATCTTCGTGCGGAAATCGCCGCGACGGCCGCTCGCCTGATCGCCGAGGAAGGCTGCGAGTACGGCCAGGCGAAGCGCCGTGCGGTGCAGGAACTGCTGGGCGACTCGCGCTCGGCGCCGGTCCCGGACAATGCCGAAGTGGAGCGCGAAGTGCGGCGTTACCTGCGCCTGTTCGAAGCAGACTCGCACCCTAAGCTGCTGGCCGGCCTGCGTCAGGTTGCGTCGTCGCTCATGGAACGCCTGGCCATTTACGAACCGCACCTGACAGGCGCCGTCCTGAACGGGACCGCGACCGAGCACTCCGATATCCATCTCCACCTGTACGTCGACAGCGCGAAGGACGTCGAAGTCTTCCTGCTGGACGCCGGCGTCGAGTTCGAGGCCGACGAGGGCCGGCCCGACGAGCGGCCGCGCATGTTCGAGCGGCTCAGTTTTCTCATGCCCGCTCCGCGGGACATCGGCCTGCCGCGACAGCTGAACCGTGTCGCCGTGCACCTGCACGTCTATCCGCGGGATGCGATCCGCGTCGCTCCGCGGCATCGGCCGGATCCCGGCCTCGAACAGGACCTGCATCCGGTCGAGGCTTCCGGGCGCGCGGGCCTGCCCGCCGTGCGTCGCCTCATCCAGGACACCACTCAATGAGCCGGAAACAAGTGTGGTGGGTGGCGGCCGCCATCGCGTCGATCGCGCTGGCGGCAGGCTTTTCCCTTGCCTTGCGGCACTTCTCCACCACGGGGGCCGGGATGTCTGCCGAGGCGTTCTTCGCCCGGACCTTCAATGACCTCGACGGCCAGCCGATCGAGATGGCGCGATGGAAGGATCGGATCGTCGTCGTGAACTTCTGGGCGACCTGGTGCCCTCCGTGCGTCGAGGAAATGCCCGACCTCCAGCGCGTCCACGATGAGTATGCGAATCGGGGAGTGACGGTCGTGGGACTCGGCATAGACAGTCCGTCGGCGCTGAAGCGGTTCCGCGACGAGCATGGCTTGTCATTGCCGCTCTTCGCGGCCGGCGCCAGCGGCAGCGAGCTTGGCCGAGTTCTCGGGAACCCATCGGGCGCGCTGCCGTACACGATCCTGGTCGACCGAACAGGGCGTATCGTTCAGGCCCGCCTCGGACAGGTACAGCCCGCTGAGCTCCGCCGCTGGCTGGACGCTCAAACTGGGGCATCGTCCCGCTGAGCGGCTGGACAGTCATACGGAATCCATCCAAACTTCGTGGCCATTTGCCTGCTTCTGCAGGCAAATCTTTTGATTTTTCGTCTTTTTGCCGGAGACGGTCATGTCCGCTCGGGTGTTGGTCCTCAATGGGCCCAACTTGAATCTCCTCGGCACGCGTGAGCCCGGCATCTACGGCACGCAAAGCCTCGCGGAGATCGAAGCAGATTTAGCAGACGTTGCGCGCAGAAGCGGCACTGAAGTGGTGTTTTTCCAGAGCAACCATGAAGGCGTCCTCGTCGATCGCATCCAGGCTGCCAAGGTCGACGGCACCGATTTCCTGATCGTCAATGCCGGCGCGTTCACCCACACGAGCGTCGCGATCCGGGATGCCCTGGCGGCCATTGGCCTGCCGTTCATAGAAGTGCACCTGTCCAACGTTCATGGGCGCGAGAACTTCCGCCACCACTCGTATCTGTCGGACCTCGCGCTGGGCGTGATCGTCGGACTCGGCGCGGCCGGATACCGGTATGCGCTGCAGTACGCGCTGGACCATACGACGAAGACCGGATGAAGGAACCCTGATGGACTTGCGCAAGTTGAAGACTCTCATCGACCTGGTTGCCGAGTCAGGCATCGCGGAACTCGAGGTGACCGAAGGCGAGGACAAGGTCAGGATCGCAAAATTCAGCCCGGCCCCCGTTGCACCCACCTCGTCGACAACCCTGATGACGGTGCCGGTGCCTGGCGCTCCCGTCGCGGCTGGCGCGGCAACACCCGCCACGCCAGCACCGGAGCCGGAGCCGACCGGACACGTCGTCAAGTCCCCGATGGTCGGCACGTTCTATCGCTCGCCGAGCCCAGGGGCCGCCTCGTTCGTCGAACTCGGCCAGGCAGTGAAGCCGGGCGACACGCTTTGCATCATCGAGGCCATGAAGCTGCTGAACGAGATCGAGGCCGAGGTCGGCGGCGTGGTGAAGGAGGTCCTCGTCGAGAACGGGCAGCCGGTCGAATACGGGCAACCCCTGTTCGTCATCGACTGACGCAATCGCACGGACACCGAACGCCAGTCCAGACGGACGTCATGTTCAAGAAAATACTCATCGCCAATCGCGGCGAAATTGCCCTGCGGATCCAGCGCGCATGCCGGGAGATGGGCATACGCGCCGTGGTCGTGCATTCCGAAGCGGACACCGGCGCCAAGTACGTGAAGCTCGCCGACGAGTCCGTCTGCATCGGACCGGCGCCGTCGCGCGACAGCTACCTGAATATCCCGGCCATCATCAGCGCCGCGGAAGTCACTGACGCCGAGGCGATTCACCCCGGCTACGGATTCCTGTCGGAGAACGCGGACTTCGCCGAGCGCGTGGAGAAGAGCGGCTTCTGCTTCATCGGCCCACGCCCGGAGTCGATCCGGCTGATGGGCGACAAGGTGTCGGCCAAGCAGGCGATGGCAGCGGCCGGGGTCCCCACGGTGCCCGGGTCGAGCGGCGCCCTGCCCGAGGACGCGCGGGAGATCGTCAAGATCGCGCGTTCGGTCGGCTACCCGGTCATCATCAAGGCCGCGGGTGGCGGCGGCGGCCGCGGCATGCGGGTCGTTCACACCGAAGCCGCGTTGATCAACGCGGTGACGATGACAAGGCAGGAAGCGCTGGCCGCGTTCGGGAATCCGAACGTCTACATGGAGAAGTTCCTCGAGAACCCGCGGCACATCGAGATCCAGATCCTCGCCGATCAGCACCGCAACGCCGTATGGCTCGGCGACCGCGACTGCTCCATGCAGCGCCGGCACCAGAAGATCATCGAGGAAGCGCCGGCGCCGGGCCTGAACCGTCGGCTGGTCGACAAGATCGGCGACCGGTGCGCCGAGGCCTGCAGGAAGATCAACTACCGCGGTGCCGGCACGTTCGAGTTCCTGTTCGAAAATGGCGAGTTCTTCTTCATCGAGATGAACACACGCCTGCAGGTCGAGCATCCGGTGACCGAAATGGTGACGGGACTCGACATCGTGCAGGAGCAGATCCGCGTGGCGGCCGGCCAGAAGCTGCGCTTCAGGCAGCGCGACGTCATCCAGAAGGGTCACGCCATCGAGTGCCGGATCAACGCCGAAGACCCGTGGAAGTTCACGCCGTCGCCGGGACGCATCACTTCGTGGCATGCGCCCGGCGGCCCCGGGGTGCGCGTCGACTCGCACGCCTTCGCGGGCTACTTCGTGCCGCCGAACTACGACTCGATGATCGGCAAGGTGATCTGCTACGGCGATACGCGTGACCAGGCGCTCGCCCGCATGCGCGTGGCCATGTCGGAGATGGTGGTCGAGGGCATCCTCACCAACATCCCGCTGCATCGCGAGTTGCTGAACGACGAGAAGTTCATGCTCGGCGGCACCAGCATCCACTATCTAGAGAAACGGCTGGCGGCGCGCCAGGTCGGCTGACCCGCGGTGCTCGTCGAACTGACGCTCTCGGCGGACGAACGCAGCGCCGAAGCCCTCGCCGACGCGCTGGTCGAGGCCGGCGCGTTGTCGGTTTCCCTCGAAGATGCCAATGCAGAGACGCTGGACGAGCAACCGCTGTTCGGCGAACCCGGGCTCGTCCCCGATCGGCACGCCTGGATGGCAAACCGCCTTCGGGTGCTCGTCGAGGACGACGACGGCGATGCCGTCGTGCGCGCGGCTGCCGAGGCGATCGGCATCGCGCCGCCGGCGATCGAATGCAGGACGGCGGTCGCGGACACCGACTGGGTGCGAGCAACGCAGTCAGAGTTCCCGCCGACCCGGATCAGCGACCGCCTGTGGATCGTGCCCACATGGCACGAGCCACCCGATCCCGAGGCGGTCGTCGTCCGCCTCGACCCGGGTGTCGCATTCGGCACCGGCACCCATCCGACGACGCGCCTTTGCCTGCGCTGGCTCGACGCCACCCTGCGCCCGGGAGCGAGCGTCCTCGACTACGGGTGCGGCTCCGGAATCCTGGCGATCGCGGCCGCAAGACTCGGTGCTTCGCGCGTCGTCGGCTGCGACATCGATCCACAAGCGCTGCAGGCGGCCCGCGCCAACTCGGAGGCCAACGCAGTCCGGGCCGACTACACTGATCCGGACTCGCTTCGCTCCGGAACCTGGGACGTCGTGCTGGCCAACATTCTTTCGAATCCGCTGATGCTCCTCGCTCCCGCGCTGCTGGCTCGCGTCGCCCCAGGTGGCGCACTCGTGCTCTCGGGAGTCCTCGAACGCCAGGCCGATCAGGTCATCGAGGCGTACCGTGCCACCGACGCGAGCGTTCCGCTCTCGGTCTGGGCCGCGGACGAAGGCTGGGTTTGCCTGGCGGGACACCGTCCGCACTAGGGAACTGCACAGACGGCCATGGCGCTCGCCACCAAGTGTCCCCAGTGCGGCTCCCTGTTCCGAGTCATCGCCGACCAGCTGAAATTGCGTGGCGGCCTGGTCCGATGCGGGCAGTGTCGCGCGGTGTTCGACGCGATCGGCAGCCTCACCTATGTGGAAGACAGCGCGGTGGCGCCGATGCGAACCGCGAAGGAGGAAACGCCGGCAGCCGTTCCTTCTCCCGCGCCGCCCGCTGACGAAGCGCCGGCGACACGACACGCGCTCGGGCGATCGACGACGCTCCGCATCTCCCCGGTTCCTCCAGCGACGCTCGCCGGCAATCTTCCTCCGCGCGGCGAACCCCTCATGCCGCCGCGCGACGAACCGGTCGTGGTGCGAAGGCGGACGACGGGGTCGACTGTCACGGGCCTGGAAGCCCGGGGCGAGCACGTTGCCGAGACGATTGCCGGCACCCAGGGTCGCGCGCCGACACTTGTTCGGCCGAACGAAGCGCCGGAGACCGGGCAGGTTGCGGCGTCCGCGGATGAAGGCATCGAACCGGTCGCAGGCGAGCCGCCCGAGGCGGACGACGCAACGCGCGAAGCGGAAGAAGCCGAACGCCCGCCGAGCTTCATGCAGCCGAAGCGCCGGAAGCGGCGAGGATTCTCGGTCGTGTTCGGAGGCGGCGTCGCGCTCCTCGTGGTGCTGGCCGTGATCCAGCTCGCCGTGATCTTCCGCGGCCAGTTGATGATCCACTGGCCGCAGTCCCGCCTGCTCCTGACCGACCTGTGCAGCGTATTCCGGTGCACTGTCAACTGGCCGATGGAGGCCGACCGGCTTGCAGTCATGGGGACGGAACTCCAGGCGATCCAGGGCACCGACGTCCTGGAGTTGAGTGCACTGATACGGAACCGTGCGGACTTTACGCAGTCGTTGCCTGCCATCGAAGTGACCTTGACCGATGCCCGCAACCGCCCCCTGGCACGCAAGGTGTTCACCCCCGCGGATTACCTCGCCTCGGCCGGAGAGGCGACCGCGCGGCTGCAGGAAGGGCTTGCTCCGGGCAGCGACCTGACGATCCGGATCCACTTCGAGGCGAGAGGCCTCAGTCCAGCGGGGTTTCTCGTCTATCCCTTCTATCTTTGATCACCACGGGCGCGTCGACAGCAACCAGGCCGGCAGCTCCAAACCCAAGTCAATCATGAGCTCACTGATCTGCGGCTCCATCGCGTACGACTCCATCATGGTCTTCGAAGGTCGCTTCGCCGACCACATCCTGCCGCACCAGGTGCACATCCTGAACGTGTCCTTTCTGGTGCCCGACATGCGCCGGGAATTCGGGGGCTGCGCGGGAAACATCGCCTACAACCTGAAGATGCTCGGTGGGGAACCTCTTCCCATGGCAACCGTGGGCAGCGACGCGCAGCCGTACCTGGACCGGCTCGATGCGCTCGGCATCAGCAGGCGCTTCATCCGCCAGCTCGAAGGCGCCTACACGGCACAGGCATTCATCACCACCGACCTGGACGACAACCAGATCACGGCGTTCCATCCCGGGGCGATGAGCCAGTCGCATCTCAACGCGGTCCCCGGGGACGGTACCGTTCGACTGGCGATCGTCGCGCCCGACGGCCGCGACGGGATGCTGCAGCACGCCCAGCAACTGGCCGATCACGGCATTCCGTTCATCTTCGACCCCGGCCAGGGCATGCCGATGTTCTCCGGGGAAGAGCTGCTCTGGTTCATCCAGCGCGCGGACTACGTCGCGGTGAACGACTACGAAGCGAAGTTGCTCGCGGAGAAGACCGGGCTGACGTTGACGGAGCTCAGCCGCAAGGTGCGAGCACTGATCGCGACGCGCGGCGCCGAAGGCTCGGAGATGCACGTCGACGGCGAAGTGATGGCCATCCCTGCTGCGTCCGCGCGCAAGCTGGTCGACCCTACCGGGTGCGGCGACGCCTACCGGGCGGGGCTGATGTACGGCATTGCGAACCGCTTCGACTGGGAGGTGACCGGACGGCTCGCGGCGGTCATGGGCTCTCTCAAGATCGAGCACAGCGGCGGACAGAACCACGCGTATGACCGGGTCGCGATCGCAGACCGGTTCACCGAGGCATTCGGTTACCGCCCCTGGTAGGAGACAGCCGCGGACCCGCGCCTCAAAGGCGGGTCACCACCATCTGCAGGACATAGACGCCGATCAGCAGCACCATCGGCGACAGGTCGAATCCCCCGACCGTCGGCAGAATGCGGCGAATCGGCGTCAGCAGCGGCCGCAGCAGCGCTTCGAACGCGGGCGCGAAAGGCGCGTGCGGATTCACCCAGCCGATCACGACGTAGATGATCGTGACCCACACGATCACGTTCAGCCCCCAGATCACCAGTTGGCGAAGCGCTGACAGCAGCGCGATGTCCCACGGTACGGGCATGCCGACGACGGCGCGCATCAGGACGACCATCAGAAGCGTCACCAGCAGTGCCGCCACCAGAGATGCCCAGTCGGCGCGGCCACGGGCCGGCAACAACCTCGACAGCGGCCCCACCACCCAGTTGGTCATGGCGAACGCGAACTGGGCCACGGGATTGCGCGGGGGCATGCCGATGTAGCGCATCCACGCGCGCAGCAGCAGCAGCGCCACAAGCAGCGAGCCCAGGATGTCGAGCAGGAAGCGCGCGATGTCGGCGAGCATTTGTCCACCGGGGAGCAGGAGCCGCTGATTCTAAGGGGACCGAAGGACAACCGCGGTCCGGTCCGCGGCAGCAAGAAAAAGGGCGCTCGTTCGAGCGCCCTCTCCTGACTCGCAACTCGTCGAGAGTTACGGACGGCTGCCGGTCGGGAACGGCCAGGCGGCTGCCGGGTTGAGTGCCGTCTTCACCCCAGGTGCGGCGGGAGCCGGTATTGCCGCCGGCGCGGCCGGCGCGGCCGCCGGTTTTGCAGCGGGCTTCGGTGCAGCTGCCTTCGCAGGCGTCGCCGCCTTCTTCACGACCGTCCTGGGCTTCGGCGCAGCTTTCTTGGCGGCACGCTTCGGCGCGGCCTTCTT
>CAYGXL010000004.1:3079-31152 GCA_964353935.1 uncultured Burkholderiaceae bacterium | reverse complement strand
GCCTTCTTGACCTTCGCCTTCTTGACGGTCTTCTTGGCGGCCTTCTTGACCTTCGCCTTCTTGACGGTCTTCTTGACGGCCTTCCTGACCTTCGCCTTCTTGACGGCCTTCCTGGCCTTGGTCACGGCCTTCTTGGCCGGACGCTTCTTGGCGGCTTTCTTGGTTGCCATGTCACTCTCCTGATGAAGATTGCCTGAAGGAGCCAGCGACGACGCATTCCGGTCCGGGCGCAAGATGCCCTTCGAACACGGGCTGGAATGCCACACCGGCTGCCCGAAGGCAGCCGGTGAGCGCTAGCGAGTTGCTGCTAGTTACTTCTTCGCCTTCTTGGCGGTCTTCTTGGCGGCTTTCTTGGCAGTCTTCTTCGCCGCTTTCTTCACGGTCTTCTTGGCCGCTTTCTTCACGGTCTTCTTGGCGGCTTTCTTGGCCGGGGCCTTCTTCGCAGCTTTCTTCGTTGCCATTTGAAACTCCTTCGGTCTATCTACCTAGGTTAAGAAGGAAACCCGGCACGCGGCTCAAGCCGCCAGCCGGGCTATTCATCGGCGCACGCAGATGCTCTGTCGCCGCGGCACCCCCAGAAATGCGTTTGATCCGCAAATCCGAGCTGAGCGCGGAACGTGCAGCGCACTGACCGCTGACGCTGATGAATTCGGCACGGCGCGCGCGGGAAGCGAAGACGAGGGGCGCGCGCAAAAAAAACGCCGGAAGCATTCCGGCGTCTGTCTGATCGGGTGAGAGCTGCTGCGACTGCTTGGCCGTCAGGCCGGTTTTTTCAGCGGGAGCGAGACCGCAAGACGGTAGGGTCTCGTTCAGCGTTGGAGCCTGGTCCTCTGCGTTTACCTGACGACTGTGTGGGTCTGTGGTCAATTCAGCGGTCGATCGATGTCTGTTGAACAATCTGATCGAGCAACTAAACAACGATTCGCTTTTTACTCGCAAAAAAAGTTCATCGCAAGAATTTTCTGCGCGCGACATCGAGTTGTGTGCGATTTGTCCCACTTCTCTTGCGTTCAACTTCGCGTGATCGTCGCGACTCGCGCGTGCGATTGCATCACTCACGAGTCAGTCCCACGAGAGCGCGCCGCCCGACTGGTACTCGATGACGCGCGTCTCGAAGAAGTTGCGCTCCTTCTTCAGGTCGATCATTTCGCTCATCCAGGGGAACGGGTTTTCCTCCTGCGGGAACATCGCCTCGATGCCGATCTGCTGGGCGCGACGGTTCGCGATGTACCTCAGGTAGCCCTTGAACATCGGCGCGTTCAGGCCGAGCACGCCGCGCGGCATCGTGTCCTCCGCGTACGCGTACTCGAGGTCGACGGCTTTCCGGAACAGTGCCCTGATTTCCTCGCGGAACTCCGGCGTCCACAGCTGCGGGTTCTCGAGCTTGATCTGGTTGATCAGGTCGATGCCGAAGTTGCAGTGCATCGACTCGTCACGCAGGATGTACTGGTACTGCTCGGCCGCTCCGGTCATCTTGTTCTGCCGACCCAGCGCCAGGATCTGGGTGAATCCGACATAGAAGAACAGGCCTTCCATCAGGCAGGCGAAGACGATCAGGCTCTTCAGCAGCTTCTGGTCGTTCTCGGTCGTCCCGGTCCGGAAGTGAGGGTCGGTCAGGGTGTCGATGAACGGGATGAGGAACTCGTCCTTGGCGCGGATCGAGCCGACCTCGTGGTAAGCGTTGAAGATCTCTCCCTCGTCCAGGCCCAGCGACTCGACGATGTACTGGTACGCGTGGGTGTGGATCGCCTCCTCGAACGCCTGGCGAAGCAGGAACTGGCGGCACTCCGGCGCCGTGATGTGCCGGTAGGTGCCCAGGACAATGTTGTTGGCGGCCAGCGAGTCGGCCGTGACGAAGAAGCCGAGGTTGCGCCTGATGACCCGGCGCTCGTCATCGGTCAACCCGTTCGGGTCCTTCCACAGCGCGATGTCCCGCGACATGTTGATCTCCTGCGGCATCCAGTGATTCGCGCAGGTTGCGAGGTACTTTTCCCAGGCCCACTTGTACTTGAACGGGACGAGCTGGTTGACGTCGGTCCGGCCGTTGATGATCCGCTTGTCCGCTGCGTTGACGCGGCGCAGGTCCGGCGCGGCCGGAACGGCCGCGACCGGTGCCGCATTCGCCACGGGCCGCGCGGTCGGTGTCACCGGCTGCAGGCCGGGCATCGGGACCGCGGGGGTCTGAGAGGTCGGGGTGTCGTCCCAAGCCAGCATCTTCTTGCTTCTCCTTCGTTTCGTTACTGGCAGGCTTCGCAGTCCGCGAAGCCGGGATCGCCGGGCCTGAGCATGCAGGCCTTGCCCTCGGGATCGGGCATCGCAGTGGCTCCCGCCATGCCGCCATCGCTCGGGACCGAGTTGAGCTGCCCGGTGCGAGTGGTGGTCGACTTCTCCGCGTGGGTCGCCCCGATCGTGCGCAGGTAGTAGGTCGTCTTGAGGCCGCGCTGCCAGGCGAGCCTGTAGGTTTCGTCGAGCTTCTTCCCGGACGCGCCCGCCATGTAGATGTTGAGTGACTGGGCCTGGTCGATCCATTTCTGCCGGCGCGCCGCGCACTCGATCAGCCAGCCGGGTTCGACTTCGAACGCCGTCGCATACAGCTGGCGGAGCTCGGCGGGAATGCGGTCGATCCTGGCCAGCGACCCGTCGAAGTACTTCAGGTCGGCGACCATCACCTCGTCCCACAGGCCGAGCTTCTTCAGGTCGCGCACCAGGTGTTCGTTCACGACCGTGAACTCACCGGACAGGTTGGACTTCACGAACAGGTTCTGGAACGTCGGCTCGATGCAGGCGTCGACGCCGATGATGTTCGAGATCGTGGCCGTGGGCGCGATCGCCACGCAGTTGGAGTTCCGCATGCCGTGCTGCCCGATGCGGGTGCGCAGGGCTTCCCAGTCCATCGTCGAGCTCATGTCGACCTCGACGTAGCCGCCGCGCTGCTCGGCCAGGATTCTCAGGCTGTCCTGTGGAAGGATCCCGCGGTCCCACAGCGAACCGCTGAAGGACGAGTAGCGCCCGCGCTCCTCGGCCAGCTCCGTCGACGCCCAGTACGCGTAGTAGCAGACCGCCTCCATGCTGCGGTCGGAGAACTCGACCGCCGCTTCGGATGCGTACGGCGTCCGCATCATGAGCAGGCAGTCCTGGAAGCCCATGATCCCGAGGCCGACCGGGCGGTGGCGGGCATTGGAATTGCGCGCCTTCGACACCGCGTAGTAGTTGATGTCGATGACGTTGTCGAGCATCCGCATCGCCGTGCGGATCGTCTTCTTCAGCTTCGCCCGGTCGAGTTCGAAGCCGCCTTCGCCGTCGGGCTTCATGTGCGCCGGCATGTTGACCGAGCCCAGGTTGCAGACCGCGATCTCGCTTTCCGAGGTGTTCAGCGTGATCTCGGTGCACAGGTTGGAGCTGTGGATCGTGCCGACGTGCTGCTGCGGCGAGCGCAGGTTGCAGGCATCCTTGAACGTGATCCACGGATGCCCGGTCTCGAACAGCATCGAGAGCATCTTGCGCCAGAGGGAAAGCGCCGGCAGCTTCCGGAAGAGCTTGATCTCGCCGCGCGCGGCCTTCTCCTCGTACCGCGTGTACGCCTCCTCGAACGCCCTGCCGGTCTTGTCGTGCAGGTCGGGGCAGTCCGAAGGCGAGAACAGCGTCCAGTCGCCGCCTTCCATCACGCGCTTCATGAACAGGTCGGGAATCCAGTTGGCCGTGTTCATGTCGTGCGTGCGCCGGCGGTCGTCGCCGGTGTTCTTGCGCAGTTCCAGGAACTCCTCGATGTCGAGGTGCCACGTCTCCAGGTAGCAGCACACCGCGCCCTTGCGCTTGCCGCCCTGGTTGACCGCGACCGCCGTGTCGTTGACGACCTTAAGGAACGGCACCACGCCCTGGCTCTTGCCGTTCGTGCCCTTGATGTGCGAGCCGAGCGCCCGCACCGGGGTCCAGTCGTTGCCGAGGCCGCCCGCGTACTTGGCCAGCAGGGCGTTCTCCTTGATCGCCTCGTAGATGCCGTCCAGGTTGTCCGACACCGTCGACAGGTAGCAGGACGATAGCTGCGAATGGCGCGTGCCGCTGTTGAACAGCGTGGGCGTCGAACTCATGAAGTCGAACGTCGACAGCACCTCGTAGAACTCGATCGCCCGCTCCTCGCGGTTGACCTCGTTCAGAGCCAGGCCCATGGCGACGCGCATGAAGAAGGGCTGCGGCAGCTCGAAGCGGCGCCCGTCGTGGTGCAGGAAGTAGCGGTCGTAGAGGGTCTGCAGGCCGAGGTAGTTGAACTGAAGGTCGCGGTCGGCGTTCAGGGCCGCGCCCAGGCGCCCGAGGTCGTACTGGCCGAGGCGCTCGTCCAGCAGCCCGGCCTCGATCCCGTGCTTGATGAAGCGGGGGAACGACTCCGCGTACCGCGTCCGCATCTCCGCCTGCCCGATCTCGTCGCCCAGCACTTCGGCCCGGACCGTGTGCAGCAGAAGCCGGGCGGTCACGTACGAGTACGCCGGGTCCTTCTCGATCAGCGCGCGCGACGCGAGGATCGCCGACTTCCAGACCTCATCCAGCGGGACGCCGTCATAGACGTTCTTGACGGTCTCCGACAGGATCGAGTCGGGCGTCACGTAGTCCGACAGGCCCTCGCACGCCGCGCGCACGACCGCCTCGATGCGGGTCATGTCGAGAGGCACGCGGTTGCCGTTCTCGATCATCGTGAGCTTCGGCGCCGGGGCATCGGTCCGGGCCAGCCCGTCGCGCGCGCGCTCCTGCGCGCGGCGCTCGCGGTAGAGGACATACGACCGGGCGACGTCGTGCGCTCCGTCGCGCATCAGCGACAGCTCCACCTGGTCCTGCACGTCCTCGATGTGGAACGTGCCGCCGGCCGGCTGCCGGCGCATCAGCGCCTGGACCACGTGGCCGGTGAGCGTCTCGACCTGCTCGCGGATTGCCGCCGACGCGGCGCCCTGGCCGCCGCGGACCGCGATGAATGCCTTGGCCATCGCCACCGCGATCTTGGAAGGCTCGAAGGCAACGACCGCGCCGTTGCGCCGGATGATCTTGTAGTCAGCGTAGGATGCCGCGCGCACTCCGCCCGCGACCATCCCCTCCCGGTAATCCGCGTCCTCGATCCCGCGGAAACCGACTCCCGCGGCAGCGCCGCCTGCCGCCTCCTGATACTGCATGCGTCCTCCGAATCCCGTCTGGTGTTCCGGAGCCGACAGCCCTGCGTGTCACGACGACACACAATCCCTAGTCCGCCCCGCTCTGCGTTTTCTAACCGCCGCGACCGCCCTGATGCCCGGCGCCGTGTTGAGTCTCCTGCGCGCCGCTTCCGTCGATGAGTCCGCCGCGCCTGCCATCCGAACACAAGATATTGTGGTCTCTCGCGTTCCCGGCACTATTTGTTGTGTGCTGGATCATAGGCAAATTATTTTTTTGGTCAACAGGAGAGTGACGCACGCTGCGCCGAAGGCCGCTTCGATCTCCCGACGCAGGACGCCGGGGAACCGCTATCGAGCGGTCGCGCGCGCGGAAGGAAGGGAGACTGAATCGGGAAGCGTGAGCCGGGCCCAGTCGAAGAAGGGACCGGGGTCGGTCTTGCGTCCGCCTGCGATATCGCTGTGCCCGCACACCGCGCGCACTGGATACGAGCCCAGGACCGCTCCGAGCGCCTCGTTGAGCGCCGCGTACTGCGCATCGGTGAAGGCGTCGAAGTCGCTGCCCTCGAGTTCGATGCCGACCGAGAAGTCGTTGCAGCGCGGACGTCCGTCGAACTTCGAAGCGCCGGCGTGCCACGCACGGCGGTCGAACGAAGCAAACTGGGTGATCGCCCCGTCGCGCTCGATCATCAGGTGGGCGGACACGCGCGCGCCGGCGACCTCCGCGAAGAAAGGATGTGCGCACGGATCGAGGCGGTTGGTGAACAGTGCGTGCACGTTCCGCAGGCCGTACTCGCCGGGCGGCAGGCTCACGTTGTGGATGACGACGAGTTCAACCAGTTCGCCGGGCGGTCGATCGTCGACGTTCGGCGTCGGAAGATGGTCAACGCCCTGCAGCCAGCCGTCGACCACCCTCCTCATCGCGGAAACCCAGGCGCGACGGACGACGCCGTCACTTGATCGCCAGGCGCTGCATGCGATACCGCAACTGCCGGAACGTGATTCCCAGCAACTGCGCCGCAGCCGTTCGGTTGTAGCGAGTGCGCTCCAGCGCACGCCGGATGGCATCGCGTTCCAGCGAGTCGAGGTACGACGGCAGGGATGACGGAACGCCGTCGACCAACGCGAAGTCGGCTGGCGCTGCGGGCTCGCCGATCTTCAGCGAGTCCGGACTCGGCTCGTCCGCGCACACAGTCTCCGCATCGTCGGGAAGCTCCGCTTCCCACCCTGGCAGCATCAGGTCGTCCTCCATCAGGAGGTCGTCCCGCGCCAGCGCCACCGCGCGTTCGAGGATGTTCTCGAGTTCCCGCACGTTGCCCGGGAAGCGATAGCTTCGAAGCGCGGCGACGGCCGCGGGGGACAGGCGAGGCGGCGGCCGACCGGTCCGCTCGGCGATCCGCGCGAGGATTGCGCCGGCGAGCTGTGGAACGTCGTCGAGCCGATCGCGCAGCGGCGGCACGCGCACTTCGATGACGTTCAGGCGGTAGAACAGGTCCTGCCTGAAAAGCCCTTTCGACACCAGCGCAGCGAGGTCCTGGTGCGTCGCGCTGACGATCCTCACGTCGACCGGATCTTCCGACGAGGCTCCCACCTTGCGGACCCGGCGTTCCTGTATGGCTCGCAGCAGCTTGACCTGCATGGCCAGCGGCAGCTCGGCGACCTCGTCGAGGAACAGCGTGCCCCCGGCCGCCGCCTGGAAGAAGCCGTCGCGATCGCGGTCGGCGCCGGTGAACGCGCCCTTCCGGTATCCGAAGAATTCCGCCTCCATCAGAGTCTCCGGAATCGCGCCGCAGTTCACCGGCACGAATGGCTGGAGACCTCGGCTCGAGGCGTCATGGATGGCCCGCGCCGCCAGTTCCTTGCCGCTGCCCGACTCGCCATGGATCATCACCGGAGCCATGCTGTTGGCAAGCCGCATGATGATCCCGCGCAACTGCCGCATGGCCGGTGCGTCACCGGTGAGGCGGGCCAGCGCAGGCAGGTCCGATGCATCCACTTCCCCGGCAGCGCCGACTCTCACGGCGGAGCGCACGAGCATGCGCAGCTGCTCGACGTCGACCGGCTTCGTCAGGTAGTCGAATGCCCCGGCCTTCAGCGCTGCCACCGCGTTCTCCGCGCTGCCGTACGCCGTGATGACCGCGATCGGCGGACCCGCCGACTGCGCGACGTCGCGCACGAGATCCAGTCCGGTTCCATCGGGCAGCCGCATGTCCGTCAGGCACAGCGAGTAGCGCCGCTCGCCGAGCCGCGCGCGTGCCACCGAGACCGACTCGGCCGTGTCCACGTCGAGACCCAGGCGCAGCAGCGTCAGCGACAACAGTTCGCGCAGATCCGCCTCGTCGTCGACAACGAGGACCGCGGGCACGCGACCCGGCAGCGCGGCCCTGTCGGAGGCAGGTGGCAGCTCGTTCATGAGAGCGGGATCGTATCGAGGAAGCCTTGCGGGTCGACGCCCTGCGTCGAGCCTCGGCCGAAGCGCAGCAGGAACCCGTCGCGCATCGATCCGTCGAGTTCACGGCGTGTGCCGTAGCCCAGCTCTGCCCGATTGGTCACGCAAAACTCCCGCGCCAGATACAGACCCAGGCCCGTGCCCTGCGACCGGGTTGTGTAAAACGGTTCGAACAGCGCCGGACGCGTGTCGAGCGGCACGCCGGGACCGTCGTCGAACACCCAAAGCTGCGAACGGTCGCCCTCCGGCGACATCTCGATCAGCATGGTGACCGACCCGGCCCGGCCGGACGCGTACCTCAGCGCGTTGTCGACCAGGTTGTACAGCACCTGCCGGAGGTGGGATTGCTCGAATTTGACGTGCAATCCCGGCGGAGCTTCGACCTCGATCACGCCATCGGCGAGGCCCCTGTCCCGCACGAATTCCTCGAGGAACTGACGGACGAAAGCGGCGATTTCCAGCTGGTCGCCGAGCGGCGGCTCGCGCCTGGCAACGCGGAGCACGTCTTCCACGAGCCGGTTCAGGCGCTTCGTGTTCTCGCTCACGATGGCCGCCAGCCGCTTCAGCCCCGGATCGGTGGCGTCCTCACCCAGCAGCTGGCCCGCGTGGCTGATCGCCGCGAGCGGATTGCGGATCTCGTGCGCGATCGAGGCGGTGAGTCGTCCCATCGCCGCCAGCTTCAACTGCTGGGCCCGATCCTCGACGTCCCGGACGTCCTCCATGAAGATCAGGAACTCGTCGCCGACCGTGGAAGTCGGTCGCGCGAACCGCGCCCTGATCCGCGACTCGGTGCCGCGCGCCGGATCCGCGCCGGCCGTCGCCGCGCTGGACCAGCCGCCCTCGCTGCGCCCGCTATCCAACCACGAAACGAAAGCCGCGGCCAGTTCGCGGGCCTCCGCGCGATCCGCAAGGCGGGTACCAGTGAGCTGGGCCTCGGCCGCGAGACCCAGCATCAGTCGCGCCGCCCGGTTGTTCGCGCGCACGTATGTCGTCTGATCGACCACGATCACGCCCTGCTCCATCTGCGCGATGACGAGCCGGTTGATGGCGAGCTGGTTCTGCAGGTCGCGCCCACGCGTGCGCGCCAGCCGCTCCTGCTGCGCCAGTCGGGAACTCAGCGCGCGCAGCAGGGCAGTCACTGCGAAGAGAGCCGCTCCGTACACGCCGGCCGGGAACAGGAGCGGATCAGACGAGCCGCGCGCGATCGAGCGCACGCCGGCGTCTGCCAGGATCGTCAGCACGGCCAGCGCGCAGATGAAGAACACGAGCAGCGACGGCAGCAGCAGCGAGGCGCCGGCCAGCGGAAGGAGGAACAGGATGACCCACCCCGAGGCAACGCCACCGCCGGTCACCACGAGCACGCCGATCGCGACCATGTCGAGCAGCAGCTGGCCGATGACTTGCGCCAGAAACCGGCGATGAACGTAGAGGGCGAGGCCGGCGAACGCCGCGCCCAGCACGAAGTAAAGCAGCGACGTCAGCAGTACCCACTGGGGTTCGCCCGGGGCCGAAAGCGGCCGCACGCCGGAGGCGGCGCTCGCCAGCACCAGTGCGCTTGCGACGATGACACGCGTGCTCGCGAAGTACTCCAGCGTGCGCCAGGGTGCAGTGCCAGGGTCGTCGAGGGAAGGTTCGAGCAGCGGGTCGACGTTCCGGCCCGTGCCGGAGGCCGCCCCGGCGTCGGCGTCAGGCTGTGGGCGGTTGCCGACGGTGCTCTTCACAGCAGAAGTACCGGTCGCCCAGGGGCAGGGCCTCCTGGCGCGGCAGGTGCAGGCCGCACGTTGCGCAGCTGACCATCGCCTGGGGAACACGCTGCTGTTCCTGGCCGGTGGCGCCGCGATCGCCGCCACGCCTCTGCACGTATCGCCACACCATGTAGGCGACGACCGCAAGCAGCAGGAAGAAGACGATGCGTCCCATCAGGGTCGTTGCAGCAGGACTTCGAGAACGAAACGGCTGCCGACATAGGCCAGCATCAGCATCGCGAATCCGGTCAGGGTCCAGCGCAATGCGGTGCGACCGCGCCAGCCGAAGACGACCCGCCCGACGAGCAACGCGCCAAAGACGAACCATGCGGCGAAGGTGAAGATCGTCTTGTGGTCGAGCCGCAGCGCCCGACCGAAGATCTCCTCGGAGAAGAAGACCCCGCTGATCAGCGTTGCCGTCAGCAGGACGAAGCCCGCTCCGATCAGGCGGAACAGCACGGTTTCCATCGACAGCAGCGGCGGCAGCCTGTCGAGGAAGTGCGCGAGCCGCCCCGCGCCGCCGGAGTTCTCGCCATGGAGTCGCCGGTCCATCGAGGCCATCAGCAGTGCCTGCATCGCCGCGATCGTGAGGAGGCTGTAGGCGAGGATCGCGAGGAGCAGGTGCACCCGGAACAGCGGGGCGTCGGTGGACTGGCCGAGAACTGCACCGGGATACGCCGCCGGCAGCAGCGTGGTGACCGCGGCGAGCGGCAGCACCAGGAGGAAGAGTCCGCGCGAGGCCGAGAAGAGCGATTCGACCCAGATGATGATGGCAGTGATCCAGAGCGTTGCAGACAGCGCATGGGCGAAGCCGAACCGAAGCTGCCCCTCCACGTACACGCCGTGAACCAGCAGCACGCCGTGCAGTCCGATCGCGAGCGCCAGCACCGGACCGTGCCACACCGGCGACCTGGCCGATTCACTCCCGAGGTTGAGCCACTCGCGCCAGGCGACGAACAGATAGAGCACGGCAACGGCGCCGTACAATACGAGCCATTCGGGGCGTAGCGGCATGAATCTTTATACCATGCAGGCGTCCTCTTCTCGCTGACCTCCCCCTCATGCTGGAGCAACTCACCACCAAGCTCGCACGCGTCGTCAAGACGATGCGTGGACAGGCTCGCCTGACGGAAGAAAACATGCAGGAGATGCTGCGCGAGGTGCGCGTGGCCCTGCTCGAGGCGGACGTCGCGCTTCCGGTGGTGCGCGAGTTCCTCGGCCGCATCAAGGAGAAGGCGCTCGGCGAGGAAGTGGTGGGAAGCCTGTCGCCCGGGCAGGCGCTGGTCGGAGTGGTTCAGCGCGAGCTGACTCAGTTGATGGGCGGCGACCTCGCGGAGCGGGAGCGTGACATCAATCTCGCGACCCAACCCCCCGCGGTGATCCTGCTCGCGGGCCTGCAGGGCGCCGGCAAGACGACGACCGCGGGCAAGCTCGCGCGCTGGCTGAAGGAAGAGCGCAAGAAGAAGGTGCTGGCCGTCTCGACCGACGTCTACCGCCCGGCGGCGATCGATCAGCTGAAGACCGTCGCCGGCCAGGCTGGCGCGGAGTTCTTTCCCTCGGCGACGGGCGACCTGCCGGTCGACATCGCCGCCCGCGCGCTGGACCACGCAAAGCGCCACTTCTTCGACGTGCTGATCGTCGACACGGCGGGCCGCCTCGCCATCGACGAGGAGATGATGCAGGAGGTGGCCGCCCTCGAAGCGCGGCTGCAGCCGATCGAAACGCTCTTCGTCGTCGACGCCATGCTGGGCCAGGACGCGGTGAACACTGCCAAGGCGTTCTCGGAACGCCTGCCGCTGACGGGCGTGATCCTCACCAAGCTCGACGGCGACTCGCGCGGCGGCGCCGCCCTCTCGGTCCGCCACGTCACCGGCAAGCCCATCAAGTTCGTCGGCATCGGCGAGAAGCTCTCCGGGTTCGAGCGCTTCCAGCCCGAAGGCATGGCGAGCCGGGTCCTCGGCATGGGGGACATCGTCGCGCTCGTCGAGGACGTCAAGAAGTCGGTCGACGTCGAAAGCGCACAGAAGCTCGCCAAGCGGATGCAGTCCGGCGAGAAGTTCGACCTGAACGACTTCCGCGAGCAGATCGGCCAGATGCGGAAGATGGGCGGGCTCTCGAGCATGCTCGACAAGCTGCCGGCGCAGTTCGCCCAGGCCGCGAGCCAGGTGAATCCCGCCGACAGCGAGAAGCAGATCCGCCGCATCGAAGGAATCATCAGTTCGATGACGCCCGCCGAGCGGGCGAAACCGGAGCTGATCAAGGCATCGCGCAAGCGGCGCATCGCGACCGGCGCAGGCGTTCCGGTGCAGGAAGTCAACCGCATGCTCAACCAGTTCGAGCAGATGCAGTCGATGATGAAGCAGATGCGCAAGGGCGGACTGTCGAAGATGATGCGCGGACTCGGGCGCATGCCGGGGATGCCCGGACTGCCGAAGCGCTGAGCCCGGGGATCAGCTGACGCGACGTGAGGCAGTCGCTGGTTCGGCCGGAACGTCCATCGGCGACGGCGCGTAGAACCAGCGGCTCTTCCACGCGGCGTGCACCGCATCGGGATACTCGCGGCGACCGCGGCTGCCGTTGTAGCGGCCGAGCGCCATGAACAGGTCGCCCTGCTCGATGTCCAGGTAGTGCCGCATGATCACCGTGCCGTACCGCAGGTTCGTCCGCATGTCGAACAGCCGCCGCGGATCGCCATCGCCGATCACCTTCGTCCAGAACGGCATCACCTGCATCAGGCCGCGCGCGCCGGCGACCGAGATCGCGTACTTGCGGAAGTTGCTCTCGACCTGGATCAGCCCGAGCACCATCTGGCGGTCGAGGCCGGCGCGGACGCACTCGTAGTCGAGCGTCTTCAGGAACTCGAGGCGCAGGTTGAACTCCGGGATCTTCGGCTTCAGCCGCTCGGACATCTCGCCGAGCCAGCCGAGGTGGGCGACCCGCTGGTTGGGATCATCGATGCGGCGCTCGGGCGGTCGGGCCTCGGCGATCTGCGCCGCGAGCGCGTTGCGGACCGCGTCGGCGAGCGGCTCGTACTGCTGCGCGCCGGCGAAGGCGGCACGGGGCAGCGCGGCCAGCGCAGCCGCGGAGATCAGGAAGCGTCGCCGGCCGATGGTGATCGACACGTTCACCGGCGCGCGAGCCGTTCCCGGACGAAGGCGTACGCGTCGCCGACCGGAACAGGCGTCGTCTGCAACGAACGACGGTCGGTGTACTCGAGCTTCCCCTCCTTCAGGCCACGCTCGCCGATCGTCACGCGGTGCGGGATGCCGATCAGTTCCATCTCGGCGAACATGACCCCCGGCCGCTCGTCGCGATCGTCGAGCAGCACGTCGACGCCCGCCGCCTGCAATTCGGCATGCAACTGATCGGCAACCTGGCGCACCTGCTCCGATTTGCCGTAACCGACCGGGGTCAGCACGATCGAGAACGGCGCGATCGGATCCGGCCAGATGATGCCCTTGTCGTCGTGGTTCTGTTCGATGGCGGCGCCGAGCAGGCGCGTCACTCCGATTCCGTAGCAGCCCATCAGCATGCGGGCCGGCCGCCCGTTCTCGTCGATGAAGTTGACGTTCATCGTTTCCGGATAGGGCAGCCCCGCGAACACATGGCCGACCTCGATGCCGCGCTGAATGGCGAGCACGCCCTTGCCGTCGGGTGATGGATCGCCCGCAACGACGCTGCGGACATCGGCAACGTGTGGCTCCGGGAGGTCGCGCCCCCAGTTGACGCCGGTGAAGTGGAAGTCCTGTTCGTTGGCACCGGACACGAAGTCGCTCATGTTCGCGACGGTGCGGTCGGCCACGAGCCTGACTGGCTTACGCGTGCCGATCGGCCCGAGGTAACCGGGCTTGCACCCGAAGGTGTCGAGGATCTCGGCTTCCGAGGCGAAGCGAAACCCGCCCTTCAGCCCATCGACCTTGCCGACCTTCACTTCGTTGAGTTCGTGATCACCACGGATCAGCACGAGCCAGATCTCCGCGGGTCCGGGGTTGCCCGCTTCGTCCAGCCGGTCCACGGCCAGGACAATGGACTTGACCGTGCGCACGAGAGGCAGGCCGAGCAGCGTTGCGACGTCTTCGCACTTCTCCTTGCCTGGCGTCGGCGTCCTGGTCAACGCTTCCGCGGGTGCGCCCCGCTTGGATAGCAGCGGCAGCGCCTCGGCCATCTCGACATTGGCGGCGTAGTCGGACGACGGGCAATAGGCGATCACATCCTCGCCGGTATCGGCGATCACCTGGAACTCGTGGCTCGCCTTGCCGCCGATGTTGCCGGTGTCCGCCGCCACGGCGCGGAAGTTCAGCCCCATGCGCTCGAAGATGCGCGTGTAGGCGTCGTACATGCCGCGATAGCTCGCCATCGCGCCCGCCTCGTCCTTGTCGAACGAGTAGGCGTCCTTCATCGTGAATTCGCGGCCGCGCATCACGCCGAAGCGCGGGCGCCGCTCGTCGCGGAACTTGGTCTGGATGTGATAGAAGTTCGCCGGCAGCTGCTTGTAGCTCTTCAGCTCCTCGCGCGCGATGTCGACGATGACTTCCTCGCTCGTCGGCTGGACGATGAAGTCGCGCTCGTGGCGGTCCTTCAGGCGCAGCAGTTCCGGCCCCATCTTCTGCCAGCGGCCGGATTCCATCCACAGCTCCGCCGGCTGCACGACCGGCATCAACAGCTCGACCGCCCCCGCGCGATTCATCTCTTCGCGGATGATCTGTTCGATCTTGCGGATCGAGCGCAGGCCCATCGGCATGTACGAGTAGATGCCGGCCGCGAGCTTCTTGATCATGCCCGCCCGCAGCATCAGGGAGTGGCTGACCACCTCCGCGTCCGCGGGAGCTTCTTTCAGTGTCGAGATGAAGAACTGGCGTGCGCGCATGCCGGAGATCCGTGTGGAACCTGTGTTGTGCCCTCGAAAAACCGGCCCCTATAATCGGTCGCAGATTCTAAAGCTTCAGGGGTTGGCATGCTGGACAAGGACGGATACCGCCCGAACGTCGGCATCATCCTGCTCAACAGTCGCAACGACGTCTTCTGGGGTAAACGGGTAAGGCAGCATTCGTGGCAGTTCCCGCAAGGCGGGATCAAGTACGGCGAGTCACCGGAGCAGGCGATGTTGCGCGAGCTCTGGGAAGAAGTCGGCTTGAAGGCTGAGCACGTGAAGATCGTGGGTCGCACCCGCGAATGGCTGCGTTACGACGTCCCGGAGCAGTGGATACGGCGCGAACTGCGCGGGAACTACCGCGGTCAGAAGCAGATCTGGTTTCTGCTGCGGCTGACTGGGCGCGACTGTGACGTTTGCCTGCGTGCGACCGCGCACCCCGAGTTCGACGCCTGGCGGTGGCACGATTACTGGGTGCCGCTCGAGACGGTGATCGAGTTCAAGCGCGACGTCTATCAGCAGGCGCTGCTCGAGCTCTCGCGCTTCGTCTTCAAGCCCGGGCGTCCGCACCACAAGTCACCGCGACCACGCGCCTCGCAGGCGGGCGACGTTCGAGCGGCGAACGGCACCATGGTGGCTGCGCCCGAACCTCCCGGCGAAGCGGCCTGACCGCTATGTCACCACTAGGTTGTCGCGGTGGATCAGTTCGGGCTCTTCGATGAACCCGAGCACGGACTCGATCTCACCGGTTGGCTTGCGTGCAATCTGCCTTGTCTGGGTGCTCGAGTAGTTGACGAGGCCGCGAGCAATCTCGCGCCCGTCCGGATCGAGACAAGCGATGACGTCGCCCCGCTGGAACTCGCCGTCGACTTCCACGACACCGATCGGAAGGAGGCTCCTGCCGCCTGACCGGACGGCCCTTGCAGCGCCGGCATCGACGACGACCCGGCCCTTCAGCAGCAGGTGATCGGCAAGCCACTGCTTGCGCGCGGTCAGCACTTCCGTCGCCGCCGTCAGTTGAGTGCCGATCATCTCGCCCGCGGCAAGTCGCGGCAGGACATCGGGTTCCCTTCCGGAGGCGATGACGGTGTGCGCACCGCTGCGTGCCGCGCGCTTTGCAGCGAGCACCTTCGTCAGCATGCCGCCCTTCGATATCGCACTGCCGGTTCCACCCGCCATCGACTCGAGCGCGGCGTCTCCGGCCGTCGCCTCGGCGACCAGCGTTGCTTCCGGACTGCGGCGGGGATCCGCCGAGAAGAGACCCGTCTGATCGGTGAGGATCACGAACACGTCCGCCTCGACCAGGTTGGTGACGAGGGCGCCAAGCGTGTCGTTGTCGCCGAACTTGATCTCGTCGGTCACGACCGTGTCGTTCTCGTTGATGACCGGAACCACGCCGAGCGCGAGCAGCGTGAAGAGCGTCGACCGTGCGTTGAGGTAGCGCGGCCGGTCGGCGAGGTCCGCGTGCGTGAGAAGGACCTGCGCAGTCTGGACTCCGTGCCGTCCGAAGTGCGTTTCGTACGCGCGCGCCAGGCCCATCTGCCCGACGGCCGCGGCCGCCTGAAGTTCATGGATCTGCTGCGGACGATGCGACCACCCGAGCCGCTGCATTCCTTCGGCGATCGCTCCGCTCGAGACCAGGAGCACCTGCTTGCCGAGTTCCCGCAACTGCGCCACCTGGGCGGCCCAGCGCGAGATCGCCTCGAGGTCGAGGCCGCGGCCGTCGTTGGTGACCAGGCTGCTGCCCACCTTCACGACCACACGTCGCGCAGACGCGACTACCGAAGTCATGCGAGTTCCTCCGGGGAGGCCGGACCCGCCTCTGTCGCGACCGCAGCCTGCTCGGCTCGCCGCTCGGCCTGCAGGAATCGCGCGATTTCCGCGGCGAGTTCGCGGCAGCCTTCACCCGTAGCCGCGGAGATCGCGAACACCCGGCCCCTCGTCCGAAGCCGTCGCCGGAACTCCGTGACCATCGCGTCCCGCTCATCGTCCGGGACCAGGTCGATCTTGTTCAGCACCAGCCAGCGGGGCTTCTGGTAGAGCCGCTCGTCGTACTTGCGCAACTCGGCAACGATCGCCCGGACGTCGCGCACGGGGTCGCTGTCGTCGACCGGCCTGCAGTCGACAAGGTGCAGCAGCAGGCCTGTCCGACTCAGGTGTCTGAGGAACTGGTGGCCCAGTCCGGCACCCTCGGCCGCGCCTTCGATCAGTCCCGGGATGTCGGCGATGACAAAGCTCTGCTCGGGACCGACGCGAACGACCCCGAGGTTGGGATGCAAGGTCGTGAACGGATAGTCGGCGACCTTGGGGCGCGCGTTCGAGACTGCACGGATGAAGGTCGACTTGCCGGCGTTGGGCATGCCCAGCAGGCCGACGTCGGCGAGCACGCGCAGTTCGAGCTGCAGCTTGCGCTGCTCGCCGGGCTCGCCTTTCGTGAACTCGCGCGGCGCGCGGTTGACGCTCGACTTGAAGTGAAGGTTTCCCAGGCCACCCTTGCCACCGCGTGCCACCAGCGCACGCTGGCCATGCTCGGACAGGTCCGCCAGTCGTTCGCCGGTGCCGGCATCGACGATCACAGTTCCGACCGGCATCCGCAGTTCGATGTCCTCGCCACCTGCCCCATAGCAGTCGGCACCGCGACCCCGATCGCCGTCGGGTGCCTCGTGCCGCCGCGCATAGCGGTAGTCGATCAGCGTGTTGATGTTGCGGTCGGCGATTGCCCAGATGCTGCCGCCGCGTCCGCCGTCGCCTCCGTCCGGTCCGCCCTTGGGGATGAACTTCTCGCGGCGAAACGAAGCGCTGCCATCGCCGCCATTGCCGGCAGCGACTTCGATGGTGGCTTCGTCGATGAACTTCACGATCCGGACCTTGAAAAGAAAAAGCCCCGCCGCGAGCGGCAGGGCTTTTCACATGCGTGTCTGCCGCGAACGCTCAGGCGCTCTGCTCGGCGACCGGCTCGACGCTGACGACGCGGCGATTCTGCGCGCCCTTGACATCGAACTTGACCCTTCCGGTCGCCAGCGAGAACAGGGTGTGGTCGCGGCCCATGCCGACGTTGGCACCGGCGTGAAACTGGGTGCCGCGCTGGCGGACGATGATCTGGCCCGGCTCGATTCCCTGGCCACCAAAGATCTTCACACCCAGTCGCTTCGACTGGGAATCGCGGCCGTTGCGTGACGATCCGCCTGCTTTCTTGTGTGCCATGTTCTGCTCCTGCCCGCCGGTTACGCGATCGAGTCGATGCGCAGTTCGGTGAAGTTCTGACGATGCCCCTGATGCTTCTGATAGTGCTTGCGGCGCTTCATCTTGAAGATCGTGACCTTGTCGTGGCGCCCGTGGGCAACGACCGTGGCGACGACGGCAGCACCTTCCACGAAGGGCGACCCGACCTTGACGTCGTCGCCGTTGCTGACGGTGAGGACTTCTGACAGCGTGACTTGCTGCCCGACCTCGGCGGCCAGGGTTTCGACCTTGACGGTATCGCCGGGCGCGACGCGGTACTGCTTCCCGCCCGTTTTGATGACTGCATGCATATGTGTTCTCCTGCCGGTCGACCCTGCGTCCGATCCCGGCGCGGCAATGGTCGTCTTCGGCCCATGCCCGAACGACCAAGTGCGTCGGGCTCCATTCCGGAAGGCCAGCCCCCAAACATCGCCGGCCGCCCTCGAGCTTCCTCTCTCAACGGTTCCGAGGAGAAGCGCGGAAAGCCGGGGATTATCGCACCGGTCATCGCGGTGCGTCAAACGGTGGCCCGGCCTGAGCCAAGTCCCGGAGGCCCAGGACAAGGAGAGCACCCGCCCACCTATAATCGCGCCGATGTACCCCCCCACCATCGGCTCGAACGTCGCGCTTTCGGCTGTTGCCGCGTCTCCCGCGACCCGGGGAGGCGTCGAGGCGCGGGTGCCTGACCTCAAGGCGGTCCTGCAGCCGATCGCCGCGGACATGCGCGATGTGGACGGAGTGATCCGTGCCCGTCTCGACTCCGATGTCATCCTGATCAACACGGTGGCTGACTACATCGTCGGGGCCGGCGGCAAGCGACTTCGACCCGCCGTGCTTCTGCTCGTCGCGCGCGCCCTTGGTTACGCCGGCAGCGCCCACGTGCTGCTCGCCGCCGTGATCGAGTTCATCCACACCGCCACGCTGTTGCACGACGATGTCGTGGACGAATCCGACCTCCGTCGCGGACGGTCTACCGCGAACTCCATGTTCGGCAATGCCGCGAGCGTGCTGGTCGGGGACTTCCTCTACTCCCGATCATTCCAGATGATGGTGGACGCCGGGAGCATGCGCGTGATGCGGATCCTGGCCGACGCCACGAACCGCATCGCCGAAGGGGAAGTGCTGCAGTTGCTCAACATCCACGATCCGTCGGTCGACGAAGAGCGCTATTTCGGAGTGGTCGAGCGCAAGACGGCGACGCTATTCGAGGCAGGAGCCCGGATCGCTGCCGTACTGGCCGGCGCCAGCTCCGAGCAGGAAGAGAAGTGCGCCCGCTACGGCGCCAGCCTCGGCCGGGCGTTCCAGATCACCGACGACGTGCTCGACTATTCGGGCCACGCCGAAGACATCGGGAAGCGCCTTGGCGACGATCTCCGGGAAGGGAAAGTCACCCTTCCGCTGATCCACGCCTTGCGCAGCGCCGCGCCCGAGCAGAAGGAACTGGTCGCCCGCGCGGTCCGCGACGGCAACGGCGACTTTGGCGCGATCGCACGCATCGTGGCCGACAATGGTTCCCTGGCCTACTCCCTGAGGCTGGCACAACGCGAAGCCGATGAAGGCAGGCGGGCCGTCGAGTCGCTGCCTACCTCGGACTGCAGGGATTCTTTGATACACTTGCTCGCGTTCGCAGTCGACCGCGACCGATAGCTCACGCAGAGCGGGTTGGTTGAATGACGCGATCGGGGTGTAGCTCAGCCTGGTAGAGTACTGCGTTCGGGACGCAGGAGTCGGAGGTTCAAATCCTCTCACCCCGACCAATCCCTCCAACGTCCGTTTCAGCACCGCGTTAAGCCCGAGGCCGGCGCGTGGAAGAGTTTCCGCTCTGGGTTGAACTCACGGCCCTCGGCGTCCTTCTCCTGATCTCGGCGCTGTTCTCGATTTCAGAGACGTCGATGATGGCGCTCAGCCGTCTTCGGCTGCGCCACCTCGTTCGACAGGGAAACCGGGCCGCCAGGCGCGTGCAGTCGCTCCTGTCGAGAACGGACCGCCTCCTCGGCACCATCCTCCTCGGCAACAACCTCGTGAACGCGGCTGCGACGGCCCTGGTCACGGCAATGGCCATACGGCTGGTAGGCCACAACGAATGGGCCCTGGTCGCCGCGACCGGCGTCATCACCTTTCTGATCCTGGTCTTCTCCGAGATCACTCCAAAGGTGATCGGAGCGACGTTTCCCGAACGGATCGCACTGCCGCTGTCGTATCCGCTCGCCGGGTTCCTCCGCCTGTTCCAGCCCGTCGTGTGGTTCGTCAATCTCTTCGTCAAGGCGATGCTGTGGGCCATGAGGATCCCCAGCGCGCCGAGCGGGGAAAACACGCGCCTGACTTCCGAGGAACTTCGCACCCTGGTCCTCGAGGGCGGCAACTTCATTCCCGGCAAGCATCGCAGCATCCTGCTGAACCTGTTCGACCTCGAGGAACTGTCCGTCGACGACGTGATGATGCCGCGCGCACGCATCGAGTCGCTCGACATCGAGCAGCCGGCGGACACCGTGCTCGAGCAGCTGCGCACCTGCTACCACAACAAGATTCCGGTCCATGAGGGGGACATCAACCGCATGGTCGGCGTGCTGCACGTCCGCAAGCTGATGCACCTGCTCGCCGGCGAGGACTTCACCATCGCCTCGGTGCGCGGTGCACTGGTGCCGACGTACTTCATCCCGAGCGGCACACCGTTGTTCCAGCAGCTGCAGCACTTCCAGGACAACAAGCAGCGGCTCGGGCTCGTCGTCGACGAGTACGGTGAAGTGAAGGGGCTGGTGACGCTCGAAGACATCATCGAGGAAATCGTCGGCGAGTTCGCGACCAACGCGCCCGGCACGGGTTCGCGCCGGCTGCGCTGGACCGTCGAAGGACAGGCACTGGTGGACGGGACGGCGATGCTTCGGGACCTCAACCGCCGCCTCGGGCTCGCGCTCCCGTTGGACGGTCCGAAAACGCTCAACGGACTGCTGGTGGAGAGCCTTCAGGAGATCCCCGATGCGCCCTGTTGCGTCCGCTTTCCCGGAGTCGTCGTCGAGGTCGTGCAGGTGGACGACCAGGCGATCCGGAGCGCCCGGCTGATCCGTCGGACCACCACGGCGGTCGAGTGACAGGCCCTGCTCCGCGAAGTGCACGTCCCTCGATCAGCTTGCCTTCAATGCGGTAGTTAAGGTTTACAAATCCGGGGGTTATCTGCACTATCTTTCGCCTTCTCGAGGGTGGTGCGACCGCTATAAATTGCTCGTTCGCGAGACCGATCGACACCCCGAAGAAAGTTCCGATATCCGATGTCTGCCGTCATCCAAGGTTCTGCAGTTGCAGGAACGCTGACCGGGCTTGCGCGCGCGCTGGTGCAGCAGGGCAAGCTGCGGCCGGATCGCGCGGAGAACTTCGCCCGCAAGGCGCTGCAGTCGAACACGCAGTTCATCGATGAGCTGATCGGCTCGACGGAGGTCACCGGCCTGAACCCCGCAGCCGTCGCGAAGTTCGCCGCGGACACGTTCGGCCATCCACTGCTCGACCTCGCTGCGGTCGATCACGAACAGCTGCCGCGGGACATCATCGACCGGAAACTCGTCGGCTCGCTGCGCGTCGTCGCGCTGCGCAAGCGCGGTAACCGGCTCGCGGTCGCGATGTCCGATCCGACGAACCTGCAGGCGCTGGACCAGATCAAGTTCCAGACCCAGCTTGCGCTCGACATCGTCGTCGTCGAGCACGACAAGCTGATGCGGCTGGTCGACGCCAACACCCAGACCACTGCACAGGCGCTCGAGAGCATGGTCGGCGGCGACGACGTGAGCTTCGACGAACTTCTCGGCGAATCGCCGGAGGCGGCGGCCGAAGACACATCGGAGGTCGACGACGCGCCGGTCGTCCGCTTCCTCCAGAAGCTCCTGCTCGACGCGATCGGGGAAGGCGCATCCGACCTGCACTTCGAGCCGTACGAGAAGTTCTACCGGATCCGGTTCCGGATCGACGGTGTCCTGCGCGAGGTCGCGCAGCCGCCGCTGGCGATCAGGGAGCGTCTCTCGACGCGCATCAAGGTCATCTCGAGGCTCGACATCTCGGAGAAGCGCGTGCCGCAGGACGGGAGGATGAAGCTTGCCCTGTCCGGCCAGCGTGCAATCGACTTCCGCGTCAGCACGCTGCCGACGATGTTCGGCGAGAAGATCGTGATGCGCATTCTCGATCCGTCGCAGGCGAAGATGGGGATCGACGCACTCGGCTACGAGCCGGACCAGCGGGAGGTACTCCTGGACGCTGTCCGGCGGCCTTACGGGATGGTCCTGGTGACCGGTCCGACCGGTTCCGGTAAGACCGTGTCGCTGTACAGCTGCCTGAACATCCTCAACGAGCCGGGCGTCAACATTTCGACCGCCGAGGACCCGGCGGAGATCCAGATCGCGGGCATCAACCAGGTCAACGTCAACGAGAAGGCCGGGCTCACCTTCGCCAACTCGCTGCGGGCCTTCCTGCGCCAGGATCCGGACATCATCATGGTTGGCGAGATTCGCGACCTCGAAACCGCGGACATCGCGATCAAGGCTGCACAGACGGGCCACATGGTTCTGTCGACGCTGCACACGAACGACGCGCCGTCGACGCTCGTGCGACTCGACAACATGGGAGTGGCGCCCTTCAACATTGCGTCGAGCGTCATCCTGATCACCGCCCAGCGTCTTGCACGGCGCCTCTGCACCTGCAAGCAACCAGCCGAACTGTCAACTGAGGCGCTGCTGGCCGCCGGCTACTCGGAACCTGACATCGACGGCAGCTGGGTACCTTACAAGGCGGTCGGCTGCGAGCGCTGCAAGGGCAGCGGCTACAAGGGTCGCGTCGGCATCTACCAGGTCATGCCGATCACCGAATCGATGCAGGACATGATTCTCAAGCATGCGACCGCGCTCGACATCGGGCGCGAGGCACAGCGAATCGGAGTGCGCGACCTGCGGCAGTCCGGACTGCTGAAAGTGAAGCAGGGCATGACCTCTCTCGAAGAGGTCCTGGGCTGCACCAACGAATAGGACAGACGGCGGAGCAACGATGGCGACAGGAGCAATTGCCAAACCACGCATGGAGATCAAGGAAGCGGTCTTCAAGTGGGAAGGCCGCGACAAGAACGGACGCGTGGTCAAGGGCGAGATGCGCGCGGGCGGCGACTCCGTGGTGGCGGCGGCGCTTCGGCGACGCGGCATCATGGCCACCAAGATCAAGAAGCTGAGCTTCACGCGTGGCCGCAAGATCACCGGGAAGGACCTCGCGCTCTTCACGCGGCAGCTGTCGACGATGCTGAAGGCGGGCGTGCCGCTGATGCAGTCGTTCGACATCGTCGGCCGCGGACACGCCAATCCCTCGATGGCGCGGCTGATGAACGACATCCGCTCGGACGTCGAGACCGGCACGAGCCTGAACCAGGCGTTTCGCAAGTACCCGCTGTACTTCGATCCGCTGTTCTGCAACCTGGTCGCCGCCGGTGAGCAGGCGGGGATCCTGGAGACCCTGCTGGACCGCCTGGCGATGTACCAGGAGAAGACGATCGCCCTGAAGGGCAAGATCAAGAAGGCGCTCTTCTACCCGGTGATGATCATCATGGTCGCCGTCCTGGTGACCGCGGTGATCATGATCTTCGTGATCCCGTCGTTCAAGAGCGTGTTCACCAGCTTCGGCGCCGACTTGCCGGCACCCACCCTGGTCGTAATCGCGATGTCCGACTTCTTCGTGGCGTATTGGTACATCGTCTTCGGCGTGCTGTTCGGCGGCATCTACTTCCTGATCCAGGCCTGGAAGCGGTCCCCGAAGATCCAGGCGACGATCGACCGGCTCGCGCTGAAGCTGCCGGTCCTCGGCGAAATGCTGCAGAAGGCCTCGATTGCCCGCTGGAGCCGCACGCTCGCCACCACCTTCGCGGCCGGCGTACCGCTGGTCGAGGCGCTCGACTCGGTCGGCCCCTCGTCCGGCAACGCGGTGTACAAGGAAGCGACGAAGCAGGTGCAGGCCGAGGTGAATGTCGGCACGAGCCTCGCGCAGTCCATGCAGAACACTGGGGTGTTCCCCAACATGGCGGTCCAGATGACGCAGATCGGTGAGGAGTCGGGCTCGCTGGACTCGATGCTGTCGAAGGTGGCCGATTACTACGAGCGCGAGGTCGACGAGACCGTGGATGCGCTTTCGAGCATGCTGGAACCGATGATCATGGTGATCCTGGGCGTGCTCATCGGGGGTATCGTCGTCGCGATCTACATGCCGATCTTCAAGCTCGGCCAAGTCGTATAACGTCACTCGGGGACGCCGGTGCCGCGCAGCGGCGCCGGCGACTTTCACCTTGTCGGAATCCGCTCTGCTCGTCGTGGTCGCCGTCTTCGGACTGGCGATCGGCTCCTTCCTGAACGTCGTGATCCATCGCCTGCCGAGGATGATGGAGAACGAGTGGAAGACGCAGTGCGCCGAGCTCGACGGCGCCGAACCCGTGCCGGCCGGCCCGCGATACAACCTGGTCGTTCCCGGCTCCCATTGTCCCCACTGCAGGACGCCGTTGCGCGTCATCGACAACATTCCGCTCGTGTCGTGGGTCGCGCTGCGGGGCAAGTGCGGCCATTGCGGAACGAGGATCTCGGCGCGCTACCCGATCGTCGAAGCGCTGACGGCCGCACTGTCCGCCCTGGTCGCCTACCGATTCGGATTCACCCCCGCGTTGCTGCTGGCGCTGGCGTTCACCTGGACGCTGGTGGCGCTCACCTTCATCGACGCCGACACGACGCTGCTTCCCGACGACCTGACGCTGCCGCTGCTGTGGCTGGGCCTCGGCAGCAACGTGTTCGGCACGTTCGTCCCGCTCCAGGACGCCGTCCTCGGGGCCATGGCCGGCTACCTCGTGCTGTGGTCCATCTACTGGCTGTTCAAGCTCGCCACCGGCAAGGAAGGCATGGGTTACGGCGACTTCAAGTTACTGGCGGCCCTCGGCGCGTGGATGGGCTGGAAGGCGTTGCTGCCGATCGTGCTGCTGTCGTCCCTCGTCGGCGCGCTCGTTGGCATCCTGCTGATCGTGCTGGCGAGGCGCGGCCGGGAGATCCCGATTCCGTTTGGCCCATACCTCGCCGCGGCCGGATTGATCGTGCTGCTCACGGGCGATACCTTCACCCGCTGGCTGGTTCCGCTTTGAAGCACGCCTGTTTCAGCGTCGGCCTGACCGGCGGCGTCGGAAGCGGGAAGAGCACGATCGGCGGCATGCTGTCGCGTCACGGCGCCGGGATCGTGGACGCCGACGCCATCGCACACGAACTCACGCAGCCAAGCGGCGCGGCCATCGACACTCTTCGGACCGTCTTCGGAGAGGCCGCGATCGCCACCGATGGGTCTCTCGACCGTTCGTGGATGCGCGAACGCGCGTTCGCGGACCCGGGTGCCCGGGCACGACTGGAGGCCATTCTCCACCCGCTGATCCGGGCGGCGTCGAACCGTCGAGCCGAGGAACTCACCACCGCCGGCAGCCCGTATGTCGTCTTCGTGATTCCCCTGCTGGTGGAGTCCGGCGATGCCCGCGGCCGGTTCGGTCGCATTCTCGTGGTCGATTGCTCGGAAGCGACCCAGATCGCCCGCGTCTGCCTGCGCCCCGGCATCGACACGAACATCGCTCGCGCCATCCTCGCTGCACAGGCGACGCGGGCCCGGCGACTCGAAGCCGCGGACGATGTCCTGTTCAACGAGGCGCCGCTCGACGAGATCGAGGCGCGGGTCGACAGGCTCCATAGGCGCTACCTGGAACTCGCCGAGGCGTCGTCGAGCGCAGGCGTGTGATATCGTCGCGCCACTCTTCGGCACTCCCCACACATGGCCAACGACGGTCAGGTCCTGTACGAGTATCCGTTCAGCGAACGAATCCGGACCCTGCTGCGCCTCGAGGACCTGTTCGACAAGCTGCTCTACTTCTGCGAGCAGCAACACTCGCACTGTCATCACACGGCGCTGCTGACGCTGTTCGAGATTCTTGAAGTCACTTCCCGCGCGGACCTGAAGTCGGATCTGCTGCAGGAACTCGAACGCCACCGGCAGACGCTGCAGGCCCTGCGCAACAATCCGCAGGTCTCCGAGGCCGCGCTATCCACGGTACTCGGCGAGATCGAGCACGCGCAGCAGCACCTGAGCGCGACCACGGGCAAGGCGGGGCAGCACGTCCGCGACAACGAGTGGCTGATGAGCATCCGCAGCCGGGCGAACATCCCGGGCGGGACCTGCGAGTTCGACCTGCCGTCGTATCACGCGTGGCTGACCCGTGACGCCGAGAGTCGCTCCCGCGACCTCCAGGCCTGGGTCCAGCCGATGATGCAATTCCACTCCGCGCTCGCGATCGTCCTGAAGCTGCTGAGGGAAACCGCGCACTGGAGCCAGCAGGTCGCCGCGCAGGGCGCGTTCCAGCAGATTCTCCAGGGCCGCACCTACGCGCTGCTGCAGGTTCGGATCGACGGCGAACTGAACGCGATTCCGGAAATCAGCGCCAACAAGTACATGCTCTGGATCCGGTTCACCACGCAGGACCGCGACCTCAAGCCGCGCTCCTTCGACCGCGACGTCCCGTTCGAACTCTCGCTCTGCGCCTTCTAGGTTTCCGCTCGGCCCGATGCCTCCGGTGGTGAAGTGCCCGACCTGCGGTCGGCCGGTCGAATGGAGCGAAGCTTCGAAGTTCCGGCCGTTCTGCTCCGAGCGCTGCAAGATGATCGATCTCGGCGCCTGGGCCTCCGATCGTTACTTGGTTCCCGGCGGCGCGGCGGAAGAAGTGGGAGAGACTTCGGCGGAACCCGCCAGGTCGAAGCACTGACCGTCCCGCCACGCCGCCGACAGCAGCGCGACGCCGTGCGCGCCGCGCGCCATCGCCACGGGAACCGCTTCACCGTCGAGTCCGCCGATCGCGTACACGGGGAGCGAGGTGCCGACTGCGATCCGCTCGAATTCGGTCCATCCGAGCGGTGACTGGCCAGGATGGCTCGCGGTCACCTGGACCGGGCCGAGCACGGCGAAGTCCAGGCCCAGTTCCCCGGCCCGCGCCAGTTCCTTCTCGTCGTGGACCGACGCACCCACCCACCGCTGGGCCGGCCGCTCGCCGATGGTCGCCAGCGCATGCGATGTCAGATGGACTCCTTCGGCTGCCTCCCACAGCGCGCGCGGATGACGGCTGTTCACGAGCAGCCGCGCTCCAACGGAGCGCGTCAGCGTGAGCATTCGACCGAAGAGCCGATCGACCTCCGCGCTTGAGAGGTCAGGCTCGCGCAGCTGGACGAGCCTGAGTCCGCGGGCGAGCGAATCGCCCAGTCGTCGAAGGAACGCATCGATGCCCAGGACACCCGCCGCGCTGATTCCGTAGACCGGCGGCAGCTCGAGTCCGCGGAGCACCGGAACGGTGGCCGGCAGCAGGGGCGCCGGAAGCGAATCCAGCGCAAAGAAGCCGAAGCGCTGCCGCTCGCGCGCATGCAGCTCACCACTCCACTCGAACACCCGGCAGAAGTGCAGGCGAACGAGCGCGTGGGGATAGTCGAAGACACGAACGACCCAGGGATGCACGGAGCCGACGTCGACGCCGAGCTCTTCGTGCAGTTCGCGCCTGAGGGCATGCGCGACCGTCTCTCCAGGTTCGAGCTTTCCGCCCGGGAATTCCCAGTACCCCGCGTACGGCTTGCCCTCTGGGCGACTCGCGAGGAGAAGGCGGCCGTCGGGCCGGATCAGGATGCCGACCGCGACGTCGACCGGCGAGCGCGCCGCGGTCATCCCCTGGCGGGACGCGCCGAAGACAACCGCTGTCCCGCCCACTGACGTGCGAACTGCAAGGCAATGCGGCCAGACCGGGACCCGCGCTGGAGCGCGAACTGGAGCGCTTCGGTCTGCGCAGCGCCGATGGCCGCGCGATCGAGTCCGAAACTCGCGAGCCAGTGCGCGACGATGTCCAGGTAGTCGTCCTGCCGGAACGGATAGAACGACAGCCAGAGGCCGAATCGCTCCGACAGCGAGATGCGCTCCTCGACCGCCTCGGCCGGGTGGACTTCGCCATCGTCGTCGTAGTGCGCGTCGAGGTTGTCGCGCATGTACTCGGGCATCAGGTGCCGCCGGTTCGACGACGCGTAGATCAGCACGTTCTCTGCCGCGCCGGCGATCGAGCCGTCGAGCGCCGCCTTCAATTCCTTGTAGCCGACCTCGTTGGCGTCGAACGACAGGTCGTCGCAGAACACGATGAAACGCTCGGGTCGGCTCGCCACCCGGTCGACGATGTCCGCCAGGTCGACGAGGTCGCGCTTGTCGACTTCGATCAGCCGGAGGCCTTCCGGCGCGAAGGCGTGCAGGCAGGCCCGGATCAGCGAGGACTTCCCCGTGCCTCGCGCCCCGGTCAACAGGGCGTTGTTCGCCGGCAGTCCGCGCACGAACTGCCCGGTGTTCGCCCGCAACGCGTCCTTCTGCGCATCGACGTGCTTCAGGTCCTCGAACGCGATCAGCGCCGGGTGCGCCACCGGGCGCAGTTCGCCCCTCTCCAGGCCGAGGTACCGGCGCTTGCGCCAGCGAAAGGCCACGAACGCCGTGAAGTCGGGCTCGACATCCGCCGGAAGGAGGGATTCGATGCGCTCCAGCGCGCGCGCCAGGCGCGCGACGGCGTCCGGGTGACTGCCTTCGCTCACTGAACTACCCTCCCGCGCTGC
>CAYGXL010000004.1:0-2979 GCA_964353935.1 uncultured Burkholderiaceae bacterium | reverse complement strand
GAGGTCGACGCCGCTCCGCGACCGAGCTGAAGGCGGATCGTGATCTCGCTCTGCTTCATGACGCGCTGCCCGTCCTCTTCACGGTACTCGGAGCGACGGCCTCCGTTGCTGACGACCCAGACGTCGTCGAGGTGCATCTGGACCAGGCGCGTGTCGAGGTCATCGACCCCGGCATAGCCGACCGCCGCGAGGATGCGGCCGAGATTGGGATCGGATGCGAAGAACGCGGTCTTCACCAGCGGGGAATGCGCGACAGCGTAGGCGATGCGTGCCGCCTCTTCTTCGCTGCGCGCCTGCTCCACGCGCACTTCGATGAACTTCGTCGCGCCCTCGCCGTCGCGCACGATCGCCTGCGCCAGTTGCAGGGCCACCGCTTCGATCGCGCCCGCCACGGCCGCGTAGGCCGGTGCGCTTGCCGAGTCGATGCGCGGCGCTCCGCCCCGGCCGCTGGCAATGAGGACGAACGAGTCGTTCGTCGACGTGTCGCCGTCGATCGTGATCCGGTTGAACGAGCGGTCGGCGGCGGTCCGCGTGAGTTGCGCCATGAGCGATGGCGCGATCGCGGCGTCGGTGGCGACGAAGCCGAGCATGGTCGCCATGTTCGGCCGGATCATGCCCGCGCCCTTGGCAATGCCGGTGACCGTGATCGTCTTGCCGCCGAGATCGACCCGCCGCGACACCGCCTTCGGCTGGGTGTCGGTGGTCATGATCGCTTCGGCCGCTTCGAGCCAGTGGCCGGGCCCAAGCCTGTCGATCGCCGCCGGCAGTCCGGCGACGAGCCGGTCGACGGGAAGGGGCTCCATGATCACGCCGGTCGAGAACGGGAGCACCTGGGCCGCCTCGCACCCCAGGAGCTTCGCGAGTGCCTCGCACGTGGTCCGCGCGACCCGCAGGCCCGCTTCGCCCGTGCCCGCATTCGCGTTGCCGGTGTTGACCACCAGCGCGCGGATGCCGGCGCCGGCCGCGAGGTGCTCGCGAGAGACCGTGACGGGAGCGGCGCAGAAGCGGTTGCGCGTGAACACGCCACCCACCGAGGCGCCGTCGGCGATGCGCACCACCAGGACGTCCTTGCGATTGGCCTTCCGGATCCCGGCCTCGGCCCAGCCGAGTTCAACGCCCGCCACGGGAAAGAGCTCTTCCCGGCGAGGCAGCGGCAGATTGACAGGCATTGCAGTTGGACGAAATGGGAAAGGCAGAACCTTACCGCAAGGAGCCCGTCACCACTTCGTTGACTTCAGAGGGGGAGGTCCAGGAGGGGGCATCGCCCCCTCTTGCGTTCCAGAACTTGCCGCTCGCGAAGCGAGCGAGCAATGTCACGGCAAGCTCGCTAAGCGAGCTTGCCGTGACATTGCTTGTATTTCTTGCCCGACCCGCACGGACACGGGTCGTTCCGGCCGATCTTGTCGCCGAAACGCTTGAACGGCTGCTGCTTCGCCTCTTCGTCCTCGGCAAGCATCACCGCTTCGCCGGCCTCGGCCGGCTCGTCGCCGACGCCTGGGCTGAACTCGGCGTGCTGCGCGCGCGCCAGTTCCGCGCGGCGCTCGCTCTCCGCCTCGATCTGCTCCTCGGCCTGCCGGATCTCTTCCTGCGTCTGGACCCGGACGTTCATCAGGACCTTGACGACGTCGTCGCGCACGCGATCGAGCAATGCGCCGAACAGCTCGAAGGCCTCGCGCTTGTACTCCTGCTTCGGCTGCTTCTGCGCGTACCCGCGCAGGTGGATGCCCTGCCGCAACGCATCGAGCGCGGTGAGGTGCTCGCGCCACGACTGGTCGAGGGTCTGGAGCATGACCGAACGCTCGAAGCTCGAGAACGGTTCGCGCCCCACGATCGAGACCTTCGCCTCGTAGGCCTCGTCGGCCGACTTCAGGACCAGCGCGAGCAGGTCCTCGTCGCTCATCGTGTCGGCCTGGTCCAGCGTCGCCTTCAATGGGACGTGCAGTTGCCAGTCGTCGGCGAGCGCCTTCTCGAGGCCCGGGAGATCCCACTGTTCCTCAACCGAGTCGGCCGGCACGAAGCTGCGGAACATGTCCGTGAAGAATCCGTGGCGCAGGTTCGTCACCATCTGCCCGGCGTCGTCGGTCTCGAGGATGTCGTTGCGCAGGCGGTAGATCTCGCGCCGCTGGTCGTTCGAGACGTCGTCGTACTCGAGCAGCTGCTTGCGGATGTCGAAGTTGCGGGCCTCGACCTTGCGCTGCGCGCTCTCGATCGAACGCGTCACCATGCCGGCCTCGATCGCCTCGCCCTCGGGCAGCTTCAGGCGGTCCATGATCGCCTTCATGCGCTCTCCGGCGAAGATGCGCAGCAGCGAGTCTTCCATCGACAGGTAGAACCGCGATGCGCCCGGGTCGCCCTGGCGGCCCGAGCGGCCGCGCAGCTGGTTGTCGATCCGGCGAGACTCGTGCCGCTCGGAGCCGATGATCTTCAGTCCCCCTGCGCCGACGACGTGATCGTGCAGCGACTGCCACTCCTCGCGCAGCGTCTTCACCCGCGCGGCCTTCTCGTCCTCCGGGATCTCGGGGTCCGCCTCGACGAACTGAACCTGCTTCTCGCAGTTGCCCCCGAGCACGATGTCGGTGCCGCGGCCCGCCATGTTCGTCGCGATGGTGAGCATCTTCGGGCGACCGGCCTGGGCGACGATCTCCGCCTCCTTCGCATGCTGCTTGGCGTTCAGCACCTGGTGCGGCAGGCTCTCCTTCTTCAGCAGGCCGGAGAGCAGTTCCGAGTTCTCGATCGAGGTCGTGCCGACCAGCACCGGCTGGCCACGCGCGTAGCAGTCCCTGATGTCCTCGAGGATGGCGTTGTACTTCTCGCCGAGCGTCCGGAAAACCTTGTCCTGCGAGTCGATGCGGATCATCGGGCGGTGCGTCGGGATGACCACCGTCTCGAGCCGGTAGATCTCCTGGAACTCGTAGGCTTCGGTGTCCGCCGTGCCCGTCATGCCGGCGAGCTTGCCGTACATGCGGAAGTAGTTCTGGA
>CAYGXL010000003.1:0-44182 GCA_964353935.1 uncultured Burkholderiaceae bacterium | reverse complement strand
GGTCGTCGGCGATGAGATCCAGCGTGGGCGGCGTGATGTCGATCGTGACGTTCTTCTCCAGCGCGGCGTCGTTGCCGGCGAAGAAGCGCGCGAGCGAGGCATCGCGCGCGGTGACGCGAAGCACCGCGGGCCCTTCCTTCACGCCGGGCAGCTTCGCCAGGGCCACCGCGATCTTCTTCTCGCTCACGGCCCTGTCGAACTGCTCGGCGGCGAGCTTGTGCTCGGTGCCGCCTTGCGAAAGCGTCGCAGTGACGGATTTCAAACCGGCGCCCTTGTCGGTGACCTGGATCTCGAGCGGCGCCACGCCCAGCGCGTCGGCACTCGGCGAGATCGTGATCTGCGGCGGCTCGGACTCGAAGCGTGGCGCCAGGAAGTACGTGCCGCCGGCGATGGCGGCGATGACGACAACAAGGAGAACGATGAGGATCGGGAGCTTGCTGCGACGTCGATCGGACGGGAAAGCGTTCATGCGGGCTTCTCAGTGGTTTGGGGGGCGAGCGTGGCGACGAGGACGAGCATGGCCGGTGTGAACCGCTCGCGTGCGACGGACCGAAGCATAACGGCCTCTGCATCGGAAACGAGCACGCAAGATAGTGCGAAGCCCCGAATGAAAACGGCCCGCCAGCGGCGGGCCGTCGCTCGGACCGGAGTCCGTTCTACTTCTTGCCGCCGCGCTCGGCGCGCGCTCGCTGGATCAGGTAGTCCATCACGGGCAGGCTGCCCTCGCGCGAGCCGACCATGTGCGGCGCCGTCATGAACCTGCCGTCGATCGCCATCGCCGGCGTGCCGTCGACCTTGAAGGCCTTCCACACCTGGCCGGCGCGCGACGCGCGCGTGCCGACGGCGAACGAGTTGAAGGTGTCGAGCCATTGCTTGCGGTCGATGCCGTTGGCGCCCATGAAGTCCGCGATTTCGTCCGTCTTCAGCAGCGGCCGGCGATCGACCTGGACCGCCCTGAACACCTTGGCGTGCAGCTCCTCGGTCTTCTTCAGCGCCTCGAGCGTGAAGTAGATCTTCACGTGCGGCAGCGTCTGGTCGTTCCAGGCGATCGGGTTGCGGCGGTACTCGACGTCGGCCGGCAGCGTCTTGCGCCAGGCGGCGAGGATGGGGTCGTACGTGGCGCAGTGCGGGCAGGTGTACTGGAAGAACTCCAGCACCTCGATCTTGTTGCCGCTGTCGGTCGGCTGTGGCGGCTTGACGAGCGTGAAGTCCTTCAGCTCCTGGGGCGTGCGTGCCTGCGCGTGCGCCAGGCACGGCGCCAGGGCGGCGGCAATCAGCAAGTGGCGGCGGCGTAGCGACAGGCTCGACATGCGTGTTCTCTCCGGAAGGGGTCTTCGTTACAACGCGATTCTGACAGGAGCGGATGACAGGGGTTGGCCCGGGCGGCTGGGGTTCACCCGGAGGCGGCGGGCCGCCAGCACGCTTACTTAAGCTTGATCAACTGAACGTCGATGCCGTTTTCGGCCATCGTCTTGCGGATCCGGTTGATGTCATCGAGGTTGCCGTAGGGGCCAAGGCGGACGCGGTACAGCGTGGCCCCGCCCTGCTCGAGCGGGAAAATCCTGGAGTCCAAACCGAGCAGCGCGAGGCGGGCGCGCATGGCATCCGCATCGTCGTGTGACCGGAACGCTCCGGCCTGCAGCAGGAAGCGCGAACCATCATCGGGGACCGCCTGAGTCGTGCCCTTTTCGACGGGCGGCGGAGCGGCTTTCGGGTCGGTTGCCGCATCGGCCTTCGGCACCGCCGCGGACGGGGCCCCGCCCTTGGCGTTGGGCGCGGGTGCATACAGCGGCTTGTTCGGGTCGCCGGCGGTGGCCGGATTGACCGACTCGCTGGCCGGCCTCACCTTGGACACGAACGGAACCGGCGCGTTCGTGATGTAGAGCGCGACCGCGACGGCGATGCCGAGCCCGATCACCAGCCCGAGGATGAAACCGAGCAGGGTGTTTCCGCGCTGCGAGTTCGGGGAAGAAATCATCCGAGCCAGTTTACTTGGGGCGGGTTCCGCGGCGTCGGTCGCGTGACTCATTCACGCGAGCCTGCATGCGGCCGGATCCCGTTGCAGCGCTGCAGGACCACTACATCTTCTCCGGCGCGGACACGCCGAGCAGCGCGAGCCCGTTTCGCAGCACCTGGCGCGTGGCGAGCAGCAGCGCCAGCCTGGCCTCGCGCGTGGCGGGCTCGTCGACGAGCACGCGCTCGGCGTTGTAGTAGCCATGGAAGTCGGCCGCCAGCTCCTTCAGATAGAAGGCGAGCTGGTGCGGCGCGAGATCGGTCGCGGCCACCGCCAGCACCTCGGGGTACTCGGCGAGCCGGTTCATCAGGCCCTGTTCGCGCGCGCTCGCCAGCGGAGTGAGGTCGGACTTCAGCGCGGCCGCCTCGTCCGGCACGGCATGACCCTTGTCGGCCGCCTGCGCGAACACCGAGCAGATCCGCGCATGCGCGTACTGCACGTAGTAGACCGGGTTGTCCTCGCTCTGCGAGAGCGCGAGGTCGACGTCGAACACGAACTCCGTGTCCGCCTTGCGCGAGACCAGGAAGAAGCGCGTCGCGTCGGGACCGACCCATTCGAGCAGGTCGTGCAGCGTCACGTAGGTGCCGGCGCGCTTGCTCATCTTCACTTCCTCGCCGCCCTTCGTGACCCGCAGCATCTTGTGCAGCACGTAATCCGGGTACCCCTTCGGAACGGCGACGCCGAGCGCCTTGCCGGCGGCCTGCAGGCCGGCGCGCACGCGCGCCACCGTCCCATAGTGATCGGTGCCCTGGATGTTGATGACCTTCTCGAAGCCGCGCTGGACCTTGGTGATGTGGTACGCGACGTCCCCCACGAAGTAGGTGTAGCTGCCGTCCGACTTCCGCATCACGCGGTCCTTGTCGTCGATCGCCGGGCCGCCCATGCCGCCGACGTCGCCCATCTCCGTCGACTTCAACCACAGCGCGCCGTCGGCCTCGAACGTCATGCCCGACTTCACCATCGCGTCGACCGCGGCCTCGACCTTGCCGTCCAGGTACAGCGACGACTCGAGGTAGTAGTTGTCGAAGGCGACGCCGAGCGCGGCGAGGTCGCGGTCCTGCTCGTTGCGCAGGCAGGCGACCGCGAAGCGCCGCACCGCGTCGATGTCCTCGGGGTCGCCGCTCGCCTTCACCGGGTCGCCGTCGCGCGCGGCCACGGTGCCCTTCGCGAGGAACTCGCGGGCGATGTCGACGATGTACTCGCCGCGATAGCCCGCCTCGGGAAACTCGATCGCTTCGCCGAGCAGTTCGCGCGCGCGCGCCTGGACCGACAGCGCGAGGTTGGCGATCTGCACGCCGGCGTCGTTGTAGTAGAACTCGCGCGTCACGTGCCAGCCCTGCGCCCCGAGCAGGTTGGCGAGTGCGTCGCCGAGCGCGGCCTGGCGCGCGTGGCCCAGGTGCAGCGGACCGGTCGGATTGGCGGACACGAACTCCACCATCACGCGATGTCCGGCGTGTTCGGACGACGTGCCGTAGCAGTCGCGCTCGCGCAGCAACTGCCGCACGACTTCGAGCTTGGCCGCCGGGGCGATGCGCAGGTTGATGAAGCCCGGTCCCGCGACCTCGGCCGATTCGATCAGGCTGGACGCCGCCGGGTTGACCTTCAGCGCGTCGACGATCGCCGTGGCGACGTCGCGCGGGTTCCGCTTCAGGCCTTTCGCGATCTGCAGCGCCACGTTGGTCGCGATGTCGCCGTGGGCCTCGACCTTCGGCCGCTCCAGCACAACGTTCGCATCGGAGACGCCGAGCCCCGCGAGTGCCTGGCGGAGCAGGGCGATGACCTGGAGTTTCTGTTGGGCAAGCATGCTAGGGGGATGCCGGGCGACGGCGGCGGGCGAAGGCGCGAATTCTACCGACCGGCGGTATCCGGAGCGGCGGAGCACCGTGGCCCGGTCGCGCCGGATCAGGCAGGCTCGAGCGTGGCCAACGCCGCGTCGCGCGCCTCCGGTGCGACCCAGTCGACGCCGAGGGCGTCGAGGACCGACTGCTCGGTCGCGCCGGCGACCTGCCGTGCCCCCTTGTAGAGGCCGTACTCGTTGAGCTTCAGCCCCAGGTCGATCGCGCGCCTGCGCAACTCGATGTTGAACGCCTTCGGGCCGGTGAAATAGAGCAGCGCGGCGCCGAAGCTCTGCGCCGGGACCACGCGCAGGTCGACCTGCATTCCGCTGTCGAGCACGGCGCTGGCCTTGGTCGCACCCTCGGCGAGGATCTCGCGGAAGCGCGGGAAGCCGGCGAAGTGGCGTGAGATTCCCGCGCCATCGGTGCCGACCGCGAGCAGGTCGATGTCGCCGACGGCCGGGCGCTGCCGGCGGATGCTGCCGGCCATGACCACGTCGGCGATGCCCGGCGCGCGACGCATGTGCTCGAGCACCGCCGTGGCGGCGCGCTGCGCGATCGCGAGCGGCACGCGCTCCTTCTTGCCGCGATCGGTCGACAGCGCGCGCAGCACGTGGGACGTCGTCTTCGGGCCGAAGCCGCGCAGCGACTCCATGCGTCCACTCCGCGCGGCGTCGCGCAGCTGCACGGGCGTGTGGACGTCGAGCCGCTCCGACAGCGCCCGCACGCGCTTCGGCCCCAGGCCGGGGATTCGCAGCAGCGAGGACGTGCCGCGGGGCACGGCGCGCCGCAGTTGCCGCAGCAGTTCGCAGTTGCCCGTGCGCGCGATCTCGTGGATCTTTGCGTCGAGGTCGGCGCCGATCCCGGCGAGCTTGCCGAGTTCCTCGCCGCGTGCGGCGCGCTCCGCGAACACCGGGCCCTGCTGGTTCACCATGCGGGCTGCGTTGCGGTACGCGCGGATCCTGAACGGGTTCTCGCCCTGCACTTCGAGCAGGTCGGCGATCTCCTCGAAGACGGCGGCGATGCGTGCGTTGCTGGCTGCCATCGGTCCGGATCGACGGTTGCGCGTGCGGTCACGACCGCAACCGCAGTTCCCTGGTGCGCTGCGCCCGTAACACGCCGACGACGCCGTCGATTTCCTCGCCGAGCGCTTCGAGCAGGTTGTCGAGCGCGAGCATTCCGGCGAGCGCGCCGTCGGGCCTCACGACAGGCAGTCGCCGCACGCCGCGCTCGCGCATGTGCGCCAGCGCGGCGAGCAGGTCGTCGTCCTCCTCCACGGTTGCCGGCTTCTCGCTCATCACGTCGCCCGCGGTCATCGTCGCCGCATCGAGGCCGAACGCGACGACCTCGATGGCGATGTCGCGATCGGTCAGCATGCCGACCGGGAACTCGGAGCCATCGTTCTGCTCCACGACCACCAGGCAGCCGACGTGCTCGTCGTGCATGCGGCGGGCACAGGTGCCGATCGACTCGTTCACGCGTGCCGTCACCGGCTGGTGGACTGCGACGTCCCTTATCTTCAGGCTCTGCGATCTCATGGGAGGGTCTCCTAGGCTCTCTGGCGCTGGTAAATTCAGCCTAGGAAGTGCGGCGGCTGTTGCACTGACCGCGGTCAAAGGGGACCATGACCCCTCTTGGCGCTACTGAAAGCGGCCGCGGGCGGTCGAGAATGGCCAGGTTGGTGTCGTCACCCGTGTCGAGTCCTCGGAGGGAAACATGAACAACCGGAACCGCTCGTTGCTTGGAATGGGCATGGCACTCGCGGCTGGCGTGGCAGGCGCGCAGGCGGGGAAGGGTCCGACCCAGATCGTCAAGCCGCCCGTCTCCCAGGCTTGGATCGACGTGGCGACCTTCTCGGGTTTCGGCATGCCCGGCATGGGCGGTGGCCCGGGAGCCAGCCCGATGTCGATGATGGGCGGCATGTTCGGCGGCGGGCAGGGCGCGAAGAACGCATTCGGCAACACGCAGACGAGCTCGGCCGGGCGCTGGGTCGACGTCACCCTGTACACCAGCCGCAACCCGTCGCTGGCCGAGGCGCTGCAGGCCGTGCCGGCGGGCACGCAGCTCGCACCGACGTTGAAGCTGGTCTCGCCGAAGATCGACAAGCCGGCGCCTGCGCCCACCGACGAGGTCGTGCCGCACGAGTACGAGCGACCCAAGGGCAAGCTGTACCTCTACTGGGGTTGCGGCGAAACGGTGCGCGCGGGCCAGCCGCGCGTGCTCGACATGGCGACCGCGAAGCTGGAGGAGTACGGCAAGTTCTTCGTGTCCCGGCGCGCGACCCAGCGTGGCGCGCACAGCGCCGCGGGCCGGCCGCTGTGGCCGAACGAACCGGACGCGCGCATGGTCCCGCCGAACGCCTCGCTCGTCGGCGAGCACGCGTTCAGCGGGCAGGGCGTGCCGGAAGGCTTCAAGTTCGGCATTCCCGCCGCGCAGGACATCATGCCGGAGATCGCGCTGAAGCAGACCGACGCGGGTGGGTCCACGCAGCTCGAGTGGATGGCGTTGCCCACGGCGCGCGCGTACTTCATCGCCGCGATGGGGGCGAAGGGCGGCATGGGCGGCGGCTCGGACCCGGAGATGGTGTTCTGGACCTCCAGCGAGGTTCCGGAGACCGGTTCGGGCCTGGTTGACTACCAGACCAATCCCGCGGTCGATCGCTGGCTGCAGGAGAAGGTGCTGCTCGCGCCCACAGTCACCCGCTGCGCCGTGCCGAAAGGCATGTTCGGCGAGGGCGGCGGCGCGATGCTGCGGATGATCGCCTACGGGAGCGAACTCAACCTCGTGCATCCGCCGCGGCCCACGGATCCGAAGATCGCGTGGGAGCCGCAGTGGGCGGCGAAGGTGCGCGTGAAGAGCGTTGCGAACGCGATGCTCGGCATGGACATGAGGGAGATGCAGCGCGGCCCCGGCGGCCGTTCGCAGCCCCAGGCGCAGGACCCGGCCGCGCCGGCCGCGGAGAAGAAGCAGGAGGACAAGTTGCCCGATCCGGTCAACATCCTGCGCGGCATCCTCGGGCGGTGATCGGGCCGGCTTTCACCCTGGAGCAGCGCGCCGGCCCGGAGCCCCGCCTGCACGGATAGCGTGATGGAACGCAGCGAACTCGATCACATCGTCATCGCGGCCCCGTCGCTCGACGCTGGTGTCGCGTGGGTGGGGGAACGACTCGACGCGACGCCGGTCCCCGGCGGACAGCACGTCGCGATGGGCACGCACAACGCGCTGCTCCGCCTCGGGCCGCGCTGCTACCTGGAGGTGATCGCGATCGACCCCGCCGGGCCGCCGCCCGCGCGTCCGCGCTGGTTCTCGCTCGACGAGCCCGGGATGCAGGCCCGCCTCGCGGTCGCCCCCGCGCTGATCACGTGGGTCATCCGCACGCCTTCGCTCGCGTCCGCGTGCGCGCGGGTGCCCGACCTCGGCGAGATCATGCCGATGACGCGCAACGCGTTCCGCTGGAAGATCTCGGTGCCGGACAGCGGGTCCCTCGCGTGGGGCGGCATCCTGCCGACGGCGATTCAGTGGGAGGAAGGCGACGACGGCGTCGTCCGTCACCCGTGCGACGTGCTGCCGGAGAGCGGCTGCGAACTCGTGTCGCTCCAGCTGTCGCATCCGGCGGCCGTGCTCGGAACGAGCGGCATCGTCGAGCTGTTCCGCGAGCTGAGGATCGCGGGGCCGGTTGACCTGAAGTCGGGACCGAAGAGCCTCGCCGCCGTGATCCGCTCGCCGCGCGGCGGGGTGGCGCTCGGCTGACCCCGCGCGTCAGGCGCTGCGCAGCTTGAACACGGGCACCACGCCGCCGGTTTCGATGCCCCGGTAGTTTCGGATCGGCGGGCAGTCGTAGGCGGCGAGCGGAGTGCCGCTCGGGTCGTCGAGCAGGCCGAGCTGCTCCAGCGCGGCCACGGTCGCGGCGTGCAGCGCGCGCGGGTTGCCGTCGGCGATGCGGATCGCGATTCCCATGCCCTTGGATTGCACGCCGATCGCCTGCATGCCGTCGGCGCCCGCCTTGCTGACCCAGTCGCCCTCGCCCGTCTGCATGATCGCGAGGTCCATCCGGCGCGTGCCCGACACGAGGTCGGGGTGGCGCGACATCGCGAAGAAGAGCGCGCGCAGCTCGGGCGTGTCGCCCGTTGCGATCCGGGCGTACGTCTGCGCCAGCCGCTTCAGGGGCATCGCGCAGTTCGGCGCGCTGCAGCCGTCGATGCCCCACGCAACGGAGTCGCCGTTGGTGAAGCGTGCGACAGTTGTCCGGATGCGCTGCTGGAGCGGATGCCCGGGGTCGAGGTAGGTCTCGAGCGGCTGGTCGTGCATCCGGCAGTACGCGAGGAAGCCCGCGTGTTTGCCCGAACAGTTGTGATGCAGGGCGGACCACTGGGCACCGGCGGGCGGCGTCGTTTCGGTGGCGGTGAAGAAGCTTGGCGCGTGGCAGCCGCATTGCAGCTGCGATACGTCGGCGCCGGCTTTCGCCAGGATGCGCTGGACGATGGCGACGTGCATCGCCTCGCCGCTGTGGCTCGAGCACATCAGCGCCAGTTCGTGCGACGTGAAGCCATGGCGCTCCATGCCGCCGTCCTCGACAAACGGCAGCGCCTGCAGGGGCTTCAACGCCGAGCGGGTGAAGTTGAGCGAGTCGGGATCCCCGACTGCGGTGATCAACCGGCCCGACGGGTCGGTGACGGCGATCGATCCGTAGTGCACGCACTCCGTGGCGCCGCCGCGGGTGGTTTCGACCAGCGGGACGTGGCGCGGAATCATGGGGCGACTCCGCGCGGCGGAGCGGGCGAGTTCACTGGACGACCCTCCGCGCTGCGCGCTCCGGGCTGAGCGCTTCGGAGCGGCCGCGCGCGCTCAAGCCGACTGCGGCGCGGCGCCCCCGGACTGAAGGCGCGCGGCAATCTCCTTGCGATACCGATTCAGATCCTGGACCGAATTGAAGGTGCGCTCGAACAGCAGCGACAGGTTGTGCAGGATCCGCTCGACGACCTTGGTCTCCCATTCTTTGTCGAACCGTATTTGTTCGTCGAGCCAGCGCTCCAGCCAGCCCGGATCGGGGAGGCGCGATTGTACGGTGTCGTTCGGGAAAAGCGACTGGTTCACGTGGAGATTGGTCGGGTGCAGCGCCTTGTCCGTGCGGCGGGCCGAGGCCATCAGGACGCCGATCTTCGCGAACGCGGCGCGGGCCTGATCACCCGCCTCGCCGAGGTACTTCTTCATGTAGCGCAGGTAGGCGCCGCCGTGGCGCGCCTCGTCCTGCGACAGGAGCCGGTAGACGGCCTTGATCACCGGTTCCGTGTGCCACTCGGCGGCCCGGCGGTACCAGTGATTCAGGCGGATCTCGCCGCAGAAGTGCAGCATCAGGGTTTCGAGCCGCGGCGCCGGGTCGAACTCGAAGCGGACGGCGTGCAGTTCCTCCTCGGTCGGCACCAGCTCCGGCCGGAAGCGCCGCAGGTACTCCATCAGCACCAGCGCGTGCTTCTGCTCCTCGAAGAACCACACGGACATGAACGCCGAGAAGTCCGAGTCGCCGCGGTTGTCCCGAAGGAACATCTCCGTGGCCGGCAGGGCCGACCACTCGGTGATGGCGTTCATCTTGATCGTGCGCGCCTGGTCGTCGCTGAGCAGGCTGGTGTCGAACTGGTCCCATGGAACGTCCTTTTCCATGTTCCAGCGGACGGATTCGAGTGACCGGAACAGGTCCGGGTACAGAAGCGAGGCCATGAAGGATTCCTTCGTTAGTGCCGGGCGCGACGCTTCAGCCAGCGCATCAGGGAGCCAACTACCGGCAGCTTTTCATACAGCTCTTCGGCCGCGTCCCAGTAATCCCGGTGCAGGGCGACGCGACCGTCAAGCGAGAACTGTATATGAGTCGCTCCCCGGATGGTCTGTTCCCGATTTGCGTCGCCTTTGAAGCAGAAAACGAAGTCCCACGCCAGGAAGGCCTCGTCGCCCTGGCCGAAGCCGCGGGTGACCACGAAGCGCGGGCGGTCGACCTGCCGGTACATCCCGTCGAAGATCGCCCGGATGGCCGGCACGCCGGTGACTTCGTTGAACGGATCCTTGAAGCGGGCATCGGGCGCGTAGTACTGGTCCAGGCGCGCCAGCGTCGCGGGCGTCAGCGACTCGAAGAACCCTTTCAGCCGTGTGATGCGCGGGTCGTCCGTCACAGTCCCGCTCCCGTGAAGCGCCGCACCGCCCAGAAGTAGGCGGGGTACGGCAGGATGCGCAGGAGCTTCAGCCAGCCGGTGAAGCGGCGTGGATAGTGGGTTTCAAAGCGGCCCGCGGCGATGCCGTCCAGCGTACGCCGCGCGGCCTTTTCCGCGGTCATGAGCGCGGGCATGGCGAAGTCGTTGCGCTGGGTGAGCGGCGTGTCGACAAAGCCCGGGTTGACCAGGTAGACGCCGATGCCGTGCCGGCGCAGGTCGAGGTACAGGCCTTCGGCCAGGTGGATCAGCGCGGCCTTGGTCGGCCCGTAGATCAGCGCCTGCGGCAGGCCGCGATAGCCCGCCACCGACGCGACCAGCGCAATGCCGCCCCGGCGCTGCTTCAGCAGCGTGGGCAGCACCGCCTCCAGGCAGTTCAGCGGCCCGACCAGGTTCACCGCCAGCAACTGGTCGGCCTTGACCCGATCGAACTGGTCGGCGCGCATCGCGCTGTGGGTGCCGGCGACGACGATGACCAGGTCGAGCGCTCCGAGCGCGTCGCACACCTTCGTCGCCGCCGCGAGCACGGCGGCCCGGTCGGTGACGTCGAAGGGCGCCACGACGGCGTCGGTGCCCTCGGCGATCGCGGCGAGGCGGTCGCGCGAGCGGGCGGACAGCGCGACGCGCGCGCCGGCGTCGATGAGGTCGCGCGCAACGGCGGCGCCGATGCCGGTCGATGCCCCGATCACCCAGACGCGCTGGCCGCGCCAGCCGCCGATCCTCGGATTCAGGCTCACGGCAGCTTCCGGAACGAGATCAGCACCTCGCCGACGCGCACGCCGAAGAACGACATCACCGCGCGGTTCAGCATCACGCGCTCGTCGATCAGGAACATCCAGTCGTCGAACGCGATGTTGTAGCGGCCGCTGTCGGTGGCGAGGTCGAGCGTGTAGGTCCAGTTCAACGCATTGCCGGCGACGACGCCCTGCGCCTCGCCGACGACATCGGGGGCGGTGCCGATCCAGCGCGAGCCGTCCGGTGCCGCGCGGCGCAGGGTCCACACGCGCCGTTCCTTCTTGCCGTCCGACCACGTGAAGTCCTCGTCGAGGGTGCCGACATCGCCGTTCCATGTCCCCTTGATCCGCACGACGAAGCGCCGCTGCACCTGGCCTCCGCGGTCGAGGACCATGCCGTGGCCCTCCAGCGCGCCATCGAAGTAGCGCGCGAGGTCGAGCGCCGGCTGCTCATTGCGATAGACCTGCGGGTCGACGGACGTGCAACCGGCGAGCAGGACGGCGGCGGCCAGGGTGGCGGCGATCAGTGCGAAGAGGCGGGCGAACATGGAAGTCCTAGCAGCGTTGGCCGCGCCACGCGACGAGCAGCAGCGCGGCGGCGGCGAGTTTGAGAAGGGTGGGCAGTACGGCGTAGGCGAAGGCCAGCGCGTCGAGCGCGGTCGCATCGCGGGCCCCGGGGGCGTAGCCGAGTGCCTCGAGCACCGGCAGCGCCAGCCCGGCGGCCAGCGCGAGGTTCATCTTGTTCGCGAAATTCCAGAGGCCGAAATACGCACCCTCGTGCGCTCCGCTGTGCCCGCTCCGGCCGATCACGCGCGCGAGAAGCGCGGGCGGCAGCGCGAGATCGGCCCCGAGGCCGATGCCGGACAGCGCGCAGACGAGTGCGAAAGCGACGAAGTCGCCCGGGCCGACGACGAATGCCCACACGAACGTGCCGATCGAGAGCGCCATGCCGGCGAGCCAGGTCGCGTGCAGGCCCCAGCGGTGCGCGAGCCGCGCCCACAGCGGCATGCTGCAGGCGGCCGCGACGAAGTACAGCGCGAGCAGCACCCCCGACTGATGCTCCATCTGCAGCCGGTCGGCGACGAAGAACAGCACGAGCGACGCCGGCACGGCGGCCGCGATTCCGTTCGCCACGAAGATCGCGAGCAGCCACCGGAAGCCGCGCTCGGACAGCGGCGCGACGATGGCGCGCCACGGCGAGACCCGCGCGGACTCCGCGGCGACGGGCAGGCGCGGCGCGCGCTTCACGAGCGCGACCAGGGCGATCGCCAGCGTGCCGAGGAACAGCGCGATCAGCGCGTTCGGGCCCCACGTCGACAGCAGCGAAGCGAGGATCACGCCGACGAGCCCGAAGCCCTCGCGCCACGCGGTCACGCGGGCGCGGCCGCTGTCGTCGTCCGCGAGCCGCGCGCCCCACGCCTGGTACGCGATCGTGGCCAGCGAGTAGCCGAGCGTGGCGGCGATCAGCGTGAGGGTCAGCCAGGCCGCCGCGCCTCCGGGCGACATGTCCTCGAGCGGCGAGAACAGCAGCACGAAGCCCGCCGCCAGCACCGGCGCGGCGATCAGCAGCGGCCGCAGGTAGACGCCGCGCGAGCGGTCCACCCACGCGCCGAGCAGCGGGTCGACGAAGGCATCGAGCACGCGCGTGGCCAGCAGCACCGCGCCGATCGTGGACAGGGCGAGTCCGGTCGTCGTCGCATAGAACGGCGGCACCAGCACGTAGACCGGCAGCGCCATCATCGTCAACGGGAGCGCGAACAGGCTGTAGGCGAGCAGGTCGGAGGCGGGCAGGGCCCGGCCCGGAACGCGCGCGCCGTCCGCGACGAGGGCGGTCACGTCAGAACGCCTGCTTCAGGAGGCTGGCGCGCAGGTCCGGGGCAGTGGTGCGGGCGTCCAGCCAGATGCCGAAGAACGCCGCGCCGAAGGCGGGATCGTCGATGCGGCCGATCGGCCGGCCGTCGAAGTAGAACTCCGTGGCCTGTCCGGGCACGTGCACGCCGGCGAGCCGCTGCCCCGCCTGCACGTCGGGGAAGAGCGCGATCATCGCCTGCCGCCAGCGCGCGCGCTGCGTCTCGGTGCCGATGCCGAGCTTCGCGATCTCGGCGTCGCTGCGCTCCGCGATCGCGCGGCCCTGCAGCTTCCGCGCGTAGGTCAGTTCGAGCGCGAACGGCTGCTCGAAGTAGCGGCGCGCGTCGAAACCCGCCGCCGGGACGAAGAGCCGCACGTCGTACACGTGCAGGCCGAACCAGGTCAGCCGTCCGCTGCCGGCCGGTCGCGCTTCGCCGAGCGCGCGGCTGACGTGGGGAGGCACGTCGGCGAGCGCGGGCCCGCCGACGAGCAGCGCGAGCGCGAGCAGCGCGCTACGCACGGGCGAGCGTGAACTGGACGACATCGGTGGAGCGCCGCGCGAACGCCGCTTCGCAATAGGCGAGATAGAAGTCCCAGATGCGGACGAAGCGCTCGTCGAAGCCGAGCGCGCGCACCGCGTCGAGCCGCGCGTGGAAGCGTTCGCGCCAGGTGGCGAGCGTGCGCTCGTAGTCGGGGCCGAACGCGTGCTCGTTGACCACGGCGAGGCCGGCACGCTGCGCTTCGCGCCTGAAGGCGGCCGGGGACGGGAGCATTCCGCCAGGGAAGATGTACTGCTGGATGAAGTCGGTGCCGACGCGGTAGCGATCGAACAGCGCGTCGTCGATGACGATGGTCTGGACGCAGGCGCGGCCCCCCGGCTTGAGGCAGCGCTTCAGGGTCGCGAAGTACGACGGCCAGTAGGACTCGCCGACCGCCTCGAACATCTCGATCGACGCGATGGCGTCGTACTGGCCGTGCTCCTCGCGGTAGTCCTGCAGGCGCAGGTTCCATTGACCGCCGGTTTGCGACAGGCGCGCGCGCGCATGGTCCAGCTGCTCGGTGGACAGGGTGAGCCCGTCGACCGCGTGCCCCGAGGCGAGCGCGACCTCCGCGAACCCGCCCCAGCCGCAGCCGATCTCGAGGATGCGTCCGGGCTCGCGCAGCTGCAGTTCGTCGAGCACGCGCCGGTACTTCGCAACCTGGCCGTCGACGAGCTCGCGGTCGGTCAGTGGCGCGTGGGGCGTGGCGTGCACCGGCAGCAGCGCGCTCGAGTACGACATCGTCGGATCCAGCCACAGCGCGTAGAAGGCGTTGCCGAGGTCGTAGTGCGCGTGGATGTTCCGGCGCGCCTGCGCCCGCGTGTTCCGGTTGAGAAGGTGCCGGATGCGGTGCACGAGGCGGCCGACGAACGTGCCGTAGATCAGCCGCTCCGCCGCCTCGCGGTTGCGAAGGAAGAACGTGAGCAGCCGCGGGAGGTCGCTCGTCGACCAGTCGGCGGCGATGTACGACTCGGCGAAGCCGATGTCGCCGCTGGACAGCGAGGCGCCGACGACGTTCCAGTTGTTCAGGACCAGGTCGGCCGGATGCGCTTCGCGACTGCCGAAGCTCGCACGCTGGCCGTCCGGGAACTGGACGTCGAGGCGGCCGTGCGACAGGTTCTCCAGCAGGCGCAGCGCGAGGCGCCCCTGGGACGGGAAGCGCGAGGCATCGAGGCCGCCGTCGTAGGGAAGGACGAGTTCGTTCATCGGTCTAACGGGTCACGGGATGGGCCGGCGGCGCCGGTTTCGGGAAGAACGGCACACGCTTCGCGGCGAGCCGCAGCGCCTGCCAGTGGATGCGCGCGATCACGCCCAGGGTGAACGCGGGATAGCCGAACAGCGCGCGCAGCAGCGCGCGGTCGGTCAGCGGCTCCAGCGTGCCGGACAGCGACGTCTGCAGCAGCGGACCGTCGCTCGTGTCGTGGTCGATGCGGCCGACGAAGCGCGGGGCGTCGTCGCCTGTCAGCATGAAGCGGAAGCGATAGTGGCCGTCGATCGCGCAGAACGGCGAGACGTGGAACACTTTGCGCGCGCTGACCTCCTCGCCCCACGCGAGGGGGCGGCCGTCGTCGTGCGCGAGCAGGTAGCAGTGGCGCTCGCCGAAGGTGTTGTTCACCTCGCAGACGACGGCACGCAACGACCCGTCGCTCCGGTGCGCGAACCAGAAGCTGACCGGGTTGAAGACGTACCCGAAAACGCGCGGGAAGGTGTGCAGCCACACCTCGCCGTCGGCGTCGGCAACCCCGTGGTCGGCGAGCAGCGCGTCGATCCACTCGAGCAGCGGGCGACCGTCACCGTGATCGCGGTCCAGCACGGCCATTGGCGACGCGCGATTGATGCCGAGCATGCGCGACCGCAAGGGACTCTTCGCGAGCGCCCGCAACGGCAGCCGCAGGAAGTACGCGCCGTAGTTGAAGCGATTGACCGCCGGCCGCAGGCGCGCATGGCGTACCTGGCCGAAGCCGATGAGGGGGGCGGAGGGCGTGGAGAGCATGGGGCGGGCTGCGGTTAACGCAACAGTACAGAAAACTACTAACTCGTACAAGAAGAAACTGAGTGGTACATTCCCGGATCGAAGGAGCCCCCATGACGACCCAGGCCGACGTTCGACCGACTCTGCGCGAGCAGCAGCTGAAGCTGCGCGAGGACGTGATCCTGCGCGAGGTGAACTCGCTGCTTGCCGAAAAGGGCTACGACCTGATGACGGTCGACGAGGTGGCCGCGCGCGTCGGCATCGCGAAGCCGAGCCTTTACAAGCACTTCGAGTCGAAGGAAGCGCTTGCGGCCGCCGCGCTGGTGCGCCTGCTCGAGCGCACGCGGGACGCCATCGAAGCGCAGCCGGCGGGAGCGCCGGCGCTCGACAAGCTCAAGGGTGTCGTCCGCTGGGCGCTCCGCGAGCACCTCGACGGCCGGATGCCGTCGCTGCCGTCCACGAGCCCGGCGCTGCGCGAGTCGCTGGCCAGGCATCCCAGCTACGTCGACGTCCTGATCGAGGTCAGCGAGCGGCTCGGGGCCTGGATCGAGGAGGCGCAGCGCGGCAAGGCGATCGCGCCGCGCCTGCCGCCGGAAGTCGTGCTGTACACGGTGTTCGCGCGCGCGTGCGACCCGGTGTCGGACTACCTCAAGCTGTCCGGAAGCTACAGCGACGACGAGATCGTCGAACTGGTCACGGCCACCTGCTTCGACGGACTGGCCGCGCGCCGCGGCTGAACGCACGCGTCGCACGGCCGCTTGCCTACGCGGCGAGCCGGTGCGTGGCCACCAGGCCGAGGATCGCGTGCGCGACCGCCAGGCCCGACTTCAGGCCGTCCTCGTGGAATCCGTAACCGGTCCAGGCGCCGGCGAACCACACCTGCCGGCGTCCCTGCACATCCGCGAGGCGGCGCTGCGCGGTGATCGCGGCACCGTCGAATATCGGGTGCGCGTAGTCGAACTCGGCGATCACTTTGTCCTTGTGCGGCTCTGTGATCGGGTTCAGCGTGAGCAGCACCGGCGTGCCGAACGGCAGGGGCTGCAACTTGTTCAGCAGGTACGTGACGGACACGTTCGGCTCCTGGCCGCCGTCGCTCATGTAGTTCCACGACGACCAGACGCTCCTGAGCGTCGGCATCAGCGCGGTGTCGGTGTGAAGCACCGCGCGATTCGGCTGGTACTTCACAGCCTCGAGGATTTCGCGTTCGGCCGCGTCGGCGTCGGACAGCACCGCGAGCGACTGGTCGCTGTGGCACGCGAGCACCACGTGGTCGTAGCGCTCGCTCGCGCTCCGGCTCTTCACGATGACCTGGCCGCTGACGGTGTCGCGCCTCACGGAGACGACCTCGTCGTCGAGCCGCACATCCGGAATGCGGCTCGCGATGCGACGCACATACTGGCGTGCGCCGCCGCTCACCGTGAACCACTGGGGCCGGTTCTCGACCTGCAGCAGCCCGTGGTTGTGGCAGAAACGGGCGAAGGTCGCGAGCGGGTAGGCGAGCATCGCCGCCATCGGGCACGACCAGATCGCCGCGGCCATCGGCAGCAGGTACCAGCGCCGGAAGGCATCACCATAGCCGCCGCGGTCGAGGAACTCGCCGAGCGACAGGCCGCCGTGGCGGGCGGGCTCCTGCGCGATCCGCGTCGCTTCGCGGTTGAAGCGCAGGATGTCGCGCAGCATGCCGAGGAAGACCGGCGACAGCAGGTTGCGCCGCTGCGCGAACACGGCGTTCAGGTCGGAGCCCGCCCACTCGAGGCGGCGGCCGCCGCCGCGCGCGACGCTGACGCCGAACGACATGTCGCTTTTCGCGACCGGGATCGACAGTTCGTCGAACAGCCGGATCAGGTTGGGGTAGGTGCGCTCGTTGTAGACGAGGAAGCCGGTGTCGACCCCCGCCGTGACGCCGTCGAGCGTGACGTCGACCGTGTTCGTGTGCCCGCCGAGGCGCGGGCCGCTTTCGTAGAGCGTGATGCGGGCGTCGTCACGCAGTGCGTGGGCGGCGCCGAGTCCGGAGATGCCGGAACCGATGATGGCAATCTTCATTTGCGAGACCAGTTCGAGTTGCAGCGGACGAGCGCGCACTGCGCCGTCCGGCCAGCTCCCTCATGAATGTCCGCCGTGGTTTTTTTCCGGGCAGGCCCGGTGGCGGTTGGCGCGGGGCTCTCCTCCCCGCCGCGCTGCTCTTGTCGAGTCAGCGCGCCTTGCGCTTGTCGTGTTCGATCAGCGCGTAGGCCGAATGGTTGTGGATCGACTCGAAGTTCTCGGCTTCGACGATGTAGCCTGCAACGCGGTCGTCCGCCTGGAGCGCGAGCGCGACATCGCGCACCACGTCCTCGACGAACTTCGGGTTCGAGTACGCGCGCTCCGTGACGAACTTCTCGTCGGGCCGCTTCAGCAGGCCCCACAGCTCGCACGACGATGCTTCCTCCGCGATCCGGACCTGCTGCTCCACCGGCATCTCGGAGGCCAGCTCGGCGGTGATCGAGATGTGGGCGCGCTGGTTGTGCGCGCCGAAATCCGCGACCTTCTTGCTGCACGGGCACAGGCTCGTCACCGGCACGACCACCTTCTGGACGAAGCGCGTGCCGCCGTCGGTGCGTTCGGCCAGCAGCGTGAGCTGGTAGTCCATCAGGCTTTCGACGCCCGACACCGGCGCGGTCTTCAGCACGAAGAACGGCAGGCGGAATTCGATCATGCCGGTCGTTGCGTCCAGCCGCGCTAGCATGCGGTCGAGCAGCGCCGTCGCGGAGGCCATCGCAAGCGGCTGCTGGTGGGTCTGCAGCACGTCGATGAAGCGCGACATGTGCGTGCCCTTCTGGTGGGCCGGCAGGCCGACGTACATGTCGATCGACGCGACCGACGGTTGGGGGCCGCGGCCGGTCGCCACCATCACGGGATGAGCGAGCGACTTGACGCCCACGCGCTGAATCGCCAGGTTGCGCCGGTCGGCGCTCGCCTGGACATCCGGCAGGTACATGTTGTCGGGTGCGTTCATGGTCGAGCGCGCATTGTCGCGCAACTTCGGTCGAGGGCCGTCAGCTGGCGCCGAGGGCGGCCTCGATCTCCTTCGTCAGCCGGGCATCGAGCGGCTCGACCTGGCTCGGGAACGACTTGACCACGCGGCCCTGGCGGTCGATCAGGTACTTGTGGAAGTTCCACTTGGGCGGCTGCCCGGTCGCGCCGGCGAGCGCGGCGAAGAACGGGTTCGCCTTGTCGCCCCGCACCGAGGTCTTGGCGAACATCGGGAACTTGACGCCGTAGGTGTTGAAGCAGAACTCCGCGATCTCCTTGCTGCTCGCCTTTTCCTGGTTGCCGAAGTCCCCTGACGGAAAGCCCAGGATCACAAGCCCCCTGGACGCGTACCGCTCATGCAGCTTCTCCAGCCCCTCGTACTGGGGGGTGAAGCCGCAGTAGCTGGCGGTGTTGACCGCCAGCACGACCTTGCCCTTGTACTGGCAGAGGTTCTGCGGGGAGTCGTCCTGCAGCTTCGGAAAGGTGTGCGTCAGCAGGGCCGGACACTCCTGCGCGGCGAGCGGAGGGCTGATGGACACTGCCACGACCATCAGAACGGCGGCGAAAACGCGTCCAATCACGTGCATAGAGTTGGATGACATGAGAGCTGAGGCGAAAGTGGGCACGGACAAATCGGGCCCTGCACGATCGGCTGGAACTCGGTTGATCTGCGGGCGAAGGCTGCAGTTTGTGCTTGAGTCGAGCGTTTGTCTAGGACAAAATGCGAGATGCGCACAGGAACATCCCGATGACCTCGACCCCCTCGTCCGCCCCCGGGCTTCCGATCGCCGCCGTGGAGCGGGACACCGGCCTGTCGAAAGACACGCTCAGGGTCTGGGAGCGCCGCTACGGTTTTCCGCAGCCGACCCGGGATGCCAACGGGGAGCGCGTGTACCCGTCGGAGCAGGTCGACAAGCTCCGCCTGCTCAAGCGCCTGATGGACCAGGGTCACCGTCCGGGCAAGATCGCCGAGCGGCCCGTCGAGCAGTTGCAGGCGCTGGCCGAGGCAGGCAACGGGCGGTCCGGGCCGGCGTCGATGGAGAGCCCGCCCGACGGCGCGCTCCGCCCATTCGTCCAGCTGATCACCGACCACCGCGTGGACGACCTGCGCCGCGAACTCGCACTGCTGGCCGTCAAGGCCGGCCTCGCCCGCTTCGTCTCGGACGTGATCGCGCCGCTGACGACGCTGGTCGGCGAAGCGTGGGCCCGGGGGGAACTGGCGATCTTCGAGGAGCACCTGTTCACGGAGTCCGTGCAGGGCGTGCTCCGCAATGCCATCACCTCGATTCCGCACCCGGGCAACTCGCCGCGCGTCCTGTTGACGACCGTTCCCCAGGAACCGCACGGGCTGGGCGTTCTCATGGCGGAGGCGATGTTCGCGCTCGAGGGCGCCCGGTGCGTTTCCCTCGGCGTTCGCACCCCGGTGATGGAGATCGTGCGCGGAGCGGAGAGCCAGCAGATCGACATCGTGGCGCTCTCGTTTTCGGCGGTCGTCAATCCATACCAGGTGATCGAGAGCCTCAAGGAATTGCGGGCGCAACTCCCCGCGGCGACGGAACTCTGGGCCGGGGGATCCAGTCCCGTGCTGCAGCGGCGCCCTCCGGCCGGAGTGCACGTGCTCGGCAAGCTGGACGACGTGGGGCCGGCGGTGGCGGGTTGGCGCGCCGAGCACCGGCCGGCCTGAGCACGGCGCATCGTCCTTGCCGGACAATCCCGCGGACCCTTACGCGGAGCCAATCATGAAGCTTGCTGATCGCGTGGCCATCGTGACCGGCGCAGCGCAGGGCATCGGTGCGGCCTGCGCCCGCGCCTTCGCCGAGGCCGGCGCGCGTGTCGTCGTCGCTGATGTGAACGAAGTCGGCGGCAGCGCCGTCGTGAAGTCGATCGCGGCCGCCGGCGGCTATGCGCTCCACAAGCAGGCCGACGTCGGCGACCGATCCGCGTGCGAGGCGCTGGTCGATTTCGCCGTCACGCACTTCGGCCGCGTCGACATCCTCGTCAACAACGCCGGCATCGTCCACGCGGCCGAGTTCCTCGACCTGGCCGAAGAGGACTTCGACCGGGTCCTGCGGGTCAACCTGAAGGGCGCCTTCCTGTGCGCGCAGGCCGCCGCGCGGCAGATGGCGAAGCAGGCGCCGCGCGCCAGCGGCGAGCGTGGCGTCATCGTCAACATGTCGAGCGTCAACGCGGTGCTCGCGATTGCGAACCAGGTGCCCTATACGGTGAGCAAGGGCGGCATCAACCAGCTGACGAAGGTGATGGCGCTCGCCCTCGCGCCACTGGGCATCCGCGCGGTCGCGATCGGCCCGGGTTCGATCGCGACCGAAATGCTGAAGACCGCCGTGATGACGAGCGAGGCGGCGCGCGACCGCATCCTGTCGCGCACGCCGCTGAAGCGGCTCGGCGAGCCGGACGAAATCGCTCGGATCGCCGTCTTCCTCGCGAGCGACGATGCGTCCTACGTGACTGGAACGACGGTCTACGCCGACGGCGGTCGCCTCGGGCTCAACTACACCGTCTGAGACGACGGCGGGGCAGCCTGCAGACGGTCTTGCCCGGGCGGACCTCAGCCGCTTTTGCCGGCCTTGCGCGCGCGCCGGGTGCCCGCAGTCTTCGAAGGCTTCTTCGCAGGCGCCTGCGCGGCACCGGCGGCGGCACCCGCGGCAGCACTCGCCGCGATCTTGGTGAACTGATCCTGCAGCGTGTTCCACCACGCGGTGGGATTCAGCGGAGCCTCGGTGACCGTCGGCGCGTGGGGGGCCTTCGCCTTGTGGCGCCTTTGACTGCTCTTCCTCGCGGGCTGGGCTGCGGGCTCGGCTTCCGGCTCGGGCGGCGGCATGGGGAAGGGTGGCATCGCCATGCTGCTGATGTCCGCTCTCTGGCCGGACTTCGTGAGCGGCGCCAGCATGGCCCCGCTGATGCCCTTCAGCGTGGCGATCGTCGCGCGCTGCACTTCGAGCGTCTGGATCGTCGTGCGCAGCATGCTTCCATTCAGTTCGAGCCACTGCTCCACCGCGCGCAGGTCGGCGATGCGCTTGTCGAGTTCGTTCACGTCGAACGTCGGCGCAATCATGCTCGGCAGCTGCTGCGGCAGGCGCATCGCCATCGACGCGAAGTTCGCCGGGTTGGGGATGCCGGGCAGCCCGGCCATGCCCCACATCTTGCGCATCAGGTCCATGCTGTCGCCCATCGTGTTGGCGAAAGGCAGCCCTGTGCCTGGTCCCTTGTTCTTCATGGGTGACTCCTCTTTTGCGGGAGTCTGCTAGCGCCGGGCGAGCGGCGCAACCTTTTGTTCGATCGCCCCGAAGATCGAACTGCCCCGATCGTCGAACATCTCGATCCGCACTGTGTCCCCGAACTTCATGAACGAGGTCGACGCGGCGCCCGACTCGATCATCTCGAGACTGCGCTTCTCCGCAATGCAGCAGTAGCCGCGGCTGCGATCGAGGTTGGAAACGGTGCCCGAGCCGATGATCGAGCCGGCCCGCGCGTTGCGCGTCTTCGCGACGTGCGCGATCAGCTGCGCGAAGTCGAAGGTCATGTCCTCGCCGGCGTTCGGTGCGCCGACCTTCACCTGGTTCCAGTGCACCACCAGCGGGAGATGGACCTTGCCGTCCTTCCACGCATCGCCGAGTTCGTCCGGAGTCACCGCCACGGGCGAGCATCCGGTGGCGGGCTTGCTCTGGAAGAAGCCGAAGCCCTTTGCCAGCTCCGCCGGGATCAGGTTGCGCAGGCTGACGTCGTTCACCAGCATCAGCAGCCGGACGTGGGCCCCGGCGTCCGCGCGCTTCGTTCCCATCGGCACGTCGTCGGTGACGACCGCGACCTCCGCCTCGAAGTCGATGCCGAACTCCTCGCTGGGGCAGACGATGTCGTCGCGCGGGCCCAGCAGTTCGTCGCTGGCGCCCTGGTACATCAGCGGATCCTTCCAGAACGATTCCGGCATCTCCGCCCCGCGCGCCTTGCGGACAAGTTCGACGTGATTCACGTAGGCGGAACCGTCGGCCCACTGATAGGCGCGCGGCAAGGGCGCCATGGCCAGCCGTTGGTCGAAGGGAAAGGCGTGGCGTGCGCGTCCCTCGTTCAGCGTCTGGTAGAGGTCGTCGAGCTGCGGCGCCAGGAAGTTCCAGTCGTCGAGCACCGCCTGCAGGCGGGGCGCGATGCCGGCCGCGTGATGCGCGAGCGACAGGTCGCGCGAAACGACGACGAGTTGTCCGTCGCGAGACCCGTCCTTCAGCGTTGCGAGTTTCATCGTTCCTCGTGATCCGGGCCCGTCGGGATCTCTGTATCTTAGCGGCCGGGCCCTCGCATTCCTGCGTCCACTTCCTGACCGGCCCGCTTGCCTTCGATGCCGCTCACCTTCCTCGGCCAGCCCTTGCGACCCGCGACCGCGTGGCGCATCGCGATCGTGCTCGCCGCGGTCTTCGGCCTGCACGCTTGCGGACTGTACGAGGTGGCCGCCGGCCTCAACACGCTGAAGCCCGAGGACACGACGCAGAGAACGCTCGCGGTGTCCCTGATCACGCTGCCTGCGCCTCCTTCAGCGGCAGCGCCGGCCGCCGCCCCGCCGCGGCCGCCGCGCCCGCGGGCCGCGAACGCGCCGTCGCTGCCGTCCGCTTCAACGCCGGCGCCCGCGCCGGTCGAACCGGAGCCGCCTCCGCCGCCGCGGGAAGATCCGGTTCCACAGCTTCCGGCGGACCCGCCGGCGCCACCCGCGCCGCCGGCGCCGGAGCAGCCGCGCCTGCCTCCCGGCGCGGAAGAAGTGCCGAAGACCGGCCGCATCGCCTATCGCACCACTTACACGCGGATGCGTGGAATCGAAGCGATGACTTTCGTCGACTGGAACGTCGACGCGGCGCGCGGCCGGTATGAACTCTGGCTGCGCACCGTCGATCCATCCGGCCTGCTCGACCTGAAGTCCAGCGGTTCGTTGCAGGCCTTCGGCATTGCGCCGGAGAAGTACGTCGAGCGCGTGGAGATCGCCAACCGCGAGCTCCGCGCCGAGTTCGACTGGACGGCCCGCGTCGTCCAGTTCGCCGGCCGCGGGGCCGGCCAGCCGGCGGGATTCCTCGAGGGCGTGCAGGATCCGTTGTCGCTCCAGTTCCACCTGCCGCTGCTCGCCCAGGCGTACCCCGCGCGCTTCATCCCGGGCGCCGACATCAGCTTCCAGGTGGCTCGACGCGGCGTCGAGACCTACGTCTTTCGCGCGGAGGCATTCGAGCAGGTCCGCATCGGCGACCGGGACGTACGCGCGCTGAAGCTCGATCGGGCGCGGGGACCGAAGGCCACGCGGCGGGTCGAGATCTGGATGGCGCCCGAGTACCAGTGGCTGCCGGTGCGGCTGCGCTTCACCGACACGAACGACGAGGTGTGGGACAGCGTGCTCGCCGCCCTGCCCGGGGAGAAGCAGCCGCGCGAACCGATCCAGCAGGAGATCGTGAAGCCCTGAGGGCTGGTCCTCAGGCGTTCATCGCCTGCGCCGGCGGCGCAAGCACGGTGCTGAGCACGCGCATCTTCATCGTGCCGAGGATGCCGTCGACGTCGACCTCGCTCAGGCGCGCCGACAGGCGCAGGCCCGCATCGCGGGCGCCGGTCAGCACTTCCTCGAGTTCATCGCGCGCACTTTCGGTCTCGTCCGGCCCGTCGGCGTCGAGCGCGCTTTCCAGCGCGCGCTGCAGGAGGTCGCCGATGCGCCTGGACTCGGAGTCTTCGCCTTCGAGGGAGAACTCCAGCAACCGCGCTTCCTGCGCGAGCATCGCGAGATACTCGGCCTGCCGCGCCGGCTCGAGATCCGTGAACACATTGTCTCCGCAACAGCCGCCCTTGTGACTCATTGTCCTGGCTCCCATGTGTCGCCGCCCGCCGGCTGGAGTTTCCGCGATTGTGAAGGAGTGACCGCACGATTCGCGTCTAGTCTTCCATGATTGAAAAAGGGGCGCCAGTGGCGCCCCTGCCGCTTGCAGGTCTTTTGGTTCCCGGTGCCTGCGTGTCAGGCGGCTCTGGACGGCATCCGGATCACCTGCGCGACCTGCTGGCCGCGGAACCGCGCGATCAACTCGGTCCACCTGGCCCGCGCGGTTCGAAGGTTGCTCTCCTTGACGTGCCCGAAGCCACGGATCTCCTCGGGCAGTGCGGCGAGTTGCAGAGCGACGGCGTGGTTGTCGCGGTCGAGCTTGGCGAGCAGCTCGTCGACCAGCGCTTCGTACTCGGCGATCAATTGCCGCTCGGTGCGTCGCTCGGCGGTGCGGCCGAAGATGTCGAGCGGCGTTCCACGCAGTCCCTTCAGCTTCGCGAGGATCGAGAACGCCGTCATCATTCGCGGCCCGTAGCGCTTCTTCCGCGGGTGACCGGTGTCCGGATCGATCTTCGAGAGCAGCGGCGGCGCCAGGTGGAAGTTCAGCGAGTAGTCGCCCTCGAACCGCGCGGCGATCCTCGCGCGGAACGCCGGGTCCGAGTGCAGGCGCGCCACTTCGTACTCGTCCTTGTACGCAAGCAGGCGGAAGTAGTTGCGAGCGACCGCCTCCGCGAGCTTGCTCGACTGCAGCCGGTCCGACTCGACCTTGCGCACCCGCTCCACCAGGTCCGCATAGCGCTGCGCGTACTTCGCGTCCTGGTAGCCGGTCAGGAACTCGACGCGGCGCGCCGCGAGTTCCTCCAGCGAACTGGAGAACCGCTTGAGTTCGACCACGTTGTCCGGGAACGCGGTCCGCCGGACGGCATCGACGTCGTGCGCGGCATAGCGCCCCCACTCGAACGCCTTGCGGTTGTTGTCGACCGCGATGCCGTTGATCTCGATCGCGCGCACCATCGTTTCGTACGCGAGCGGCAGCCAGCCCTTCTGCCATGCGTAGCCCAGCATGAACGGGTTGGTGTAGATCGCGTCGCCCATCAGCGCGGTCGCGAGCGCGTTGGCATCGACGAACGCGCACTCGCCGTCGCCGACCGCTTCGCGCACCTGCTGGGCGAGGCTGGGGCTGCCGAACTGCCAGTCGGGGTTGCGGACGAAGTCCGCGGTCGGCGACTCCGACGTATTGACCAGCGCGCGGGTGCGGTGCGTGTGGACCTTGGACAGCGCTTCGTTCGACGACGTCACGACCAGGTCGCAGCCCAGCAGGACGTCGGCGTCACCCATCGCGATGCGCGTCGCGAACAGGTCCTGCTGCCGCGGGGCGATCTGCACGTGCGAGAAGACCGCGCCGCCCTTCTGCGCGAGGCCCGCCATGTCGAGCACCGACACTCCCTTTCCCTCGAGGTGCGCGGCCATCCCGAGCAACTGGCCGATCGTGACCACGCCCGTGCCGCCGACCCCGGTGATGACGATGCCGTACGAGCCGCGCTCGCGCAGCGACGCCACGGTCGGCCGCGGCAGGTCGGGCACGGTTCCTGCCGCCGAGGCCTTGCCCTTGCGCAGCTTGCCGCCTTCGACGGTGACGAAGCTCGGGCAGAAGCCCTTCAGGCACGAGTAGTCCTTGTTGCAGGAGGACTGGTTGATCTGGCGCTTGCGGCCGAACTCGGTCTCGAGCGGCTCCACCGACAGGCAGTTCGACTTCACGCTGCAGTCGCCGCAGCCCTCGCACACGAGGTCGTTGATGACGACCCGGCGCGCGGGATCCGGGAAGGCGACCTTCTCGGGCGTGTTCTTCTTGCGCCGGCGCCGCTTCTCGGACGCACAGGTCTGGTCGTAGATCAGCACCGACACGCCGGGGTACTCGCGCAGCTCGCGCTGGATGCGCTCGAGCTCGTCGCGGTGATGCACGGTCACGCCGGGGGCGAGCTTCCACGCATCGCCGGTGGCGCCGTGCGCGTTCACGGCGGTGTGGACGAGCTCGCTGGTCGCGTCGTACTTCTCCGGTTCGTCCGTGACGATGACGATCTTCCGCACGCCCTCGGCCGCCATCTGCTGCGTGATCAGCGGCGCGGTGATCTGGCCATCGGTCGGCTGCCCGCCCGTCATCGCGACGGCGTCGTTGAACAGGATCTTGTAGGTGATGCGGACGCCGGCCGCGACCGCGGCGCGCACGGCGAGCGATCCCGAGTGGAAGTAGGTGCCGTCGCCGAGGTTCGCGAAGATGTGCTTCTCGTTCGTGAACGGCGCCTGGCCGATCCACGGCACGCCTTCGCCGCCCATCTGGGTGTAGGTCGCCGTGTTGCGGTCCATCCACACGACCATGTAGTGGCAGCCGATGCCCGCGACGCCGCGCGACCCTTCCGGCAGGTTGGTCGACGTGTTGTGCGGGCAGCCCGAGCAGAACCAGGGCTTGCGCTCGGAGACCACGCGCGGCCGCGCCAGCGCCTTCTCCTTCGCCTCGATGATGGCGAGCCTGGCCTGCATGCGCGCGCGGATGTCCGCGGGAAGCTCCAGCTTGCCGATCCGCTGGGCGATCGCTTTCGCGACGATCGCGGGCGAAAACTCGTAGTGCGCGGGCAGGATCCAGTTGCCCTGCGGCACCGCCCACTCGCCGCCGTCCTTCTCGTCGAACTTGCCGATCACGCGCGGGATGCGCTTGCCGGTGCCGATCCACGAGAACAGTTCTTCCTTCAGCTGGTATTCGAGCAGCTGCCGCTTCTCCTCGACGACCAGGATCTCCTCGAGCCCTTCGGCGAAGCCGCGGATCGCCGTCGCTTCGAGCGGCCACACCATCCCGCACTTGAAGAGGCGGATGCCGATGTCGGCGCAGGTCGCGTCGTCGAGTCCGAGGTCCGCGAGCGCCTGCCGCGTGTCGAGGAACGCCTTGCCGCTGGCGACGATGCCGAAGCGCGCGTGCGGCGAATCGATCACCGTGTGGTTGAGCTTGTTGGCGCGGCAGTACGCGAGCGCCGCGTACAGCTTGTAGTCGAGCAGCCGCGCTTCCATTTCAAGCGCGGCGTCCGGCCAGCGGATGTTCAGCCCGGCGGGGGGCATGCGGAAGTCCGCTGGCAGCTGGATGTCCACGCGCTCGGGATCGACGACGACCGAGGCCGACGCTTCGACGACTTCCGTCACGGTCTTCATGGCGACCCAGACGCCTGCGTAGCGGCTCATCGCGAAGCCGTGCAGGCCGAGATCGAGATACTCCTGGACGGTGGCCGGGAACAGCACCGGCATCATGCAGGCCTTGAAGATGTGGTCCGACTGGTGCGGCAGCGTCGACGACTTGGCGCCGTGGTCGTCGCCCGCGAGCGCCAGCACGCCGCCGTGCCGGCTGGTGCCGGCCGCGTTCGCGTGCTTGAACACGTCGCCGCAGCGGTCGACGCCCGGGCCCTTGCCGTACCACATCGAAAAGACGCCATCGACCTTGGCGCCCTCGAACAGGTTGAGCTGCTGCGTGCCCCACACCGAGGTGGCGGCGAGGTCTTCGTTGAGCCCGGCCTGGAAGCGGACGTTGTGGCGTTCGAGATGCTTGCGGGCCTTCCACGCGGTCTGGTCGACGGCCCCGAGCGGTGATCCGCGGTAGCCGCTGATGAAGCCGGCCGTGTTCAGGCCGGCCAGCTGGTCGCGCTGGTGCTGCAGCATCGCGAGGCGCAGCAGGGCCTGCGTGCCGCTCATGTACGCGCGGCCACGGTCCAGGGTCCACTTGTCGTCGAGGGTGACCTCCGTCAGCGCACGGCGGACGGCATCGGAGAGAGGGGCGTTCATGGGGCTCCTGCCAAAAATCGTGTTCTTGGGAGCGCGGCAGTCGAGCGCGGTTCGCTGCTGCCGGCGGCCGGAGCGCGCCTTGTGGGCCCGCCCGGCGATCGCCCGGTCAGTCCGGGCGCTTGAGTGGGCGCGAGAGTAGCACCGCGTCCACCCGCTTCTCAATCATGCAGTGCGGCAGTGCATCCGCCATGCCCGGACGACGACGAGGGGCGCTGCATCGCTACTTACGAGGGCATCGGCTGCCGGTCTTTCAGGCGAAGCCAGCCGCGCGCGATCCGGTAGATCGCCCAGATGCCGAGTGCGAAGAACCCGATGATCCAGATCGCGAAACCGACGAGGACAATGGCGAACACGGTTCCGACGAGTCCGATCACGAGCGCCCACAACAGGGCCCACCAGAACGTGCGGATCTGCCAGGAGAAGTGCGAGTCGAGCCACGTGCCGCGCACGTCGGATCGCTTCACGTAGTTGATGATGACCGCGATGATGGACGGCCAGCCGAACAGGAACGCGCCGATGACCGAAGCGGTGCCGAACGCGCCGATCACGAGTCCGAGCGTGTGGAGCGCGTAGACGACGTGGGTCGTCGTGACGAGCGAGTCGGACGGGGTGGCACTGGCGGGCGGCAGCGGTGCACTCATGGGCGGCTCCTGCTTTGGCTCCGGATTCGCTCCGGATTGTTCAGGCGCCGAGCATAGCCCGTGCCGCGACCGCGCCGGGCTCAGGTCATGAAGCCGAGGGTGTCCGCCGCGAAGTTGGGAAGGTTCGGCAGGATCAGCCGCAGGTCGCTCGCGCCCACCCCCATCCAGCTCGCCATCGTCGCCGCGTACTGCTCGACGGATGTCGTCGGGATCAGGCGGCCGTTGCCGGCGTCGGTCGGCGCGTTCGCCGTGAGGTCTGGGAAGCTTCCGTAGACCTGCCTGCCCTTCACGGCCCCGCCGACCACGAAGTGGTGCGCGCCCCAGCCGTGATCGCAGCCGTCGCCGTTGGAGAGCAGCGCCCGGCCGAAGTCCGATGCCGTGAAGAGGGTGACGTTGTTGGCCGTGCCGAGCTGGGCCATCGTCGCCTGGAAGAACCCGATCGCGTCCGCGAGCTGCGTCAGCAGCGCCGTGTGGGCGGTCTGCTGGTTGGAGTGCGTGTCGAACCCGCCGAGCGAGACCAGGAACACCTGGCGCTTCGCGCCGAGCTGCGAGCGCGAGCTGATCACGCGCGCGACGAGCGCGAGCTGGCTCGCGAGCCCGTTGCCCGGTGGCGGCGTGAGCGTCGGAGCGCTCTGCAGCGCGACCCGGAGCGCGCCGTTGCCTTCGATCGAGCGCTGGTTCACGCGCCCCAGCTCGTTCTCGAGCAGGTGCCCGCTGGCCGCGTTCAGGCGCGCGCGCAGCGCCGTCGCGCCGGCCGCCGATCCGTAGAGCGAATTGGAATTGAGGGCGGAGAACGCGATCGACCCCTGGTTGGCGTCGAGCTGAAACGGTCGGACCTGCTGGCCGCTGAGGAGCACCGCGTTGCTGCTCGGCGTCAGGCAGGTGAACAGCGCGTTCGCGTTCTGCGCGGCGAGCAGGTCGCCGATGCGGCCGCCCCATCCGTACTTCGCGCCCTCCGGCACCGACGCCTGCCACACCGACTGCTGGTCGTTGTGCGAGAAGAGCTTCGGCGGCAGCGGAACGGTGCGGCCGGAGTAGCTCGCTCGGTTGGTTGGCGCCACGAGCGGGCCGACGTTCGCGACCACCGCGCATTGGCCGGCATCGAACAGCGTCGCCAGCGGCGCGAGCGGTTGCGGCAGCGCGACCTGGCGGCCGTCGGTCGCCGGGACGGCGGTCGTGAGCGGGGTCAGCTCGGTCGCGCGATCCCACGCGAGCGTCGCACGGGCGCTCGCATAAGTCTGGTACGAGGCACTGTCGTACGGGACGACCGTGTTGTGCGCATCGTTGCCGCCGTACAGGAAGACGCAGACGAGGGCCCGGTAGTCGGGCGCGGTCTGTGCGGAGGCGGCGGCGATCGACGCCAGGTTCAGCGCGAACGGCGTCGCAGCACCGGCGACCGACAGCGCCGACGCGGCCCGCAGGAACTGTCGACGGGAAGCTTGCGTGGTCATGGCCGTCTCCTCACTTCTGCACCAGGTACTCGGGGGATGCCATCGTCAGCAGGATGGCCGTGTAGACGCGGTTTGCGCGTCCGTTGGTGGTGGTCAGGCTGATCGCGTTCACCGCGTTGCGGATCTCCTGCCGCATCGCTGTCGGCATCGCGCCATTGGTGAGGCAGCGGTCGATCCGGCCGAGGAGCGCATCCGCGTCGTCGGCGATGGCCTGCTCCGCCGCATAGCTCGCGCGCACGTCGCGCACGCCGTTGACCGCGACCCCAGTGCCGGCGGAGATCACGCCCTGCATGAAGTTGACGTACCCGACGACCGACGTCTCGCCGACGATCTGGAACTCGGGGGCGACCAGCCCGGCTGTCGCGATGGCCGTGTTCGGCGGCGTGTAGCCCGGCCGGTAGAAGTTGAAGACCGACGGCGGGCGCAGCGGCTGCTGCCCGAGCGACGTGGACGCGCTGTCGAGGCCGCGGATCGTCCAGTTGCCGGACGCCGAAGCCGCGTTGAAGCAGCGCGCCCAGTTCGACAGGCGCAGCACCGGTTCGCGCACCTTGCCCCACTGCGGATCGGCCAGCTTGCCCGCGTCGCGCGCTTCGGCGTCGAGCAGGATGGCGCGGATGATCGCCTTCATGTCGCCGCGCACGCCCGAGCCGTTGTTCGCGCACGCGGCCGCGACGCGACCCACGTACGCCGGGCCCGGGTTGCTCGTCACCAGCCGCTGCACGAGCTGCCGGCCGATGAACGGGCACATGTTGGGATGGTTGAACAGGGTGTCCATGGCGATCTTCATGCTCGCCTGCGCCGACGTGTTGGGCGGGATCGTCACGCCCAGGAAGGCCTTCGCGCCCGTCTCGTGGAACTGCGGATACGCCTGCATGGGCCGCACGTTGCGGTCAGGGTAGGTCGCGGTCGTCGAGCCGTTGAACGCCGTGTCGGTCGTCGTCGGGGCGGCCCAGCTCCAGCCGGTGAAGACGCGGGCGATGCCGCTCGTGTCCGCGTTCGTGTAGGTCTCGACCGGCGCCCCGTTGACGAGGCGCGGCGTGCCGTCCTGGTTCAGTTCGAGCAGCCCGATCGAGAAGAGCTGCATGACCTCGCGCGCGAAGTTCTCGTCGGGCACACGGCCCGTGGCGGGGTCGCCCTTGCGGTTCCGGAGGTGCGAGAGGTAGATCCCCATCGCCGGGTGCGTGGCCACCGCCTCCAGCAGCTGGCGGTAGTTGCCGAAGGCGTGCTCGCCGAGAAGGTCCACGTAGCTCGCATGGCTGTCGGCGAGGCTGGCGATCGTTCCGTTCTCGGCCGACACCACGAGGATCTGCGACAGCGCGAACTTGACGCGCTGTCGCAACTGGTCCGGGGCGGCCAGCGCCTGCTGCCAGAAGCTGTCCTGCAGCCAGTTGAAGTTCGCCCCGAAGATGGCCGGGTCGTAGTTCGCCCGCACGTAGGCGAGGTGCGGACTGGCGGGCACGGCGAACTGCTCGTCGATCCAGGCGGAATAGCCCACGCTGCGAACGCGCTCGATCGACGCGTCGGTGGGACCGAAGGTCGACTGCGTCAGGAAGCGCCCGGCTTCGCTCGCGGTCGGCGCGACCGCCGGTGGCGGCGCGGTGGTCGGAGGCGGGGCGGTGGTCGGAGGCGGGGCGGTGGTCGGAGGCGGCGCGGTGGTCGGCGGCGGCGCGGGGCTCGGGGCGGCGGGCGACCCGCTGTCGCCACCGCCGCAGGCGGAAATCGCCAGCGTGGCCGCCGCCATGGCGGCGACCCACGGCATACGACTCCTCGACGGGGCGGTCTTCCTGTCGTTGTTCATGCGGTTCTCCCTTTGCCAGGCAGCGTGGAGACAATCTTGCGATGCCGCCCGCGCCTCAAGCGGCGTTGCAATCCGTTACAACGACGCATGGCGATGGTGCCCGACGAACGCCGTCCGCGAACTCATCCATCCGTCCGATGGGTGGCGTCGCGCCCTGGCGGCTGCACGGTATCCTCCGAGCCTTTAGCCTTCGACAGGCTTCGACGATGGTCCCTGCCGCCAATCCGCTGCTGCAGCCCTGGGATACGCCGTTCCAGCTTCCGCCCTTCGACCGCATCCAGGCCGGACATTTCGCGCCGGCGTTCGAGACCGCGGTGCGCGAGCACGTCGCGGAGGTTGCGGCGATCGCCGCGAACGCGGATGTGCCGACCTTCGAGAACACGGTGGTCGCGTTCGACCGCAGCGGCCGGCGCCTTGCGAGGATCGAGCAGGTGTTCTTCAACCTCGCGTCATCCGAGACTTCGCCCGCTCTGCAGGCTGTCGAGCGCGATGTGGCGCCGAAGCTCGCGGCGCACGAAAGCGCGATCTATCTCGATGCGAAGCTGTTCGCCCGGGTCGATGAATTGCACGCTCGGCGCGAGGCGCTCGGGCTCGACGACGAGCAGCAGCGCCTGCTCGAACGGATCCATCTCGACTTCGTGCTTGCCGGCGCACGGCTCGGCGACGAGGCCAAGGCCCGGCTTGCGCAGATCGTCGAGCGGCTGGCCCAGTTGCACACTGCCTTTTCGCAGAACGTCCTCGCCGACGAATCGAAGTGGGTGCTGTGGCTGCGCGCCGAGCAGGATCTCGCCGGGCTGTCGCCGTCGGTGCGCGATGCCGCGAAGGGCGTAGCCGTCGAGCGGGGCGATCCGGAGGCCTGGGCGATCACGACCAGCCGGTCGCTCGTCGTCCCGTTCCTGACGTTCTCGGACCGCCGCGACTTGCGCGAACAGGCGTACCGGGCCTGGAAGGCGCGCGGCGAGCACGACGGCGAGCACGACAACCGTCCCATTGCGCGTGAGATCCTGAAGCTGCGCACCGAGCAGGCGCGGCTGATGGGGTATCCGAGCTACGCCGACTTCGCGCTGGTCGATCGCATGGCCGGGACCCCGGCTTCCGTGCAGCAGCTGCTCCAGCGTGTGTGGGAGCCCGCGAAGGCGCGGGCGCGCGAGGAGTATTCGGCGCTGCAGGCCCAGGCCGCGGCGATGGGCCAGCCGACGGTCCTCGAGCCATGGGACTGGCGCTACTACGCCGAGAAAGTTCGCCAGGCGCGTTACGACGTCGACGATGCGAACGTGAAGCCGTACTTCTCGCTGGACCGCGTCGCGGAAGCCGCATTCGACTGCGCGCACCGGCTGTTCGGCGTGCAGTTCGTCGCGCGCCCCGACCTGAAGGCGTATCACCCGGACGTGCGCGTCTACGAAGTCCGGCGCGGCGAACGCACCGTCGCCGTCTTCCTGCACGATAACTTCGCGCGCTCCACCAAGCGCAGCGGCGCGTGGATGAGCGCGTACCGCTGGCAGTCGCGCGTCGACGGCGAGGTCATTCCGATCGTCGTCAACAACAACAATTTCGCCAAGGCCCCGCGTGGCGAACCGACCTTGCTGTCGCTCGACGACGTGCGCACGCTTTTCCACGAGTTCGGCCACGGCCTGCACGGCATGCTGTCGGACGTGACCTACGAGCGGCTGTCGGGCACCAAGGTGCTGCGCGACTTCGTCGAGCTGCCGTCGCAGCTGTTCGAGCACTGGATCCTCGAGCCGGCGGTGCTTAAGAAGCACGCGCGCCACGTCGGGACCGGCGAGCCGATCCCGGACGACCTGATCGAGCGCATCAAGCGGGCGCGGCGCTTCAACCAGGGATTCGAGACGGTCGGCTACACCGCCAGCGCGCTGCTCGACATGGCGCTGCACGCCAGGACGGACGCGGATGGTGTCGACATCACCGAGTTCGAGCGCGCCGAGCTGGACAGAATCGGAATGCCCCCGGGCACGTACGCCTATCACCGGCTGGCGCACTTCCAGCACCTGTTCGCCAGCTCGGGTTACGCCGCCGGTTACTACGTGTACATGTGGGCCGAGGTCCTCGACGCCGACGGCTACGGCGCCTTCTCCGAGGCGGGCGATCCATTCGATCCCGCCGTGGCGTCGCGGCTGCTGAAGCACGTGTATTCGGCCGGCAACCGGGTCGAGCCGCGCGCCGCCTACCGGGCGTTCCGCGGACGCGATGCGGCCGTCGAGCCGATGCTCGCCAAGCGCGGGCTGGTCGACGAGGGCGCGTCGGCCTAGGCGGCCTGCGCGCTCTTCAGGAACGTGCACAGGCGCTCGGCGCCCTGCAGCAACAGCGCGTCCGACGCGGCAAAGCACCAGCGCAGGTAACCCTCGCCCTCGGGCCCGAAGGCCACACCGGGGGCGATGCCGAGGCCGGCTTCCGCTACCAGGCGCTTCGCGAAAGCGAGGCTGTCGCCGCTGAACCCGGCGACCTTGAAGAACAGGTACATCGCGCCCGGCGGCGGCGCGACCTCGACCCCGGGAAGCGCGGCGAGCTCGCGGACCAGCAGGTCGCGCGACGCGCGCAGGCGAGCCACCGTGTCGGCCACCAGCGGCTCGCCATCCCGCACGGCGACGATGCCGGCCTGCTGCACGAAGGGCGGCGCGCACGAGGTGTTGAACTCGATCACCTTGCCGACCTGAGCGATGAACGCGCGCGGCGCAACCATCCAGCCGAGCCGCCAGCCCGTCATCGTCCAGCTCTTCGAGAACGTGTTGGCGCTGATGTAGCGATCGTCGGCTTCGACGAGGTCGAGGACGCTCGGCGCATGGCCGTTCGCCGTCAGCGCCGGGTCGAACACGATCCGCTCGTAGGCATCGTCGGAGACGAGCCAGATGCCGTGCCGGCGGCAATGCGCGAGCAACGCGACCCAGTCGGCCCGCGGCATGGTCCAACCGGTCGGGTTGTTCGGTGCGTTGACCAGCACCATCCGGGTCCCTGGGGTCGCCGCGTCGAGCAGCCGCTGCAGGTCGAGCGACCAGCGGCCGGCGTGGCACGCCAGCGGCACGCGCACGACGTCGGCGCTCATGATGCGCGGCATCGCGGTCAGGTTCGGCCAGACCGGCGTGACGATCGCGACGCGGTCGCCCGGATCGATCAGCGTCTGGTCGATCAGCGACAGCGCGTGCACGCCGGCGCTGGTCACGGCGATGCGGTCGGCCGTGACGGGCCGCGCCGGAGCGTGCAGCCGGTTCGCGTACGCCGCCAGGGCTGCCCGCAGCTCCTCGATCCCGAGGTTGTGGTTGTAGAACGTCTGCCCGGCGTCGAGCGCCGCCTTGGCCGCCTCGCGGATGAAGGCGGGCGTGACCTGGTCGCCTTCGCCGAACCAGAACTTCAGGACGTCTGCGCGGCCGATGCCGGCGTTGGCCACCTCGCGGATGCGGGAGGCGGGCAGGGATTCGATCAGGGGTCGGATCATGGAAGGATTATGGCCCGCCCTTTCCTTGCCTTTGAAATTGAGCCGGGCGCCCGGCCGCTCCGAAGCCCGGCTCACTGACTGGTCCGAGCGAGGTGCACGTGCGATCGCGCAGCGATCGCGTACACCTCGCTCGCCTATCTGACCAGCTGGTTGATCTCGATGATCGGCAGCAGAACGGCCAGAACGATCAGCATCACGACGACACCCATCGCCAGGATCAGGATCGGCTCGAGCAGCGAGGTGAAGAAGAGCGCGCGGCGCTCGGCTTCGCGCGCGTGTATGTCGGCCGCCCGGTCGAGCATCTCCGGCAGCTTGCCGGTGGCTTCGCCGGAGGCAATCAGGTGGATCAGCACCGGCGGGAAGAGCTTCACGTGGCCGGGCCGGCGCTCCTCGTCGCTGTCGGCCCGCAACGCCTTTGCCAGAGAAAAGCCTTCGCGCACGCGCTGCACGGCTTCCATCACGCGGCTGCGCATCGCGAGGTTCGTGACCGTTTCGCCGGCGGCCTGCAGCGAGCGGAGCATCGGCACGCCGGACCCGACGAGGATCGCCAGCGTCGACGAGAAGCGAGCGGTGTTGATCGAGCGCGACAGCACGCCCATGACCGGCAGCGTCAGGATGCGCTTGTGCCAGCGCCGACGCACCGCCTCGACGCGCAGCGAACGCTGGACCAGGAAGCCGATCACCACCAGCACCACGGCGACGATCCAGCCGTAGCCGCGCACGAAATCCGACAGCGCGATCAGCGCCACGGTGAGCCACGGCAGGGCCTGCTTGGTGTTGGCGAACACCTGCACCACCTGCGGCACGACGTAGGTCAGCAGGCCGATCACGACACCGAGCGCCACGAAGGTGACGATCGCCGGATAGACAAATGCGAGCGTGATCTTCTGCTGCAGCTTCGCCCGTTCCTCGACGTAGTCGGCAAGGCTGCCGAGCACCGAGCCGAGCTTGCCCGACTCCTCGCCGGCGGCGATGAGGGCGCGGTAGATCTCGGGAAACTGGCGCGGGTGCCGGGCGAGCGCATCGGACAGCGAACTGCCGCCCAGCACGTCGGTGCGGATCGACGCCATCAGCTCGCGCACCTGCTGCTTCTCGCTCTGCTCGACCATCACGGTGAGGGCGTCGGCAACCGGCAACTGCGCGCCGAGCAGCGAGGCGAGCTGCCGCGTGATCACGGCGAGTTCGGTCTGTCCCAGGCGGCGGCCGATCGACAGCCCGCCCCGGCCTCCCCCGCTCGCCTGGTGCGACACCGGCTCGACGGAAAGCGGGATCAGGCCGCGGCCGCGAAGCAACTGGCGTGCAAGCCGCGCGCTGTCGGCCTCGAGGACGCCGGACTGTTCCTTGCCGGACGCGTCCGCAGCAGCGAAACGAAATGCAGCCATGCGTTGACAGGCCCTAGCCCTCGCGAGTCACCCGGAGGGCTTCTTCCTGTGAAGTGACGCCGGACTTGATCCAGCGCTGGGCATCGGCCCGCATGTTGATCATCCCGCCCTTCTCGGCGAGGCGGCGGACATCGGTGTCGTTCGCACCCCGGTGGACCAGCAGTCGCATCTCGTCGTCGACCGTCAGCAGCTCGTAGATGCCGGTGCGACCCAGGTACCCGGTGTTGCCGCAGTGTTCGCAGCCGACGGCGCGGAAGCCGCCGGTGGCTGCATCCGGCTGCCGGCAGCGCGGGCAGAGCTTCCGGACGAGGCGCTGGCCGAGCACGCCGAGCAGCGACGACGACAGCAGGAAGGGTTCGATCCCCATGTCGATCAATCGCGTGACCGCCGACGCCGAGTCGTTGGTGTGCAGCGTGGCCAGCACGAGGTGGCCGGTCAGCGATGCCTGCACCGCGATCTGCGCGGTCTCGAGGTCGCGGATCTCGCCGATCATCACGATGTCCGGGTCCTGGCGCAGGATCGCGCGCAGCGCCTTCGCGAAGGTCATGTCGATCTTCGGATTGACCTGCGTCTGGCCGATGCCCTCGATGTCGTATTCGATCGGGTCCTCGACCGTCATGATGTTCGTGGTGTTCTTGTCGAGACGGCGGATCGCCGCGTACAGCGTCGTCGACTTGCCGGAACCGGTCGGGCCGGTGACCAGGATGATCCCGTGCGGCTGGTGGATCAGGTGGTCGAAGCGCGCGAGCGCCCCCTGCGCCATGCCGAGGTTGGTGAGCTCCAGCTTCGACAGGTCCTTCTCGAGCAGGCGCAGCACGACGCGCTCGCCGTGGCCGGTTGGCAGCGTGGACACGCGGACGTCGACCGGGCGGCCGCCGACGCGCAGCGTGATCCGGCCGTCCTGCGGCAGGCGCTTCTCGGCGATGTCGAGCGCCGCCATGATCTTGATGCGCGAGACCAGCGCGGCGTGCAGCGCGCGCTTGGGCCGCACGACGTCGCGCAGCGTGCCGTCGACCCGGAACCGCACCATCGAATAGCTCTCGAACGGCTCGATGTGGATGTCCGAGGCGCCGTCGCGCGCGGCCTGCGTCAGCAGCGCGTTGATCATGCGGATGATCGGCGCGTCGTCTTCCGTTTCCAGCAGGTCCTCGACGTCGGGGACCTCCTGCATCATCCGCGTGATGTCGAATTCGCCTTCGATGTCGCCGACGATCTGCTGCGCCGACCCACCCTGGTCGCCGTACGTCTTGGAGATCGCCTCGGTCAGCTTGACCGTCTCGACCACGACCGGGCGGACCTTGCCCGGGAACACGCGCATCACTTCGTTGAGCGCGGCCAGCGGAGTCGCGTTGCTGATCCATGCCTCGGCGTCGCGCTCGGTCTTGGGGACGAGCAGGATCGCGTTGTCCCGCGCGAAGGCGTAGGGGACGTAGCGGCTGGCCTGTGTCACTGCCGGATCCTGTCCGTCACGGGCTCACGATGACCGGGTCGAACCCCATCGCCTTCAGCTTCGCGATGGTGTCGGCGACGCTCTGCGTTGCCTGGTTGACCGAGACGCGCACCCGCACCATTTCGCCACTCCCGGTCTTCACGCTCTCCCAGTAGGCGTCGAAGCCGGCGTCTCGCAACTGGCGCTGCAGTTCGCGGCCGCGCGCGATCTCGTTGACGGACGTTACCTGCACCAGCTGGATGCCGCTGTTCGGCGCCGGTCCCTGCGCCGCAAACGCGCCGCTCGACGGCGCCACGGCACCGGGGGCCACCGTTCCCGGCGCGGCGTCGATGACGGGTGCGGGCGATGTTCCGGGCGGGACCTGCGCCGGAATGCCCGGGGCGAGGTCGTTCGCCTGCGTCCGCGGCCCGCTTTCAGAACGCTTGATCGACGGCGGAACCGGCGGCCTCTCCGGAATCTGGCGGCTCTGCAGGTCGCGGAAGATGATGTTGTCGGCGACGGTGCTGTTGGCGACCTGGCCGCGGATGTAGTCGTAGCGATCCATCGCCAGCGCCGACGAGGTCGCCTCGTCACGCACGACGTACGGCCGCAGGAACACGAGCAGGTTGGTCTTGGTCCGCTTGCGGCTCTCGTACTTGAACAGTTCGCCGATGAACGGAATGCTGCCGAGGATGGGCACCTGGCTCCTGCTGTTGTCCGTCTTGTCCTCGATCAGGCCGCCGAGCACGACGATGTTGCCGTCCTCGACCAGCACCATCGACTCGAAGCTGCGCTTGTTGGTGATGATGCCGCCCTGCGCCGCCGTGAGCGTGTTCTGGATCGACGACAGTTCCTGGTAGATCGCCAGGCGGACCACGCCGCCCTCGGAAATCTGTGGCCGAACCCGCAACTGCAGGCCGATGTCGCGGCGTTCGAAGGTCTGGAACGGGTTCACGCCGGCGGCTGTGCCGCCCGCGCCCGTGTTGGCGTAAGAGCCGGTGATCAGCGGGATGTTCTGGCCGACGAGGAACTTCGCTTCCTCGTTGTCAAGTGTCTGGATGGTGGGCGTCGACAGGATGTTGGCATCCGCCTTGGTCTCCAGCGCGCGGGCCAGGACGCCGAGGTTAAGGATTTCGCCGATGCCAGGAATGTTGACCACGCCTCGGACGAGGCCGATGTTCAGGCCCTGGCCGGCACTGCCGACGTTCTGCGCGATTCCAATGATGTTCTGCCCGGACCCGCCGAAGTTCGTGCCGCCGATGAAGTTCGTGCCCGAATCGTTGATGTTGCCCAGCGACTGCCACTGGATGCCGAACTCGGCGGCCTTCTCCGCCGAAACCTCGGCGATCAGCGACTCGATGACCACCTGCGCGCGGCGCACGTCCAGCTTGTCGATGATCTGCCGGATGTTCCGGTACAGGGGTTCGGGCGCCGTGATGATCAGCGAGTTCGTCGCCGGGTCGGCCTGGATCATCCCCGAGAGCGGTCCGGTTCCGCCGGCACCGGCGGTCGGCTGCTGGCCGGCCGCGGCGCCGCCGAGCGCCGGCTGCTGAGTCGTCAGGCCCGCCCCGCCGGTCGTGCCGGTGGAGGGAGACAGCCCGCTGCCGGTGGTCTGCGGAACGAACGACGGATCGGCGCTGATGATGGCGCGCAACAGCGGCGCGATCTTCGCCGCCTCGGCATTGCGCAGGTAGACAACGTTGATGTTGCCCGGCGTCAGCGCCGGCTGGTCGAGCTTCGCGATCAGGTTCCTGGCAACCATCATCCGCGCGGCGCTCGGGGCGCGCAGGATCAGCGCGTTCGTCCGTGGCTCCGCCAGCACCGAGACCCGCTGGCCGGCATCGATGGCCTGTCCCGCAGCGCGGGCGCCTTCGTCGAGCAAGCGGTTCACGACAGTGCCGATTTCCATCGCCAGGCCGTACCGGATCGGGATGATCTCCGTATCCGACGTGGCCGGTGTATCGATCGACTCGATGATCCGCTGGATGCGCCGCAGGTTGTCGGCGTAGTCGGTGATGACGAGGGTGTTGTTCTGCGGATAGGCCGAGATCGTGTTGTTCGGCGCGATGAGCGGGCGCAGGATCGGCACCATCGCCGTCGCTGATTCGTACTGCAGGCGGAACACCTGAGTGACGAGCTGGTCGCCGCGCGGAGCGCTTCCCTGCGGGCTGACGACGGCGCCACCTTGCAGCTTGGCGTCCGCTTCCGGCAACACCCGCGCGACGTTCCCGGTCTGCACGATCGTGAAGCCCTGCAGGCGCAGCGCGGTCAGCAGTTGCTCGTACGCCTGCTCGCGCGTGACCGGCCGCTCGGTGACGAGCGACAGCGTTCCCTTGACGCGCGGGTCGACCACGAAAGTCCGGCTGGTGTACTGGCCGATGGCGCGGACGACGGCGTCGATGTCCGCGTTCACGAAGTTCAGCATCACCGGCTCGGTGGTTGCGGCCGGGTTCGCCGGGTTCGCGGCCGCGACCGGCGCGGCTGCTCCGGGGCGCTTGGTGCGGGTGCCCTGGGCCGCGGCGATGGGAGCCAGCGAGGTCACTGTCATCGACAGCGCACAGGCGAGCGCGATCGAACGGGACAGGGACCACTCGCCAGCGCGTTTTGAAGTGCGCTCGCTTGTCATGTCAACCACCGAAATTCAAGAGGGCTCCCTCTCCGTCGCGCCGGCCCAGCAGAGAAATCAGGCCCGTGAGCTGCGCCTTCACGCCCGGGTCGGTGCCCGCCATGGCCTGTGCCCGGCCGGTGAAGCGCAAGCGCCCGCCCGCAGCGATTGTGCCACTGCCCTTCAGCTCGAGTGGCCCCGAAATGGTCAACAACTCCAACTGAGTTCCCGGCCAGATGCCATTGGTCTGCAGGCGGTAGTGGCCCATTGGAGACACCGGCGTCAGTGCGCTGGAGGCGTATTGCCACTCGGCGCCGATGTTTCCCTGGATCCGGTCGCGGCCTATCTGCAGGCGATCCCAGTTCACCAGCAGGATGCCGCCGGGCCGAATCGTGTTCCACGGTGCGCCAACACCGACCAGCAGAGATGCCGGCAGCCTCAGTGTCGTTGCGCTCAACGTTGCCGCGCCGGCTCCGAAGAGCGGGGCGCGCACGGCGAGCGGCTGGGTGAGCGCCGAGGGATGCGTGACCGTAAGGTCGAGTTGCCCGACGACCAGCGACCATGGACTCAGGCGCCAGGACAGTCGCTCGGGCAATGTCGCTCGCGGCGCCGCCGGATCGGGAGACGACGCAAGCACCAGCAACCCGGAGCCATTCCATGCCGTGCCACTCGCATCGGCAAGCTCGATCCGGTCCCCGGTCGCGTTCTTCAGTGCCGATGCGGCCCACTGAGCCGGAGCCATGACCAGCACCGTGGCCAGCAGCCCCGCCACCGCGGCCAGGACGAAGAGAACCTTTCGCATCGACCGCCTTCACTTGCGTGCGAGCCGCAAGGCAAGGTCCACATCGACATTGCCCGGCGTCGCCTCGCGGCCGGTGACGGTGACCGCGGTGGAGCGTGCACCGAGCTCGCGCTCGACGCTCGCGAGCCACGGCGCCCACTTGCTCACCGGCACGTCGGAAAACTGCAACTGGATGTCTCCGTCCGACAGCGGGACGATGCGCGCTGCCTTCAGGCCGGCCTTGCCCAGCGAACTCTCCAGCGCGCTGCGGGCGTCGCCCGCCGACATGGTCGCCACCGCCGGGCGCCCCTTCAGTGCCTTGACCTCGGCCAGCAGCGCTTCGAGCTCCGCCGCGTTTGCACGCTGCTGCGGCAGGCTCTTCTCGAGCCGCGCGATGCCGGTCCACGCGGGCTCGATCGCGACGAGATAGATGACGACGGCCAGCAGCAGGAAGCCGCCCAGCATCAGGACTGCGCGCTCGCGCGGCGCTCGTTCGGCCCAGAACTGTTTCAGCGCTTCCATGTCACATCCCCGCCGCCGTGATGCGGGCGGTTCCATCGCCTTCGAACCGGATGGCGAGTCCCTGCTGCACGGCTGCCGAGCGCAGCGAGTTCTGCAGCGCGGCGTTGTCGCCCGCGCCCGGCTTGAACTTCACCCTCAGGGCGTTATCGCGATACTCCATGGCGGCAACGCTTCCGATGGGAGCGATCGACAACAGCAGCGCCGTGCGCGCATTGAGCACCGAGAAGTCATTCGCGGATGGAATGCCTGCCCGCGATCTCAGCTCCGACATCTGACGCTTCGTCTGCTCGATCGGGTCGACGACGGCGGCGATCTGCGGGAAGTTCGAACGGAAGCTCGCTTCCATCTGACTGCGAAGGGCCTTCGATTCGCCGTCGAGCTTCAGGTAGTAGATGTTCATGCCGGCGACCGCGACGACCACAGCCGTCGCGGCCCACGCAAGCGGAACGCGCAACGCGCGCGCGGTGAGCACCGGCATCAGGCCACCGGGCGTGAAGGAACCCATCATGCCGCCCTGAGCAAAGGCTCCTTGCAGCAGGTTCACGGCGCCGTCGGTGCTGCCCAGCTCGACCTCTTCGGGGTGCACGTCGACCTGCACGCCAAGCCCCTCGGCGAGCGCCGTGAGGCGCGATGCCTCCTTGCCGTAGGCGTGAATGCGCTTGATGCCGAGTTGCCGGACCGCCAGCGCCAATGTGGGTGGAACTTCCTCGCCGATGTCGAATGCAAAGCCGTCGTGCACTCCCGAGCGCGCAATTCCGCGGCCACGGTCGATGCGCGCCGACAGCACGCCCGCCAAGGGTGGCGGAACCGTGTAAATCTCGCTGTAGGCCGCCCGGATGCGGTAACCGGACTCGGTCAGCGCATCGAGCGCCCGCGTGAGCAGTCCGCGATCGACGACCGCGACCGGCATCTTCGGAGCCTCGCCGGCGACGGTGCTGCCGCCGCTGCGCATCGGCCTGAACGCGAAGTGGCAGTCCGCGGGATCGGCGAGCAGGCGCTCCTCGAGGATGTTCGGCAACGCCATCCGGAGCTTCGCTTCGGCGAGCTTCGGGGGATCGATCGTCGTGATGAACACGTCGCTCGCGTCGAACACGACATCGACCGAACTCGCCTTGGGAAGCAGAGCGATCGGCGTCTGGCCGCGGGCGCTGCTCCCGCCCGTCGCGACGTAGTCGACCACCGTGCTGGCGGCGAGCTGGCTGCGTCCGGCCATCGAGCTGCGAGGCGGAACGAAGACGAGCAGGCGTTGGGCGCTTTTCTCTTTCATTGTCCCATCAGATTTCGCGGGTCCAGAGGATGTTGACCGCAGCGGGTCCCTGGCCCGGCGCTCCGCGCTTGACCAGGGCCTCCATGCGGGTCACGGCTCGATCGAGTTTCACTTCCCCCCGAATGAAGAAGAAACGCGAGTTCGTCGAAAGTTCGGAATCAGTGACGGCGGAGCCCTTCGCTCCCAGCCTCGTTCGCACTTCACCGAGGCTGTTGAAGTACGAGATGCGCTCGCGTTCGGCGACCAGGGAGCGCGCTTCGGCCAGCGACAAATCGGGCACCCGTGCCGCGATCACTTCAGCCGATGCCGTGTTCACATTGACTGCGGTGCGCTCGTCCAGCACGACGATGTAAGGCGCGAGCCGGTCAGCCGCTTCCGGGGCGACGCCCTGGACCCCTCGGATGTCGCGCGGGAGCATCAGCGGCAACGGCACGCGCCCGGCCTCGCCCGACTTGTCGTCGGACGACGAGGGCACTCCCTTGGACTCGAGCATGCGCTCCGCGATCAGGTCGGCCGTCTGCTTCGGCAACTCCAGCAGGGATGCCAGGCGCCGAAGCGACTCCAGTTCCTTGTCGACGATCTCGCCGTTGTTCACTAGGTTGTGCAGGTTGAAGCGACCCTGGGCGTCTTCCATCGAACCGGCGATGGACGCAAGCGATGCGATGGAGCCGGTCTCCCCGAGCTGGTCCAGGCGCGTCTCCGCGAGAGGTTGAGCCCAAGGTTCGGACAGCGCATCGTAGCTGGAACGGTTCGCGTCCTCGCGCAGGATGGCACGACCCCAGTCGAGCGCGCCACGCAGCAGCTGGCGGCTCTGCGACACCAGCTGCTGGTTCTCGATCGTCCTGAGCAGCACGAACTGGCGATAGAAGAGCCCGGTGACGATCAGGGTGGCGAGCGTGGCGACAAACAGCGCCATCAAGACGGCTGCGCCGTCTTGATGGCCCGGGGGCCGTATGTGGGCTCCCTCCCTGGCCCTCCCTCCAGGAGGGAGGGGAAGCGAGGGGGCCGCGGCGCGAGCGTCGAGGCTCACTGGACTACCCTCGCGCTGCGCGCGCGGGACGAGCGCTTCGGAGCGGCCGTGCGCGCTCAGC
>CAYGXL010000002.1:0-45030 GCA_964353935.1 uncultured Burkholderiaceae bacterium | reverse complement strand
AGCGGCGACGCGATCGCATCGAGCGCGATCGGCAGTTCGGTGCAGGCGAGCACCACCGCCGCGGCGCCGCGCTCGAGCGCGGCCGCGATCACCGGTTCGAGCAGGCGGCCGCCCTCCTCCGTCGCGCCGCGCTTCACCGCTTCGATCGCCGGCTGCACGGCGCGGTCGTAGGTCGCTTCGTCCGGCGCGGCCAGCGCGATTCCGCGCCCGGCCAGGCGCTGCTCGAACACACGCGCGCGCAAGGTCGCCCGCGTGGCGACGATGCCGAGTTCGCGCGTGCCGGCCGGAAGCACGTCCGCCACCGCATCCACGATATGGACGAACGGCACCGCGCATCCGGCGGTGAGATCCTCGTACCAGTGGTGCGCGGTGTTGCACGGCATTGCCAGCATCGTGGCGCCCGCGTTCAGCAGACGGTCGCGTGCCGCGAGGAGCGCCGGCAGCGGCGACGGCCCGCCGTGCAGGATCGCCGCCGGCCGCGACGGAACCTGCGGCACCGAGTGGATCAGCACCGGGATGTGCTCGTCGTCGTCCCGTGCGGGCGTGGCGTCGATCAGCTTGCGGAAGAAGTCCGCCGTCGCCAGCGGCCCCATGCCGCCGATCACGCCGAGCATGGTCTACAGCCCGAGGCGCTCGGCCCAGCCGTGCACGTAGCCGAACAGGCCGACGGCGCCGCCCGTGTGCAGGAACACGATGTTCTGGCCTTTCGTGAACTGGCCCTTGCGGATCAGGTCGATCAGGCCCGCCATCGCCTTGCCGGAGTACACCGGGTCGAGCAGGATGCCTTCGGTGCGCGCGACGAGTTCGAGCGCCTCCATCATGCCCGGCGTCGGCAGCCCGTAGCCCGCGCCCACGTAGTCGCAGTTGGCCACGACCCGTTCGCGCGCCACCGCGCCGGGCACGCCGAGCAGTTCGGCTGTCCGTGCGGCGAGCGAATACACCTTCTCCTCCTGCACCGGCTTCGGCGCGCGCACTCCGATGCCGAGCACCGGAATCCCCGCGCGGGAGCCTTCGAGGCCCGCGAGCAGGCCGGCCTGCGTCCCGGTGCTGCCCGTGGCATGCACCAGCAAATCGATGTCGAGTGCAAGGTTGTTCGCCTGCTCGGCGAGTTCGAGCGCGCAGGTGACGTACCCGAGCGCGCCGATCGGGTTGGAGCCGCCCCCAGGGATCACGTACGGGCGGCGGCCTGCGGTCGACAGTTCCGCGGCGAGCGCCGCCATGGCCGCGTCCATGTCCGTGCCCGCCGGCACGTGGCGGATGTCCGCGCCGAGCAGGCGATCGAGGATGACGTTGCCCGACTTCCGGTAGTCCTCGTGCGTGTAGCCGGTACGGTCCTCGAGGAAGATCTCGCAGGCCATGCCGAACTTCGCGGCGGCCGCGGCCGTCTGCCGCGCGTGATTCGACTGCGTCGCGCCCTGGGTGATGACGATGTCCGCCTTCTTCGCCAGCGCCTCGCCGATCAGGAACTCCAGCTTGCGCGTCTTGTTGCCTCCAGTGGCCAGTCCCGTGCAGTCGTCGCGCTTGATCCACAGGTTCGGGCCGCCGAGCAGGCGCGTGAGGTTGCCCATCGGCTCGAGGGGCGTCGGCGCGTGCGTGAGCCGCACGCGGGGAAATCGGGCCAGCTTCATTCGGTCTTGGCTTCCGGTGGCGTGATCTCGAACACCTGGCGCAGGTAGGCCAGGTAGGCAACGTCCTCGCACATGTTCTTGTCGGGCGAATCCGACAGCTTCGCCACGGGCTGCCCGTTGCAGCGGACCATCTTGATCACGATCTGCAGCGGCGTGTAGCCAAGATCGTTGGTCAGGTTGGTGCCGACGCCGAAGGCGATGCGCGCGCGCTCGCGGAACCGCTGGTACAGGTCGATCACCTTCGGAATCGTCAGCGAGTCGGAGAACACGATCGTCTTCGTCCTCGGATCGACGCGGTTGCGCTCGTAGTGCGCGATCAGGCGCTCACCCCAGTCCATCGGGTCGCCGGAGTCGTGCCGGGCACCGTCGAACAGCTTGCAGAAGTACAGGTCGAAGTCGCGCAGGAACGCGTTCATCCCGTACACGTCCGACAGCGCAATGCCGAGGTCGCCGCGGTACTCCCGCGCCCAAGTCTCGAATCCGAAGGTCTGGGAGTCGCGCAACCGCGGACCCAGGGCCTGGCACGCCTGCAGGTACTCGTGCGCCATCGTCCCCAGCGGCGTGAGACCGTGCCGCGCCGCATACATCACGTTGCTGGACCCGGCCAGGTTGTCGCCCAGGCCATCCTTGAGCGCAGCGATCACTTCCTCGTGCCACAACCGCGAGAAGCGTCGCCGAGTGCCGTAGTCGGCGATCCGCACGCCTTCCATCGCAGGGTTCCGGGCAATCAGCGCGATCTTCTCGCGCAGCCGCCGGCGGCCCTCGAGGAAGTCGGGCGCCCTCTGCGTGGCGCGGAAGTAGACCTCGTTGACGATGGCGAGCACCGGGATCTCGAACAGGATCGTGTGCAGCCACGGGCCCTTGATCACGATCTCGATTTCGCCGTTGTCCTGCGGCGACGGCTTGATCGTGATGTACTTGGTGTTGAGCTGGAACAACCCGAGGAAGTCGACGAAGTCGCTCTTGATGAACCGCAGGTCGCGCAGGTACGCGAGTTCCTGCTCGCGGAAGCGCAGCGTGCACAGGAAGTGCACCTGCTCGCGGATCTCGTCGACGTACGGCCGCAGGTCGATGCCGGGATTGCGGCACTTGAACCGGTACTCGACGCTCGCGCCCGGGAAGTGATGCAGCACCACCTGCATCATCGTGAACTTGTACAGGTCGGTGTCGAGCAGTGACGTGATGATCATCGGGTCATTGTAGGCAGATCAAACGCCGAGCACTCGCTGCACCGCGGCGCTGGGCTGCAGCAGATCCTCCCGCGTGGCCTCGCCGACCAGGCGCCCCTGCTCGATCAGCACGGCCCGGTCCGCGATCGTTGCGACGAACGCCAGGTTCTGTTCGGACACCAGCACCGCGACACCGCGCTCGCGCATCGCCAGCACCGCCTTCTTCATCCCGCCGACGACGATCGGCGCGATGCCCTCCGACGGCTCGTCGAGCAGCACCACCCGCGGATTGGCGGCGAGCGTGCGTGCGACGGCGAGCATCTGTTGCTCGCCGCCGCTCATCGCGGTTGCCGGCCGGTCGAGCATCGACGGAAGGTTCGGAAACAGCGCCAGCAGGTCGGCTTCGCTGAAGCCTCCGGGCACCGGACGCGCGACCAGCCGCAGGTTTTCCGCGACGCTCAGGTCGGTGAAGATGCGGCGATCCTCGGGCACGTAGCCGAGCCCGAGCCGCGCGCGCGCGTGCGGCCGCAACGCGCTCACGTCCGTGCCATCGAGCAGCACCTCCCCGCGCACGCGCGCACCCAGTCCCATGGCCGCCCGCAGCAACGATGTCTTGCCCGCGCCGTTGCGCCCGACGAGCGCCACGACCTCTCCCGTCGCGACCGCCAGGTCCACGTCGAACAGCACCTGCGCGTTGCCATGGAACGCCGAGAGGCGCCGCAGCTCCAGCGCGGATCTCGTTGCAGCGCTGGCGCTCATGCGGCGTCCCCGAGGTAGACACGGCGCACCTCCGGATCGGCGCGCACGGCTTCGGGAGCACCGTCGGCGACGAGTCGCCCCGCAGACAGCACGAGCACGCGGCGGGCAAACCCGAACACGACATCCATGCTGTGCTCGGTGAACAGGACGGCCATCCGACGTTCCGTCGCCAGTTCGACCACGAGACGCATCAGCGCCGTGCGCTCGCCCGGCGCCATCCCTGCGGTCGGTTCGTCCATCAGCAGCAGCCGCGGCCCGGTCGCCAGCGCCAGCGCGAACTCGAGCCGCTTCAGGTCGCCGTAGGCCAGCGTCGAGGCGGCGACCTGCGCGCGTTCTGCCAGACCCACCTGCGCGAGGAGCGCGTGCGCGGCGTCCACGTGACGGTGCCAAAGCGCAGCGCCGACGCTCAGCGGCGTCCGCGCCGCCTCCAGCGCCACCTGCGCGTTCTGCAGCGCGGTCATCGACGCGAACGCCTGCGCGACCTGGAAGGTGCGGCCGATGCCGAGCCGGGTGCGAGCGGCGGTCGACAGGGCGTCGAGCGGCCGACCGAGGTAGCGCACGTGTCCCGCGTCCGCGGCCAGCTGGCCGTCGATCACATTGAAGAGCGTCGACTTTCCCGCGCCGTTCGGTCCGATCAGCGCTGCCACCTCGCCGTCGTCGAGCGCAAAGGTCACGCCGTCGACCGCGCGCACGCCGCCGAAACTCTTCTGCACGTTTTCGACGACGAGAACGCTCACCGCAGCCTCCCCTCGTAGCGACGGCGCAGGAACCCGACGATGCCGCCGGGGAACAGCACCACGAGCGCGACGATCGCAAGGCCGAGCACGAGCCGCCAGTGGTCCGTCGCCCGCACGAGCTCGGTCGACAGGCCGTGGTACGCCAGCGCGCCGACGAGCGGCCCGCTCAGCGTCTGGAGCCCGCCGAGCAGGACCATGACCAGCGCGTCGACCGAGACGGGAATGGACAGGGCCGTCGGAAAAACCGCACCCTTCTGCAACGCATGGAGCGCACCGGCCAGCCCGGCGAACAGTCCGCCGGCGGCGAAGGCGAGCCAGCGCACGCGCGCGACGTCGATGCCGAGCGCCTCGGCGCGCAGCGCACTGTCGCGAGTGGCACGCAGCGAAAACCCGAACGGCGCGACCGCCGCGCGTCGCAGCGCCAACAGGGAAACGGCGACCACCCCGAGCGCGAGCCAGTAGAAACCGGGCTCGCCGGCCAGCCCGGCCGGCAGCGACGACCACAGCCCGAGCACGCCGTTGTCACCACCGGTGATGTCGACCCACTGGATCGCGGTCGACGACAGGATCTGCGCAAAGGCGAGGGTCAGCATGGCGGCGTAGACGCCGGCGGAGCGCAGCACGACGACTCCGACCAGCAGCGCCGCCGCCGCGGCGACGATCGGCCCGCCGATGAGCGCCAGCGCGAACGGCGCATCGAGCAGCCGGATCGAGAGCGCGACGGCGTAGGCGCCGAGCCCGAAGAATGCCGCGTGACCGAACGACACGATGCCGCCGAGTCCCATCGCGAAGTGGAGGCTGGCGGCCAGCAGCGCCGCGATCGCCATCTCCGTGGCGATCACGACGATGTAGTCGCCGACCACGAGCGGCAGCAGCGCGGCGACGGCGAAAGCGGCCAGCCACAGCCACTTCGCGCGGGGCGGCAGCGGCACGAAGGGCGGGTGCGTCAGCGGCTTGCCCGGCGCCTCGGCCTGCGGGCGCCCGAGCAGGCCGTGCGGCCGCACGACCAGCACCACCGCCATCACGACGAAGATGAGCACCAGCGTCGACTGCGGCAGCCACCAGGTGCCGAACGCGTGCAGCAGCCCGATCGCGAGCGAGGCCCACAGCGCGCCGGTGACGGACCCGAGCCCGCCGACCACCACGACCACGAACGCCTCGACGAGGATTCCCATGTCCATCTGCAGGTTGACCGTCTCCCGCGGGATCTGCAGCGCGCCCGCGAGCCCGGCGAGGAACGCTCCGAGCGCGAACACGGTCGTGAACAGGACCGGCTCGTTGATCCCGAGCGCGCTCGCCGTCTCGCGGTCCTGCGCCGACGCGCGGATCCAGACGCCCCAGCGCGTGCGCCTGAGCAGCCACGCAAGCAGCGCGAACACGAGCGGGCCGACGACGATCAGGAACAGCGTGTACTGGGGGATGAACGCGCCGAAGAGTTCGACGCTTCCCGCCAGGCCGGGCGCCCGCGGCGCGAAGCGCTCCTCGGGTCCCCAGGCGATGAGCACGAGGTCCTGGATCACGAGAACGAGCCCGAAGGTCGCGAGCAGCTGGAAGATCTCCGGCGCCGCATAGATCCGCCGCAGAACCACGACCTCGATCACCGCGCCGACCAGCGCGACCGCCAGCGCGGCGATCAGCAGCCCGGAGAAGAATCCGATCGGTGTCGATGGCAACGCGGCGGTGATCGTCGACGCCACGTACGCGCCCACCATGTAGAGCGAGCCGTGCGCGAAATTGACGACCCGCGTGACGCCGAAGATCAGCGTCAACCCGGCGCTGAGCAGGAACAGCGTCGAGCCGTACGACAGGCCCGCGACGAACTGGCCGAAGATCAGGTCCACGTGGAGTCGGGCGGCCCCTCAGCCGCCTGCGTCACTTCTGCGCTTCGGCAGGGCGGCGCCTGGCGACCTCGGCGTCCGTGGGCAGGAACTTCGCGCCGTCGGCGTAGCGCCAGTCCACCATCGTTCCCCGGCCGTCGCGCACGTCGAGCCTGCCGACGAAGGCGCCCATCGTCGACTGGTGGTCGACGCGGCGGAACACGACCGGGCCGAAGGGCGTCGTCCACGCGAGCCCGCGCATGGCCGCGATCATCTTCTCGGTGTCGGTCGAGTTCGCCTTCTTCAGCGCCTCGACGATCGCGGTGAAGGTCGAGTACCCGACGACCGAGCCGAGGCGCGGGTTGTCCTTGTAGCGCTGGTAGTACGCGTTGAAGAACTTCGAGTGTTCGGGCGTCGCGATCTGGTCCCACGGATAGCCCGTGACGATCCAGCCCTTCGGCGTCTCGTCCTTCAGCACGTCGAGGTACTCGGGCTCGCCCGACAGCAGGCTGACGACCGGCACGCGCGGGAACAGCCCGCGCAGGTTGCCCTCGCGCACCAGGCGCGGCAGGTCGGCGCCGAAAGTCACGTTGAAGATCGCCTCGGGCCGCGCCGCGAGGATGGCCTGCACCGTGCTCGCCGCCTCCAGCTTGCCGAGCGCCGGCCACTGTTCGGCTACGAACTCGACGTCCGGCCGGCGCGCCTTCAGCAGCGCCTTGAAGCTCGTCACGGCCGACTGGCCGTACTCGTAGTTCGGCGCGATGATGGCCCAGCGCTTCGCCGGAAGCTTCGCCGCCTCGTCGACCAGCATCGCCGACTGCATGAACGTGCTCGGGCGCAGCCGGAACGTGTAGCGGTTGCCCTTCTCCCACACCAACGCGTCGGTGAGCGGCTCGGCGGCGACGAACAGCACCTTCGAGCGCAGCGCGAAGTCGGAGACGGCCAGCCCGACGTTCGACAGGAACGTGCCGGCCAGCAGCGCCACTTTTTCGTTCGACACGAGCTCGGTCGCCAGGCGGATCGCGTCCTCGGGCCGGCCCGCGTCGTCGCGCGAGACCACCTCGATCCGCCGCCCCAGCACGCCACCCGCCGCATTCGCTTCCTCGACGGCGAGCTGCCATCCCATGCGATACGGGATCGTGAACTGCGGGATGGTGGAGTAGCTGTTGATCTCGCCGATGCGGATCGGGCCGGCCTGCGCGAACGTCCGCGACAGCGGTGTCGACAGCGCAGCCAGCGCGAGAAGCTCACGACGCGTGGTCATCGGAATAGCCTTGTTGTCAGAGGGAAAACACGCGGGGGACCGAATCCCCTCAGCTAGAATACCGGCTTTGCGCGGTGGGCGTTCCTGCCTTCAGCCGTGCCTTCGATGGAGCTCTGAGGATGACGCACGTCGTCGTCGAATCGTGCATCAAGTGCAGGTACACCGACTGCGTCGACGTCTGCCCGGTCGACTGCTTTCGCGAGGGTCCGAACATGCTGTCGATCGACCCGGACGAGTGCATCGACTGCGCGGTCTGCATCCCCGAGTGCCCTGTCAACGCAATCTATGCGGAAGAGGACGTGCCGGAGGACCAGCGCGATTTCATCCCCCTGAACGTGGAACTCTCCAAGGAATGGCCGGCGATCACGCGCATGAAGCCCCACTTCGCCGATGCGGACGACTGGAAAGACGTTCGCGACAAGCGCCACTTGCTGGAACGGTGATTGCGCAGGCGTTCGCCGAAGAGAGCCAGTGGGTCCGCTATCCGGGCCCGGCACCAGAAGCCATCTCAGGGAAATTGCTTATGCCGGGCCTACCGCGCATAATCGATCGCCAGCCCTGAGCCGTTTCGGGTGGAGCCAGCCACACGGGCGGGTCGACAGCATGGGGACTTTCGAGGAGCGAGAGTTGAGCGGAGAGCACCGTGCTTTATCACCTGCATGAACTGCAGCGTCGATTCCTGAATCCCCTGTCGGTGTGGGCCCAGGCCACATCGGAACTCTTCACCAGTCCCTACAGCCCGCTCGCGTACACGCCGGTTTCACGCCGCCTGGCGGCGGGCTACGACCTGCTGCACCGCGTCGGGAAGTACTACGAGAAGCCTGAATTCGGGCTGCGCACCACCACGGTCGACGGCAAGGAAGTCCCGGTCGTCGAAGAGTCGCTGGAGACCAAGCCGTTCTGCCGCCTGCTGCACTTCAAGCGCGTGTGGCCGAACGGCATGCGCAAGCGCCCGGCCGACCCGAAGATCCTGATCGTCGCGCCGCTGTCGGGACACCATGCCACGCTGCTGCGCGACACGGTGCGCGCGCTGCTGCCCGATCACGATGTCTCCATCACCGACTGGACCGACGCGCGGCTGGTGCCGCTGGCCCAGGGCCCCTTCCACCTCGACGATTACGTCGAGTACGTGGTGGACTTCATCCGGATCCTGGGACCGAACGTGCACGTGATCTCGGTGTGCCAGCCGACCGTTCCGGTGCTGGCCGCGGTTTCGCTGATGGCCACCGCCAAGGATCCGAAACTGCCGCGCTCGATGACGATGATGGGCGGGCCGATCGACACGCGCCGCAATCCGACGCAGGTCAACGCGCTCGCCATGCGCAAGAACTTCGACTGGTTCGAGAACAACGTGGTCTTCAAGGTGCCGTCGGCGCACCCGGGTTACCTGCGCAAGGTGTATCCGGGGTTCCTGCAGCACGCCGGCTTCGTCGCGATGAACCCGGATCGCCACCTGAACTCGCACTGGGATTACTACCTCGACCTCGTCAAGGGCGACATGGACGACGTCGACGGCCATCGCAAGTTCTACGACGAATACAACGCCGTCATGGACCTGCCGGCCGAGTACTACCTCGACACCATCAAAGTCGTGTTCCAGGAGCACCGCCTGCCGAACGGCACTTGGGAGGTGCACGGCAAACTGGTGCGGCCGCAGGACATCCGCAGCGTGGCGCTGTTCACCATCGAAGGCGAGCTCGACGACATCTCGGGCAGCGGCCAGACCCAGGCCGCGCACGACCTCTGCACGAGCATCCCGAAGGCCCGGCAGAAGCACCTGACAGCCGAGGGCGCCGGCCACTACGGCATCTTCAGCGGTCGTCGCTGGCGCGAGCAGATCGCGCCGCAGATCCGCGACTTCATCCGCGCCAGCGCCTGATTTCGGACGCCGCGGCGCGGCGTCCCTCGGCGATAATCGCGCTTCGTCCCGTTTCCTCCCCGGGCGCCGCATGACCGCCCCCACCTGTTCCTCTCCGCTTGTCGACGCAATCGACGCGCTGCTGCCGCAGACGCAGTGCACGAGGTGCGGTTACGCCGGCTGCCGCCCGTATGCCGAGGCAATCGCCGCGGGGAGCGCGCCGATCAACCAGTGCCCTCCCGGCGGCGCCGCAGGCATCGCCGAGCTCGCCGCGCTGCTGCGCCGTGCGGTGCTGCCACTGAACCCGGCGAACGGCGCCGAGAAGCCGCTCGCCGTGGCCGTGATCGACGAGGCGCTGTGCATCGGCTGCACGCTGTGCATCCAGGCCTGCCCGGTGGACTGCATCGTCGGCGCACCCACGAAGATGCACACCGTGATCGAGTCCCAGTGCACGGGCTGCGACCTGTGCCTTCCACCCTGCCCGATGGACTGCATCGCGATGGTCCCGGTGCAGCCGCCGCGTGCGTGGATGCGCGCGGACGCGAAGGCGGCACGGAATCGCTACGCCGAGCGCAGCGCGCGACGCGCCACCGAGCAGGACCGCAACGAGCGGCGCCTCGCGGAAAAGGCGGTGGCCAAGCTCGCCGAACTGGACGCGCGCGACGACCTGACGGCCGAGCAGCTCGCCCGCAGGAAGTCCGTCGTCGAAGGCGCCCTCGCCCGCGCGCGCGCCCGCCGCGCCGCCTCGACGTCCCCCACGCCATCCGCATCCGAATGAACCCGGCAAAGCGGCGCGCGATCTACGAGACGCTGCGCGAACTGAATCCGCACCCCACGACCGAACTCGAGTACTCGACACCGTACGAGCTGCTCGTCGCGGTGGTGTTGTCGGCGCAGGCGACGGACAAGAGCGTGAACGCCGCCACGCGGGCGCTCTACAAGGTCGCCAAAACGCCAATGGCGATGGTGCAGTTGGGCGAGGAACGGCTGACCGAGTACATCAAGACGATCGGACTCTTCAGGACGAAGGCGAAGAACGTCATCGGGCTGTCGCGTCTTCTGATCGAGCAGCACGGCGGCGAAGTGCCGCGCGGGCGCGAAGCCCTCGAGGCGCTGCCCGGCGTCGGCCGCAAGACGGCGAACGTCGTCCTGAACACCGCCTTCGGCCAGCCGACGATCGCGGTCGACACGCACATCTTCCGCGTGGCCAACCGCACCAACCTCGCGCCCGGCGACACGGTCGACGAGGTCGAGGCGCGGCTGGAGAAGTTCACGCCGGACGAATTCAGGCAGGACGCGCACCACTGGCTGATCCTGCACGGTCGCTACATCTGCAAGGCCCGCACGCCCGATTGCTGGCGCTGCCCGATAGCGGCGTGGTGCGAGTACAAGCCGAAGACGCCCGCTCCGCGCGCTCCGGCGCGCCTGTTGCCGGGCCCACCTGCCGACCAAGACTAGGCCCGCGATGTTCAATCCCTCGAAGGACGAGGTCCGCCGCTTCTTCTGCGACGCGTGGAGCAAGCACCGCGACGGCAGCGTGCTGACACCGTTGGAAGCGATCGCCGTCGACTGGATACGCCAGCATCCGGAGTACCAGGACGAAGTGGCCGACTCCGCAGCAGCGGTCGCCCGGGACTACAGCATCGACGAGGGGCGGACCAATCCCTTCCTGCACCTGTCGATGCACCTCGCGATCGCGGAGCAGTTGTCCGTGGACCAGCCGCCCGGCATCCGGGCCGCGTACCGGAAGCTCGCCGAGCGGCGCGGCGGCGAGCACGCCGCGGCCCACGCGGTGATGGATTGTCTCGGCGAGGTCGTGTGGGCTGCGCAGCGTGCCGGCTCGCCCCTGCCGCCGGACGAGATGACGGCGCGCTACCTCGAGTGCCTCGAGCGCCAGGCCGGCGTCGACTAGTGGCACCAAAGAAAAACGGGCCTGGCGGCCCGTTTGTCCCGACGTTCGCTGGTCCCGCGCTCAGCGCTTCTCGTTGCTCAGCGGGCCGGGCAGGCTCGACAGGTAGGCCGCGAGGTTGCGGATGTCGTCGCGCGACAGCGGCTTGGCAAGGCCCGCCATGATGGCGTTCTTGCGCGCACCGGTCTGGTAGTCGCGCAGCGCCTTTTCCAGGTAGTCGACGTACTGGCCGGCGAGCTTCGGATAGGTCGGATCGACCGCGGTGACGAAGTCCTTGCCGTGGCAGGCGGCGCACTGCTGCTGCGCCAGCTGCTCGCCCTTCTTGGCATCCGCGGCAATCGCCGGCTGCGCCGCAACGGCCAGCGCGAAGATGATCAGGCTGCGTTTCATCGTCTCGCTCCCGGTTAGCGGCCGCGCTGGGCGTAGTACGCCGCCACGGACGCGATCTCGTCGTCGGTCAGGCCCTTGGCGATGCCGACCATGGTCGGGTGCTTGCGGTCGCCCTGGCGGTAGGCCTTCAGCGCCGCTTCGATGTACTGCTGCGATTGGCCGCCGATCTTCGGCACCCGGTAGACCTGCGGAAAGGAGGCCTGGTACCCGGGGATGGAGTGGCAGCCGATGCACGTCGACACCGGCGCCCCGGGCGTGCTGGCCGGCGCGCTGGTCTTCTTCTCTTGCGCCACCGCGGCGAACGACATCGTCGTGGCCGTCGCGAGCAGCAGGAATCGGGAAAGTTTCATCCGGATGATCCGTCTTGGAGGTTGAGTCTCTTGGGTGTGGTGACTGCCGCGCGGGCTGGCGCCCCGCCGCCTCCCCGTAAATCAGCGCGCGATTGTAGCGGAGTGGGTCGCCTGCGGCACCGCTCGCGCGCATGTGCAGCAGCCGCGACAACCCGGTGCGTATACTCGATCGGCCCGGCGCAGCACCGTCCCGAAACACCCGAGTGTCCCCGATGCCCCGCTTCGAAGGTTCAAGCACATACGTCGCCACCGACGACCTGAAACTCGCCGTCAACGCCGCCCTGACCCTTCAGCGTCCGCTGCTGATCAAAGGCGAGCCGGGCACGGGCAAGACCATGCTGGCCGAGGAAGTCGCCGCGGCGCTCGGCATGCCGCTGCTGGCGTGGCACATCAAGTCGACCACGAAGGCGCAGCAGGGCCTGTATGAATACGACGCGGTGTCGCGCCTGCGCGATTCGCAGCTCGGCGACGCGCGCGTTCAGGCGATCGAGAACTACATCGTCAAGGGCGTGCTGTGGCAGGCCTTCGACGCGCCGGACCCGGCGGTGCTGCTGATCGACGAGATCGACAAGGCCGACATCGAGTTTCCGAACGACCTTCTGCGGGAACTCGACCGCATGGAGTTCTTCGTCTACGAGACGCGGCAGACCATCAGCGCGCGCCACCGCCCGCTCGTGGTGATCACGTCGAACAACGAGAAGGAGCTGCCCGACGCGTTCCTGCGGCGCTGCTTCTTCCACTACATCAAGTTCCCGGACAAGGACACGATGCAGTCCATCGTCGACGTCCACTTCCCCGGGCTGCGCAAGGAGCTGCTGCAGAACGCGCTGGCGGTGTTCTTCGGCGTGCGCGACCTGCCGGGACTGAAGAAGAAGCCGTCGACGTCGGAACTGCTCGACTGGCTGAAGCTGCTGGTCGCCGAACAGATTCCGCCCGAAGTGCTGCGCTCGAAGGACGACAAGCTCGCGGTGCCGCCGCTTGCCGGCGCGCTTCTGAAGAACGAGCAGGACATGCACCTGTTCGAGCGGCTGGTCTTCATGGCGCGCAACAACCGCTGACGCGATGGACACGCCCACGCCGATCACGCTCGAAGGCCACGGCGTTCGGCTCGAGCCGCTGACCCGGGAGCACCACGACGGGCTGGTTGCGGCCGCGCAGGACGGCGAACTGTGGAAGCTCTGGTTCACGTCGGTGCCCGAGCCCGACCAGGCGCACGCGTACATCTCGGCCGCGCTGGCCGGCCTGGAAGCCGGCCACATGCTGCCCTGGGCCGTGCGGGAACTGGCGACCGGCCTGATCGCCGGCAGCACGCGGTACCACGACATCGTCCCGGCGGCCGGACGCGTCGAGATCGGGTACACGTGGTACGCGCGTCGCTGGCAGAAGAGCCATGTCAACACGGCCTGCAAGCTGCTGCTGCTCAGCCATGCATTCGATGCGCTCGGCTGCGACGTCGTCGGCCTGCGTACCGACAACTTCAACTTTTCCTCGCAGGAGGCGATCGAGGCGCTTGGCGCGAAGAAGGACGGCGTGCTGCGCCGACACGCGCCACGCCGCGACGGCTCCGTGCGGGACACCGTGATGTACAGCATCCTGGCCGCCGAGTGGCGCGACGTGAAGCGCCACCTCGAAATGCGGCTCGCCCGGCACGCCTGAGTCGCTCCATCATGCTGATCGACTTCTTCTTCCACCTGCGCGCGGCGAAGCTCAAGGTCTCCATCAACGAGCTGCTGACGCTGCTCGAAGCGATCCGGCGCGACGTGATCGGGCCGTCGATCGACGAGTTCTATTACCTGTCGCGCGCCGCACTGGTCAAGGACGAGACCCAGTTCGACAAGTTCGACCGCGCGTTCGGGGAGTACTTCCACGGCGTGACGACGCATCTCGACTTCGCGAAGGAGATTCCCGAAGAGTGGTTCAGGCAGGTGCTCGAACGCGCCTTCACTCCCGAGGAAATGGCGAAGCTCGAGAAGCTCGGCTGGGACAAGCTGATGGAGGAGTTCAGGAAGCGGCTCGAGGAGCAGGACGGCGCGCACCACGGCGGCAGCCGCTGGATCGGCTCGGGCGGCACCTCGCCGTTCGGCCACGGCGGCGCGCACCCCGAGGGCATCCGCGTCGGCGGGCCGGGCAAGGGCGGCAAGTCGGCCGTCAAGGTGTGGGAGATGCGCGGCTACCGCGACTACGACGACAGCGTCGAGCTCGGCACCCGCAACATCAAGGTGGCCCTGCGCCGGTTGCGGCGCTTCGCGCGCGAAGGCGCGGACCTCGAACTCGACCTGCACGACACGATCGAGTCCACCGCGAAGAACGCGGGCTGGCTGGACCTCAAGCTGGTGCCCGAGCGGCACAACACGGTGAAGGTCCTGATGCTGCTAGACGTCGGCGGCACCATGGACGAGCACATCAGGCGCACCGAGGAACTCTTCTCCGCCGCCAAGAGCGAGTTCAAGCACCTCGAGTTCTACTACTTCCACAACTGCGTTTACGAGTTCCTGTGGCGCAACAACCGCCGGCGCTACACCGAGCGCTTCCCGACCTGGGACGTGATCCGGAAGTACCCGCACGACTGGAAGCTGATCTTCGTCGGCGACGCGACGATGAGCCCGTACGAGGTGCTGCAGCCCGGCGGCTCGGTCGAGTACAACAACGAGGAGACGGGCGCGGTCTGGCTGCAGCGCTTCTTCCACACCTTTCCGAAGTCGGTGTGGCTCAATCCCGAGGCCGAAGGCCTGTGGCAGTACCGCCAGTCGGTGTCGATCATCCGCCAGCTCGCGAGCGGCAGGATGTTCCCGATGACGCTCGAAGGGCTGACGCGGGCGATGCGGCAGCTGACAAAGTGATCGGCCCGTCGCCGCGGCGGCGCCCGGCAGGCCGCGACCTCAGTTGACGAAGGGCGGTGCGGCCTTCAGCACTTCATCGACGGTCGTCACGCCCTTCGCGATCTTCTCGGCGCCAGACACCCGCAGCGACCGCAGTCCGTCGCGCGCCGCCTGGGACCGGAGCTCCGTGAGGTCGGCGCTGCGCGCGACCAGAGCGCGCAACGCATCCGTCATCACCAGCAACTCGATCAGCCCGGTGCGACCCATGTATCCGGTGTGCCGGCACTCCAGGCAGCCGACCGGCTTGTACACGGACTCCGGCACGTTCGAGCGCCACGGGGCGACGATTTCCTTCCACAGCGCCGGATCCACCGGCTCGCCCACCGCCTTGCACTGAGGGCACAGCGTCCGCACCAGGCGCTGCGCCAGGATGCCGATCAGCGTCGCGTTGACGAGATAGTTCGGCACCCCGAGTTCGAGCAGGCGCGCGATCGATGCAGCGGCATCGTTCGTGTGCAGCGTGGAGAACACCAGGTGCCCGGTGAGCGCCGCCTGCACGGCCATGTCGGCCGTTTCCTTGTCGCGGATCTCGCCGACCATGATGATGTCCGGGTCCTGCCGCATCAGTGCGCGCAGCCCGTCGGCGAAGCCGAGATCGATGCCGTGCTGGACCTGCATCTGGTTGAGCGCCGGATCGACCATCTCGATCGGGTCCTCGACCGTGCTGACGTTCACTTCGTCGGTCGCCAGCTGCTTCAACGTGGAGTACAGCGTGGTCGTCTTGCCCGATCCGGTCGGCCCCGTGACGAGGACGATGCCCGACGGCCGGTGGATAAGTTCCTCCCAGACCTTCGCTTCCTCGTTCGAGAAGCCGAGCTCGGCGTAACTGCGGACCACGACTTCCGGATCGAAGATCCGCATCACGAGCTTCTCGCCGAAGGCGGTCGGCAGCGTCGACAGCCGTATCTCGACCTCGCGGCCGGCGTTCGCGCCGCTCGCGATCTTGGTCTTGATGCGGCCGTCCTGCGGACGGCGCTTCTCGACGACGTCCATGCGCCCGAGCAGCTTGATGCGGCTCGTCATCGCGCCCATGACGCCGGAGGGCACCTGGTAGACCTGGTGCAGCACGCCGTCGATGCGGAACCGCGCGATCCCGACCTCGCGCCGCGGCTCGAGATGGATGTCGCTGGCGCGCTGGTCGAACGCGTACTGCAGCAGCCAGTCGACGATGTGGACCACGTGCGCGTCGTTGGCCTCGACCTTGCCGCCGAGTTCCACCAGTTGCTCGAAGCTCGACACGAGCGGCGCGGCGCCGCCCGCCCTGGCGGCGCCCTTCACCTGCTGCGCCAGCTTGTAGAACTCGGTGGTATAGCGCGCGACGTCGACCGGGTTGGCGACGACGCGCTTCACCGACTTCTTCGTGATCTGCTCGATCTCGCGTTCCCAGCCCGTCTGGAACGGCTCACTGGTGGCGATGGTGACTTCGGCGCCCGAGATGGCGACCGGCAGGATCGAATACGTGCTCGCGTAGGACGACGACATCACGTCGACCACGCGCGTGAAGTCGACCCGCAGCGGATCGATGTGAAAGTACGGCAGGCCGGCCTTGCCCGCGAGCCACTGGGTGAGAGTCTCGATGTCGAGCAGGCGACGATCGGCCTGCGGCGATCGATAGTTCATTTCCGCCAGCACGGCCAGCGGGTGACCCGGGCGTTCACGTCCGCCGGACTGGTTGAAGCGCTCGGCGTCGCTCGCCGCCAGCAGGCCGTCGGCCACCAGTTGCTTGACGACGTAACCACCGGTCACGCGACCGTTCAGTACCGTGGGCGGATGACCGTGCGGCCGATGGGAATCGGGGCCGGTGCGTTTGTGTACGCCGGTCGCGCCTTTCGCGTTCATCGGTTCAGCGGGTTCTGGCTGGCTGGGACGCGGCATACCGGTTCGCGAGCTGCTTGGCCCGGTCCGGCGCACCTTCGAAGTCGGCGACCACCGCGTCGACCGCGCGCTTCATCAGCGGGACGCTCTCCATCGGCTCGATGTACTTGCGCGCGATGTAGGACTTCAGCGTCTCCGCGGACAGGACGTGGGCCTTCTGGTTGTGCTCGCCCGAGAACAGGAACAGCGTGCGCAGCGGACTCATCCACCGCAGCTTGACCTGCTGGAACTCCACTCCAGTCCACAGCTTGAACCAGTTCCCGCGCTGCCAGCGACCGACTTCTTCCTGGATCTGCGCGTCCTGCATGGGATCGATCCTGGCGATGTCGGTCGCCGCCTCCGGCACCAGGATGTCCGCGTCGTGCTCCTTCGCCTGCCGCATGATGAGTCCGGTCGACACGCGGATGCCGCCGGGCACCGTCGCAACGGGGACGGCGGCCGAGAACTGCATCTGGTCGATCTGCACGCGCAGATCGGACGCCATCAGGCTCGAGCTGATGTAGGTCGCCTGGTCGACCGGCTTGACCGCCATCGCGTGGGATTCCATCAGGTGCTTGAAGAACTCGTCGCGCTCGCGCTCGGGCATGTTGATCAGCCCGAACCCGTCCCGAACCACCCGCACCACGCCCGGGATCAGTTTCACCAAGCGGCTGCGGTCTTCGTTGCTGGCCTTCGGCTGCACCGACCACACGAGTTCGTGGATGACATCCCGGAAGGCCTGCGCAAATCCCGGCTGGGCCTCGTTGCGCACGGTGGCCGCGACCAGCACCTTGACCCACGGGCCTAGCAGAAACTCCTTCATGTACGGTTCGAGGAAGACGCGCTCGAACGCGCGACGGACCTGGATCGTCGTGTTGATCATCAGGACCTCGTGCTTCTCGGCGGCCTCGAGCGCCTTCTTGGCGCGAGCGACCGGGTCGTTGCCCTCCGGCTGGATGTCCGAGACGAACTTGTCGAACTCGCCGTACACGCGCTCGAACACGCCGACGTCGGTTTCGAAATTCCTGAGGATGTCGGTGACGAGCCGGTCGATCTCCTTCAGGTAGAGCTGGTTGTCGTCGCCGTACGGCTCCCAGCCCGCCGATGTGCCCGCGATGCGGTCGATCAGCCTGCGCGCCGGGTGCGCACTCGAGGCGAAGAACGCGGCGTCCACCAGCGCGGCCTTCAGCACCGGGAACTGCAGTCGCGACAGCCGCGCCTTGATCTCCGCCGGGACCTGCTTGTCCTGCATCACGTGGTCGAACAGCATGCCGACCAGTTCGATCGTGAGCTTGTCGACGGTGCGCGTCGATTTCGCGATCAGTTCCTGGCGGACGGCGGCGACGGCTTCCGGCGCCGGCATCGCGGAAAAATCCGCGCCGGACGCCAGGCCCTGCAGGTCATGCCGCTGGAACTCCCCGATCGACTGGAGCAGTTGCCGCGGCGCCGGGCCGACGGCCGGCGTCGACTGCTGGCGCGACGCGCGGACATTGGACTGCAGCTGTGTCAGCAGTCCCCCCAGAAACTCGGACGCTTCGTTCGCCGACAGCACGCCGGACGATCCTCCGCCCGCCCGTCCCCCACCGAAGCTTGTGCCGGACCCCGAGCCACCGAACGCCGTGTTTCCTGACGACCCGCCGCCGACCGTGCCGGCCGCACCCGCCTGAACGCTCGTCGCCGGTGCCTCGATCGTCCAGTCGCGGCCACCCGCAAACGAGCCACCCAACGCGCCCGGCCGCGTGTGGCCGCCTGTCAGCGTGTTGCCACCCGTGAGCGTGTTGCCGCCCATCAGCGTGTTGCCACCAACCTGCGTGGTGCTCCAGTTGGTCCGCGGAATCGCCATCGAACGGCGAATCGCGCGCACGTCGACCCGGTGCCGCACGAAGTGCTCGAGCAGCTGTCGAGCGACATTGCCCAGTTCATCGGCCAACGGCTTCTCGAACAGCGCCAGGAGACTTCCGAATGCCTCCTTGCCGAGACGGGTGTCCTCGGCCGCACTCATCAGCGCCCGCACGTACACCGAAGGCCCCAGCGGGTTCTCCGAGGTCCGCAAGGAAGGGCGCCCGATCAGCGCGCCGACGACGACGTTCAGGTCGCTCACCTGCTGTTCGATGAGCCCCGCGAGCTTGTTCGCATGGCGGTCGACCACGGTGGAGCTGTCGACCGAGACCGCATCGACCAGGGACAGCGTCTCGGCATCGAGCGCCAGCGTGGATCGGGCCTGGCGCGACGCAGTCAGGTCGTTCAGGTACTGGTCCTGCGCCCCCTGCAGCCGCTCGAGGAACGCCCGTTGAAGCTCCGCGGCATGCGCGGCGAGGTGATGCTGCACCTGCAGCGCGCCGGCATCGGAGCCCGCCTTGCTGCCCGCCTGGCCGACCAGTCCCTTGACCATCGCCGGAAACGACGCCCCGATCAGTTCCGACGAGATCGCCATCGCCGAGCGCAGCAGCGCCGAGGCGTGCGAAGGGCTCACGTGGAACGCCTCGCCGCCTGTGCGGCTGGAGCCTGGGTTGGGTGGGAACGCCATGGGGTCTGGCCGCGGCCGGAGTCCTGCAAAGGTCCGAACTATAGACGCCTGAATCTATCGGCGCAGTCCGTCGTGTCAAGCGACTTTACGTTGTACCAAACTCGCGCGTGGCGGCTTTCCTCGATGATTCAGATCTCAAGTTCGTCCCCCAGCCCATTGGCGGAGCGCAGACCGGAGACCCAGCGACGCGCCGGCAATTGCCAGCGTGCCTCGAGCTCTGCGGCACGGTCGAGCAAAGCGGTGATCGGGACGGAAAGCGGGGGACCGCTGAAGGCGAGGACAATGCGATTCCCCTCGTCGACTTCCGGCAACGCGAGCGCGCGATCGTCGAACGCCGCGCAGATGCGCTCGAAACCGGGACCGAAGCGGCGACCGAACAGGTTGAAGCAGGCGACTCCAGGTCGACTCAGCGCGCCGCGGCAGATGCGGTAGAACGCGACATCGTCGTACACCGGCCCGCGCGCGTGCTTGTCGTAGAGGTCGACCTGCAACCACTCCGCGCGGCGGCGCTGCTGCGGGCGCGCAATGAAGTCCTTCGCGTCCTCGTGCACGACCGTCAGGCGCGCATCGTCGTCGGGGAGCAGGAACCAGCCGCGCGCGGCGTCGATCACCTCCTGGCTCAGCTCGACGACCACCAGGTCGGCGCTCGGCACGTTGCGGTAGCAGAACTTCGTGAGGGCCGCCGCTCCCAGTCCCAGTTGCACGATGCGACGCGGCTCCGGCAGGAACAGCCCGGGCGCCATCATCTCCTGCTGGTAGGCCAGTTCGAGCGCGTACGGTCGCGAGACCCGCATACCGCCCTGGATCCACTCCGTGCCGAAGTGCAGGTAGCGCATGCCGGCCTCCTCGGACAGGGTGACTCCGCTGGTCTTTGGCCGACGCGCCACAGGATGACTCCGCGAGCGCGTCCGCAGCGCTACGCCGGCAGTGCGGCGCCTTCGCCTTGCAGGTCGCGCAGCAGATGGTCGACGACTCGCTGGAACAGCGGCGACTTCTCCGCGGGCCGGATGCGGCCTGCGCGGACATAGCCGCGCAGAACGGACGGCGCGAGGGAGTGAGCCCGCCTGCCTTCGGCGGACGTGAAGAGGTAGAAGTGACCGCGCGGGCTGACCCACCGAAGACGGACACGCTCGGTCTCCTCGCCGGTCCACAGGTCGAACCAGGACCCGCGCTCCCAGCCATGGATCATCGCGTCGATGGTGTCGTCGGACACTTGATCGACCGGGACCGTCTCCTCACCTGTCACCGGCTCCGGCTCGTCGAGCAGGTTGACCTCGGCGTTGTTCGCGGCCATGGCGTCGCGCAGCACCTCGGTGACAATCGCCCACGGTTGTTCGGCCATCTCCGCGGGCGGCGCCTCGATCGGGACCTCGTCGACCCTTCTGCGAAGGGTCGTCTGGTCAACCGTCGCGCCGCTGACGGATGGTGCCTCGCCGGCCTTCACCGCCAGCGCGTGCGACGCCATCAGGCTCGTGAAGAACGGCCGCATGCCGGAGAAGGGAACGTCGATCAGCTGCAAGCCTTCCCGCAGCGTGTTCAGCACGGCGGGGATCGTCTTGACCAGCCGCTTGCGATCGTCGGAGTCGAACGTGACCTGCACGCTCCAGACCAGGTCGGACACGGCGTCACGGTAGCGCCCCGCAAAGCCCGGCTCGGTCCGTTCGCGCAGGGTTGCCGCCACCAGCACCTTGACCCACACGTCGAGCAGGAACCCGGAGAGGTACGGCTCGACCGTCACCTCCTCGAGCGCGCGGCGGATGCCGGCGGCCGCGTTGATGGCCATCGCTTCGCGCTTCTCGGCGTCCTCGAGCGCGCGCCTGGCGCGCGTCACCGGATCGTCTTCGCGTCCGCGCTCCTCGGCGAGGTACTTCTCGAACTCGTCGAGCGCCGTCTCGAAGACGGTCGGGCCCTCGTTGATCGCCAGCGCCACGGTATTGATGGCCTTGTTGATCTCGGCCAGGTAGCGCGCGTTCTCGTCACCCTCCGGATGCCAGCCGACCGCCGTGGTCGCGATCCGGTCCATCAACCGGCGCGCCGGCTGCGACGGCGAGACGAACAGGTCGACGTTCGTCAGCGCAACCTTCATGACCGGGAACTGGAGCCGCGACAGCGCGATCTTGATCTGCGCCGGAATCTGGTCGTCCTGCTGAATTCGGTCGAACACCATGCCGACCAGTTCGACAGTCAGCCTGTCGACCTGGCGCGTCGCCGTGTCGACCACTTGCTGGCGCAAATGATGCTCGTCGCGCTCCATGACGGCTGGCGCGGAAGTGCCGTTCCTGCCGGTCATCGTCGTCAGCGCGTTCAGCCGCTGCACTTCGTTGATCGATGCGAGCAGCGCGGGGTCGATCGCGGCGAACTGGACCGGAACGCCCAGCCCGGCCGGCGCGGCGGTCAAAGCGGGCGTGACCGCGACGACAGGTGGCGAAGCCACCGGAACGCTGCCCGCGAAACCCTGCGTCGCGGGGCCAAGCGCCTGCGTGTCCGCGTGGTCGAGCACCATGGCTGGCGCCGGAACGGCCGGCACGGCCCCGCCGATGCCACCCGAGATCTTCGCGTTGATCCTCTGGAACAACGCGGACAGCAACTGCTCGGCGGTGGTGCAACTCACCGATGCCGGCGCCGGGGCCGCTTCCGAGGTCAGGCCGGTGTTCGCGGCCGCTCCGGCCACCGCCCCGGCGGTGTGCGCCGGATGCGACACCGCCTCGGCCGTGGCCGCGGCGGCGCGGACAGCGGCAGTCGCATTGCTGTAGCTGGCCACCTCCCCGTCCGGCACGCCCTGCTGCTCGAGCCGCTTGTTCAGCGCCGAATACACGGCGAGGAGGGGCTTCTGCAGCGGCACCTCGAACGCCTTCAGGACAGCCTGACGCTCCTCGCCCTTGAACCCGAGCTTGTCCACCGCGCTGCCCAGCGCGCGGCAGTAACGCAGCGGATGGAATGGATTCTCGCGATCCCCGAGCGCCGGCAGCCGCACCGCGCGGGCAACACGCTGGGTCAGCGGAACGTACTCGGAATCGGTGGCGTTGCGCAGCCGTGCCGCGACACGGTCGACCATCGCCTGCTCTTCCATCTGCTCGTAATCGACCAGCGACAGGCTCCGGCCGCGGGCGCGAGCCGGTTTCGTCGGGGCCGCGCGGCCATCCAGATGGTCCTTCAGCGCTGCGTCCATTTCCTTGTCGAGCGCCGCGAAGAACGCCGTGGAGAACACGGCATAGCCGGCGAGGATGTTGCGCGCCGAGCTCTTCAGCAAGCTGGACATCGACAGGTCGAGTTCGAGTGCCTGCACCGCGTCCTGGGTCGCGGTCTTCAGCAGCGGTTCGAGCGTCCTGCGCGCGAACTGCCGCATGCTGGACAGAGCGCGCTGCACGGCGGTGCGCCGGGCGGCTCCCTGCGTTCTGTCGGTGTTCATGACTCCAGTCGTGGCGCACTCCTTCAGCGAGCCTGCGGCAGATCGTACCGGAAGCCCTTCCCCCGCTCGGGACGTAATGCGCTCGCATTTGCCTGCATCTTCCGGCATCGGCCTTCCGCAGCGCGTCAAGCGGTGTCCGTGCCATGCCACCACGCGCGCCAGAGAGCAAGCTTCTGCTCGTAGGTCCGGCCTGCGTGTGCCGGGCTGGAGGACGGCAGCACGGAGGTGCCATACCCGGCGCTGGCGAAGGCCCGCGCGAATCGTCCGGCCATTGCGCCGTTGAACGCGACGTCGGCGAGGCGCGGCGCGAGCCGCTCGAGTCGGGCAAACGGATTAGCGCGCACGTTCGTGATGGCGGAGTCGAGGCTGCCTTCGCGGTCGCAGGCATCGATCACATCCCACAGGCCAACCCGGTGAGCCAGCAGCCGCTGCAGTCGCCTCGGGTACGGCTGCTGGTGCAGCGGCTCGCCGAAGAGGTCGCCCATCAGCCGCCAGAACTGGTTTCGCGGGTGCGCGTAGTACTGGCCGGCTGCGAGCGACGCCGCCGATGGAAAGCTCCCGAGTATCAGGCGGATCACCCGTCGGTCGATCACCGGCGGGAACCCTCTCAGACGCGGAGGCTCGCTAACGACCGACCTCCAGCAGCATGCCGTTCAATCGCTTCACGAAGGCGCCCGGATCGTCGAGCTGTCCGCCTTCGGCCAGCACGGCCTGGTCGACCAGCAACTCGAGCCAGTCCTGCACGCGCCGGTCCTCCGACTCGCCTTTCAGGCGCTGCACCAGCGGGTGGTGCGGATTCAGTTCGAGGATCGGCTTGCCACCTGGCGCCGCCTGGCCCGCGGCCTTCAGCAGGCGCTGCAGGTGGCCGCTCATCTCGCGCTCGTCGGCCACGAGGCACGCCGGCGAGTCGGTGAGGCGAAAGGTGACGCGCACGTCCTTCACGCGCTCGGCGAGCAAGGTCTTCGCCCTCTCGACCAGGCCCTTGAACTCGTCGCCGGTCTTCGCCTGCTCGGCCTTCTCGGCTTCGTCGGCAAGCTCGTCCAGGTCCAGCGCGCCCCTGGCCACCGAAGTCATCTCCTTGCCGTCGAACTCGGTCAGAAACGACAGCATCCACTCGTCGACGCGGTCCGTCAGCAGCAGCACCTCGACGCCCTTCTTGCGGAAGATCTCGAGGTGCGGGCTGCTGCGCGCGGCCTCGAGCGTGTCGGCCGTGACACAGTAGATGTGCTTCTGGCCTTCCTTCATGCGGCCGATGTAGTCGGCGAGCGCGACCGCCGGCTCGTCCTCGTGCGCGGTCGAGCGGAAGCGCAGCAGCTTCGCGATCCGGTCGCGGTTCGCCGCGTCCTCGCCAATGCCCTCCTTCAGTACCTGGCCGAATTCCTTCCAGAAGCCGGCGTACTTCTCCTTCTGGTTGTCCGCCAGGTCTTCCAGCAACGACAGCACGCGCTTGGCCGAGCCTTCGCGGATCGCCTTCACGTCGCGGCTTTCCTGAAGGATCTCGCGCGACACGTTGAGCGGGAGGTCGTTGCTGTCGATCACGCCGCGCACGAAGCGCAGGTATGGCGGCATCAGCTGCTCGGCGTCGTCCATGATGAAGACGCGACGCACATAGAGCTTGATCCCGTGGCGCTGGCTGCGATCCCAGAGGTCGAACGGCGCGCGCTCGGGCAGGTACAGCAGCTGGATGTACTCGGTGCGGCCCTCGACGCGGTTGTGGGTCCACGCCAGGGGCTCGCCGAAGTCGTGCGACACGTGCTTGTAGAAGGCCTGGTACTGCTCGTCGGTGACCTCGGCCTTCGGTCGCGCCCACAGCGCGTTGGCCTGGTTGACGGTCTCGGACTCGTCCGTCAGCCGGAACTCGTTCGCGTCCTTGTCCCACTCCTCCTTGCGCATCCGGATCGGGAGCGAGATGTGGTCCGAGTAGCGGGTGACGATGCCTTTCAGTTTCCACATGGACAGCAGCTCGTCCTCGCCTTCGCGCAGGTGCAGGGTCACGTCGGTGCCGGCCACGGCCCGTTCCGCCGGTTCCACCGTGAACTCGCCCTCGCCATCGCTCTCCCAGCGGATCGCCTCGACCGCGGGCAGCCCGGCGCGCCTCGAGACGACCGTCACGCGGTCGGCGACGATGAAGCTCGAGTAGAAACCGACTCCGAACTGGCCGATCAGCTGCGCGTCCTTCTGCTGGTCGCCCGTGAGCTGCGAGAAGAACTCGCGCGTGCCCGACTTCGCGATCGTGCCGAGGTGCTCGATGGCCTCGGCACGCGAGAGCCCGATGCCGTTGTCGGAGACGGTGACCGTGCGAGAGGCCTTGTCGAACGCGACCGTGATCGCCAGCTCGCCGTGTCCTTCGAGCAGTTCGGGCCGGGTCATCGCCTCGAAGCGCAGCTTGTCGCACGCGTCCGAGGCGTTGCTGATCAGCTCGCGCAGGAAGATCTCCTTGTTGCTGTACAGCGAGTGGATCATCAGCTGCAGCAGCTGCTTGACTTCAGCCTGGAAGCCCAGTGTCTGCTTCGCGGTCGCGGCCTCGGCGTGCGCCTCCATCGGTGCTCCTTTCGTGTGGTCCGTTGCTGTTGCCCAATCCGTCGCGCGAGACATGGGGCCGGAGATCGGCGTTTCAAGCGCCCCGGAAGGCCGCCCGCCGTGCGGGTCGGCCGGGCGCTGCGGATGGTCGGCGAGGGAACGCCGCGGCTACAGAACCGCGCGCCCGATCGTCGCGACGGCGATCGTGAGTATCCCCAGCACCAGGTTGGTCGTGACCAGCAGGCGCACCTGCTCCAGGTGACGCGCGGCCGCCGGCCAGTCCGACGACACCACGGCCGACTGCAGGCGCCTGAACGGCACGAGCCGGATGTGCAGGAAGATCGCCATCATCGCCAGGCCGATCGCGAACATCACGTGCACCGACAGGTGCGCGTTCCGGAACCCGCCGCCCTCGAGGATCATGCCGATCCCGCTCAGCAGGACCGCGACGATCGCGATGGCGACCCAGGAGAAGAAGCGCCCGAGCACCGATGCGATCAGCTGCAGCCGCTGCGGCGGCTGCAGCAGTTCGACGGCCGCCGGGCGGACTGCGACGTGCATCAGGAACATGCCGCCGACCCAGACGACGACGCCGAGGACGTGCAGCAGCAACATCGAGGTGTAGAGCACCTTCATCGTATGTCAGGCTCCGGCTTGAAAGTCCAGTGTCGGGGTCGAGCTTCGGTGTCCCGCAGTGCCGAAGAGTAACGAACCGACGCGACGCTCAACTGCGCTCGCGCGCCAGCCGGAACGGCGGCCTGAGCTTCGGGTCGACCAGCTTGCCCTTGCGCGCGCGGTGACCGCGCTGCGCTTCCATCGCCGCGCCCGCCAGCTTCACCTCGACCGGCCTGGCCGCGGTTCCCTTCGTCGCGTGCAGCACCGCGCCGGCCTTTGCCACCGGCAGGGCGACCACCAGCTTTTCGCCGTCGTCGAGGTCCATCAGCGTGACGCCGCGGCCGCCGCCGGACTGCGCCTTCACCTCCGAGATGTCGAACACGAGCACGCGCCCCTTTTCCGACATGCACATGAGAAAGCGGTCGCCCGCCTGATCGAAGACCTGCGGCCGCAGCGGCTCGGCGCCGTCGTCCACGTTGACGAACTGCTTGCCGGCCTTCGGGCGCGACACGAGATCGCCCAGCGTCGAGGTGAAGCCGTAGCCGTTGGTCGTCGCGATCACCAGCGCGGTCGTCGGCGCGGCGGCGACGTAGCCGATCAGCTTCGACCCGGGAGCGAGATCGATCATCGACGTGAAAGGCGACCCGTCGCCGCGCGCCGACGGCAACTGCGCGACCGGCACCGAGTACACGCGCCCGTTGCTGCCGACCGCGACCAGCGCGTCGACCGTGCGGCACTCGAACGCGCCGTACAGGCCGTCCCCGGTCTTGAACGTGAACTGCGAAGGATCGTGCCCGTGGCCGCCGCGCGCGCGCACGAATCCCATTTCCGACACGATCACCGTCACCGGCTCGTCGGCGACCCTGGCCTCGAACGTGGCCCGCTCCGCCTCCCTGATGAGCGTGCGGCGCCTGTCCTTGTCGCCATACTTCTTCGCGTCGTCCTCGATCTCCTTCGCGACCTGCTTGCGCAGCACGGCGTCGGAGCCGAGCAGCTTGCCGAGCGTCGACTCGTCCTTGCGCAGCTCCGCGAGTTCCTGCTCGATGCGGATGCCCTCGAGGCGAGCCAGCTGGCGCAGGCGGATCTCGAGGATGTCCTCGGCCTGCCGCTCGGACAGCTTGAAGGCCTTCATCAGGTCCGGCTTCGGCTCGTCCGAATTGCGGATCAGCTTGATGACCTTGTCGATGTTCAGCAGGATCGCCTGCCGGCCCTCGAGGATGTGGATCCGGTCCAGCACCTTCTGGAGCCGGTGCTGCGAGCGCCGTCGCACGGTGGCGACCCGGAACTCGATCCACTCCAGCAGCACCTCGGTCAGCGGCTTGCAGCGCGGGCGCCCGTCGCGGCCGATCATCACGAGGTTGACCGGCGCGCTCGACTCCATGCTGGTGTGCGACAGCAGAACGCGCACCATTTCCTCGCGATCGACCTTCGCCGTGCGCGGCTCGAACACCAGGCGCACCGCTGCGTCCTTGCCGGATTCGTCGCGCACCGCGTCCAGCACGGACAGCACGAGCTGCTTGGTCTGGACCTGTTCCGCGGTGAGCGCCTTCTTGCCGGCCTTGACCTTCGGGTTGGTCAGCTCCTCGATCTCCTCGAGGACGCGCTGCGACGACGCACCCGGAGGCAGCTCGGTGACGACGAGCTGCCACTGCCCGCGCGCGAGTTCCTCGAACTCGTGACGTGCGCGGGCCTTGAGGCTGCCGCGTCCAGAGGCATAGACGTCGCGGATCTCCTGAGCCGAGGAGATGAGCTGGCCGCCGCCCGGGAAGTCCGGGCCGGGCATTGCCCGCAGCACGTCCTCCAGCTTCGCCGTCGGATTCTTCATCAGGAGCAGCGTGGCGTCCGCGACTTCGCGCAGGTTGTGCGACGGAATCTCGGTGGCCATGCCGACGGCGATGCCCGAGGCACCGTTGAGCAGCACGAAGGGCAGCCGCGCGGGCAGCAGGCGCGGCTCCTGCGTGGAGCCGTCGTAGTTCGGCATGAAGTCGACAGTGCCTTCGTCGATCTCGTCGAGCAGCAGTCGCGCGATCGGCGTGAGCCGCGCTTCGGTGTAGCGCATCGCCGCCGCACCGTCGCCGTCGCGGCTGCCGAAGTTGCCCTGCCCGTCGATCAACGGATAGCGCAACGAGAAGTCCTGCGCCATCCGCACCATCGCGTCGTACGCGGCCTGGTCGCCGTGCGGGTGGTAGCGGCCCAGCACGTCGCCGACGACGCGCGCCGACTTGACCGGCCGCGCTCCGGCAGCCAGCCCCATCGCATTCATCGCATAGAGGATGCGACGCTGCACGGGCTTGAGGCCATCTGCGCCGTCCGGCAGCGCGCGCCCCTTCACGACCGAAATCGCATAGTCGAGGTAGGCCTGCTGCGCGAAGCGGCCGAGCGTCAGCGCGTTGTCGTCGTCCCCGCGGTCGCCCGGGGGGAAAAGTGTCTGTTGTTCGAGCATCGGGGGAAGTCGCGCACGAATGGCGCGTATCAAGGGATCTTACGTCAGTGCGCCGAATCCGCAGTCGCGCGGGCCCGATGTGAACGGGAACACCGAGGGGCCGTCGCCTGCGCCTGGGCGGGCGGCGGGGTACCTCCCTCCGCGCCCGTCGCGGCGGGCGTCATTCAGCGCGCCGCAATCCCTGCGGGCCCACAGCTTTCGGAGCGTTGCCTTCGCCGCGCCAACGGTGGTGCCTCGCGGCTGTGCCCGCCCGGCCCGCTGCCCTCGCGCAACTGGTACGCCCGCCGCCTGACGGCCGCTCCGCGAGGCGCCCCACCGCCCGCCCAGGCGCCGCGCGTGTGGTCGGGGTCGACCGGTACGGCGGGCCATGCGATCCCACGGCCGGAAGGCACGCCGCCCGAGCGCGCGCAGGCCTCACTCCGAAAGCTGCGGGCCCGCAGGAAGCGCCGCGGGACGTCGCCGCCCGCCGCCGAGTCGCGCGGAGTCGCGGTGCCCCGCAGCGCGGGCGGCGCGCAGGTGACGCAGGTGACTCCAGCCCGCGCAGCAGCCTGCTGGGCCGGCACCGCTAGACCCGGCACTGCTCCGCGAACTTCAGGTAGAGCTCGCGCGCGCGGGCGGCGACGGGCCCGATCGGCATTTCGTGCGTGCCGTAGCGCGTGCACGGCATCACCTTGCCGTAGTTGCCGGTGTTGAAGATCTCGCGCGCCGTCTCGAGCTCCACCGGCTCGACCGTTCTCTGCTGGACAGCGACGCCGTCGTCCGCGAGCAGGTTGATCACGCGGGCGCGAGTGATGCCCGCCAGGAAGGTGCCGTTCGCCGCCGGCGTGACGACCGTGCCGTCGGCCGCCACGAAGAACAGGTTCGCGGTGGCGAACTCGGCGACGTGGCCGTCGGGATCGAGGATGACCGCGTTGTCGAAGCCTGCGGACTTCGCTTCGCGCAGGGCACGGGCCACGTTGGGATACAGCGCGGAGGCCTTGGCGTCCGTCGTGGCCGCAAGCGGCGACGGGCGACGGCGGCTCGACAGCATGGCCGAGAAGCCGGCGAACGGCGGCAGGGGCGCGTCGAACAGCGTCAGCGCGAAGTCCGAACTGCTGGGCACGAGCAGGCCTTCGGTGCCGAACACCAGCGGCCGGATGTAGAGGTCGGCGTCTTCGGGAAACCGGTGGATGCCCTGGATGCAAAGCTCGACCATGTCATCGACCGTCAGCGGCACGCCGAGGCCGACGCGCTCCGCCGAGTCGAACGTGCGCCGGCAGTGCGCGCGCAGGTCCGGCGCCATCCGGTGGATCGAGCGCGCGCCGTCGAACACGGTCGAAGCCAGCCAGACGCCGTGATCCATCGCGCCGATGAGCGGCGTATTGCCGTCGCTCCACTGCCCCTTGAACCACGTCGTGTACATGTTGCGTGCTCGCTTGCGGTCCGCGCCTGCATCGCGGGAACCGGAGCTTAGTGCATCAGCGAGCGTTCGCGACCGGCGCCGCGGCGATCGACGAAGAGCTTCAGGAAGTCCTCGGCGGTCATGGGCCGGGCGAACAGGTAGCCCTGGGCGGAGTCGCAGCCGAGGTGCTGCATCCACGTCTGCTGCGCCTGCGTTTCGATTCCTTCGGCAGTCACCGTGATTCCGAGCGAACGCGCCATCTCGACGACCGCCTTGACGATCGTCAGGGTCCGCGCGTCCCGCATGCACTCGACCGTGAAGCTGCGGTCGATCTTCAGGCGATGGATCGGAAGGTCGCGCAGGTGCGCCAGGCTGGAGAAGCCGACGCCGAAGTCGTCGAGCGCGATCCGGATGCCCGCGTTGCGCATCCTGACCAGGTTCTCGCGCGACACGGCCGACGTGTCGAGCAGGCCGGTCTCCGTCACTTCGATCTCGATCTCCGTCGTGGCCACGCCGTACTCGCCGAGCACGTCGAGCAGGTCGTCGACGCAGCCGAGCTGCCGCAACTGCACGCCCGCCATGTTCAGCGACACCGGCGGCACGTCGATGCCGAGCGCGCGCCACTCCTGCCGGTGGCGGCACGCCTCGCGGATCACCCAGTCGCCCAGCCCGACGATCAGTCCCGACTCCTCGGCGATCGGCACGAACTCGGCCGGCGAGATGTCGCCAAGTTCGGCGTCACGCCACCGGATCAGAGCCTCGGCGCCGACCATCTTGCCGTCCGCCAGCGAAACGAGCGGCTGGTAGAACAGTCGGAAGTCGCGCGACTCGACCGCCTTGCGCAGGCGCTGCTCGAGACGGAGCCGCAAGTCGACGCGGCGCGCCACCGTGGGCGTGTAGAACGCGTACGTGCGGCGACCGCTCTCCTTCGCCTGGTACATGGCGGCGTCGGCGGCGTTGAGCAGCGAGTCGAGATCCACGCCGTCCTGCGGGAAGAAGCTGATGCCGACCGACGGCGTCACCGCCACTTCCATTCCGAGGATGCGGGCGGGTTCGGAGATCGACTTGATCAGTGCCTGCGCGACCTCGACCGCGCGGTCGGCGCCCGGGATGTCGACCAGCAGCGCCACCAGCTCGTCGCCGCCGCGGCGTCCGATCAGGTCCGGCTCCGCGATGATGTCCCGCAGCCGACCGGCGACGACCGACAGCATCTCGTCGCCGACACGATGCCCGTATCCGTTGTTCAGCAGCCGGAAGTTGTCGAGGTCGATGAACAGCAGCGCGCAGCGCTTGCTCTCGGAGTACGCGCCGGCGAGCAGGCGGGCGGCGCGCTCGTCGAAGGTCTGGCGATTCGCGAGTTGCGTCAGGCTGTCGACGGTCGCGAGGCGCTCGATCCGCTCCTGCGCGCGTGCCTGTTCATCGACGAGGTCTTCCATCAGCCGGCGCGACTCCTGCCACGCGCGGCGCTGCTCGCGGACGGCGGTGAGCGCCGAGCGACTGGCCATCAGCCACACCACCAGCACGACGAAGAGCGCTGCGCCCGACAGCGCGTGGAGCAGCGCCATCGTCCGCCCTGCGCCTCCCGCTGCCAGCGTGCCGATCAGCGTCACCATCGACAGCACGGCCAGGACGCCGATCAGCGTCCGCATCCAGGCGGCGTCCGCGAAAGCGGCGAGGCCGCGCGCCGGCGCCGGCCCTTCGCCGCTCCCATGACGTTTCTCTCCAGGCATCCAGGTCCCTCATGGGGACGCCCACACGGCTCCCCCGCGCGCGAAAGTATGCGTGAAGGGCTCCGGACGAGAACCACCGGTCTCCGGTATCCCGACCCGGCCAACCGGCTGAATGAGCGTCAGATGTCCGCTTCCACCTCGTGGCCGTGCTCCTCGAGCCACGCGCGCCGCGCCTGGCTCTCGGCGCGGCCCATCAGCATCGTCATCATCGCGGCCGTCTGCTCCTCGGCCATGTCACCGAGGCCTACCCGCAGCAGCCGGCGGGTGTCCGGACTCATCGTGGTCTCCCACAACTGCTCCGGGCTCATCTCGCCCAGGCCCTTGAATCGTCCGATGTCCCAGCTGCCCGGCTTCACGCCCTCGTCCGCGAGCTTGTCGACCACCGCGTCGAGTTCGTCGTCGTCGAGGCAGTAGAGACGACGCGCGGGACGCTTGCCCTGCGCGGGCACGTCGACGCGAAACAGCGGCGGACGCGCGACGAAGATGTGTCCTCGATGCACGAGCTGCGGAAAGTGGCGGAAGAACAGCGTCAGCAGCAGCACCTGGATGTGTGAGCCGTCGACGTCGGCATCGGCCAGGATGCAGATCTTCCCGTAGCGCAGCGCCTCGAGGTTGACGTTGTCGTGCGCGCCGTGCGGATCGACGCCGATGGCCACCGAGATGTCGTGAACCTCCGCGTTCCCGAAGAGGCGGTCGCGCTCGACCTCCCAGGTGTTCAGCACCTTGCCGCGCAGCGGCAGGATCGCCTGGTACTCCTTGTCGCGGCCCATCTTCGCCGATCCGCCGGCGGAATCGCCCTCGACGAGGAACAGTTCGTTGCGATCGATCTCGGTCGACTCGCAGTCGGTCAGCTTGCCCGGCAGCACGGCGACCGCGGAGCCCTTCTTCTTCTCGACCTTCTGGCTGGCGCGCGCACGCGCCTGCGCCTGCCGGACGACCAGTTCCGCAAGCTGCCGCCCCTCGTTCGGGTGCTGGTTCAGCCAGAACTCGAGTTGAGGGCGGACATACGACGAGACCAGGCGCAGCGCGTCCCGGCTGTTCAGCCGCTCCTTGATCTGGCCCTGGAACTGCGGATCGAGCACCTTGGCCGAGAGCACGAAGCTGGCGCGCGCAAAGACGTCCTCGGGCAGCAGCTTCACACCCTTGGGCTGCAGGCTGTGAGCGTCGATGAATGCACGAACGGCATTGAAGAGCCCTTCGCGCAGCCCGGCCTCGTGCGTGCCACCCGCCGGCGTGGGGATGAGGTTGACGTACGACTCGCGCGCGACCGGGCCCTCCTCCGTCCACACGACGACCCAGTTCGCGCCCTCGCCTTCGGCGAAGGTTTCGTCGTCGGCGCCCGCAAAGGCGGACGATTCGAACGGCGGCAGCAGCGGATCGGCCGGCAGCAGGCTCAGCAGGTATTCGCGCAGCCCGCCCTCGTATTTCCAGCGCCGGGTGACTCCGCTCTTCTCGAGCGTCAGCGTGATCTCGGTGCCAGGCAGCAGCACCGCCTTGCTGCGCAGCAGCCGCTCGAGTTCGTCGACCGGGACCTGCGCCGTGTCGAAGTACTTCGGGTTCGGCCACACCGTGACGCGCGTACCGGTCTCCTTGTTCGTGCCCCTGGCCGAGATCGACTTCAGCGGCTGCGTCACGTCGCCGTCGCCGAATCCAATGGTATGCATCCGGCCGTCGCGCCAGACGGTGACGTCCAGCCGCGACGCGAGGGCATTGGTGACCGAAACGCCGACGCCGTGCAGGCCGCCCGAGAACGAGTACGCGCCGCCGGCGCGCTTGTCGAACTTGCCGCCGGCGTGCAGGCGCGTGAACACGATCTCGACGACCGGCGCCTTCTCCTCCGGATGCAGTCCGACCGGAATTCCGCGGCCATCGTCGTCGACGGTGACCGAGCCGTCCTTGTGCAGCGTCACGTCGATCCGGCTGCCCGAGCCCGCGAGGATTTCATCCGACGCGTTGTCGATCACTTCCTGCACCGCGTGCAACGGGCTGTCGGTGCGCGTGTACATGCCCGGCCGCTGCTTGACGGGCTCGAGCCCTTTCAGCACGCGGATCGAAGCCTCGCCGTACTCGGCGGCGCGGCGGTTCGAAGAAGTCTTCTGCTTTTCCTGCATGGCCTGGTTCTATGTGGAAGCGGAAAGGGAAGTTGTCCCCAGTGTCTGTGGAAAAGACCGGGGCCGGAACGCGCAAACCCGCGCCGTTGCTGGCTCCCGTCGGATTGTTCAGTTGATGAGCACCGCGCGCATCGTGACAGGAGTCGTCAGCGGATTCCGCACATCTGGGCGATGGCGGCCCAGTCGAGGCGCATGTCCGGGTGCAGGTAGCCCGCGAAGCCCGCCGCAAGCAGCGCTGTTGCGGCGATCCAAATGAGCACTGTGAAACGTCGAGACATGCTTGACCGTGTGTTCAGACGGGAGTAGCCGCGGGCCGCGCCAGCGACCGTTCATCGATCGGCCACGACAGCGCCGCCGCCATGAACGCAAGCCCGATGCCCAGCCACCATATCAGGTCGTACGAACCGGTCGTCTCGAACGCGTAGCCGCCGAGCCACACGCCGACGAAAGCGCCGATCTGGTGACCCAGGAACACGATGCCGTAGAGCGTCGACGCATAGCGCAGCCCGTAGATCTGGCCGATCAGGCCGTTGGTGAGCGGCACGGTGCCCAGCCACAGCAGTCCCATCCCGGCGGCGAACGCGTAGAGCACGACGGGCGTCAGCGGGAAGAGCAGCAGCAGCGCAATGAACACCGAGCGCAGCCCGTACACCCACACCAGCAGGTTCTTCTTGCTGTAGCGCCCGCCCAGCCAGCCGCAGCCATACGAGCCGACGACGTTGAACAGGCCGATCAACGCGATCGCGATTGCGCCGTGCGTGGCGGTCAGCCCGCGGTCCATCACGTAGGAAGGAAGGTGCAGCGTGATGAACGCCGTGTGGAACCCGCAGACGAAGAAGCCCCAGAAGAGGTAGTGGTACGAGCCGGTGCCGACCGCCTCGCGGAACGCCGCCCCCAGCGACTGGTGCATCTGCGCGGCCACGGCGTCGGCCTTGCCGCGCAGCATGTACGCGAGCGGCAGGCCGAACGCCGCCACCGTCGACAGCACCAGCAGGGCCGCATACCAGTCGAAGTGCGCGATCAGTTGCTGGCCAAACGGCACCATCACGAACTGGCCCATCGATCCGCCGGCGCTCGCGATGCCTAGCGCCGTGCTGCGCCTGGCGGCAGAGAAGTTGCGGGCGACGACGCCCAGCACGACGCCGAATGTCGTTCCGCTCTGGCCGAGTCCGCACAGCACGCCGGCGGTCCAGTACAGGTCGGACGGCGACTGCGCGTGCGCCATCCCCGCCAGGCCGGCGGCATACAGGAGCGTGCCGAGCACGATGGTCCGGCCCGCGCCGTAGCGGTCGGCCATCGCGCCGAAGACCGGAGCACCGATGCCCCACACGATGCTCTGGATCGCGAAGGCGAGCGAGAACACCTCGCGCGTCCAGCCCTGCTCCACGCTCATCGGCTGCAGGAACAGGCCGAACGTGGCGCGCACGCCCAGCGCGATCAGCAGGATGGCGACGGCGGCCGCGAGGACCCATTGAGGACGGCGAGTGGAGTTCAAGGTGCGGGACTGCCGGCGGAAGGGGAAGAATTCTACGTGACCCCATCGCTATACTGCCGTCCGCTCCCCGTAGTTCAATGGATAGAACAAGTGCCTCCTAAGCGCTAGATGTGGGTTCGATTCCCGCCGGGGGGACCATGCGGTCGGCCGGTGCCGCAGGCCGCAGCGCACGACTAGAGGATTCCGACAAACCATGCCCGATATGCCGCTGTCCACGATGACCGGCCGCTTCGACGTGATCTTCCGGCTCGTCGGCGCCGGCATCATCGTCCTCGGAATCTACCTGGTCCTGCAGCCGTTCCTCAGTGCGCTGCTCGTCGCCGGCGTGCTTGCCATCGCGACCTGGCCGCTGTACCGGCGACTCCACGATGCGATGGGGCAACGCGCTTCGTGGTCAGCGGCGCTGATGATGCTGCTGATCCTCGTGCTCGTCGTCATTCCGATCGCCTTTCTCGCGGTTGCCTCGGCCGACCAGTTGCCGGGGCTGTTCGCGACGGTCAAGGGATGGTTCGCCGGCGGCGTCCATGTGCCCGAACAGCTGAAGAGCGTCCCGGTCATCGGTGAACGGATCTACGACCAGCTCACCGTGCTCGTGAGCGACAAGGACCAGCTGACGGCGATCGCGCAGAAGTTGCTCGAGCCGGCCGGCAAGCTCTCGGTGGCCATCGTTCGCACACTCGGCGACGGCATCCTGCAGCTGCTGCTGGTCACGTTCATCGTGTTCTTCTACTACCGCGACGGCCATCGGGTCGCCGACGTCATCGGCCGCATCTCGGGACGCATCTCGGGCGACATGAGCGTCGAGGTCCTCGACATCGTCGTCAACACCACGCGCAGCGTGTTCATCGGCATCGCCGGAACGGCAGCGGCGCAGGCCATCGTGGCGTTCATCGGATTCCTGATCGCCGGGGTCCCGGGCGCCTTCCTGCTGAGCATCGGCACCTTCGTGCTGTCGGTCGTGCCGATGGGACCGGTGTTGCTGTGGGGCGGCGCGGCCGGGTGGCTCTACCTGCAGGGCGAGACCGGGTGGGCGATCTTCATGGTCGTCTGGGGCGCGGTGGTCATCAGCAGCATCGACAACTTCGTGAAGCCGCTGCTGATAGCGCGCGGCTCGACGCTGTCGGTCGCCCTGATCTTCCTCGGCGTGCTCGGAGGCGTCATCGCGTTCGGCTTCATCGGCGTGATCCTCGGCCCGGTGCTGCTCGCCCTGGGAATCGCGCTGGGCCGCAAGTGGATCAGCGCGCGCGATCCCGGGACTCCGGAAGCGACCGGCGTCGTCGCGGCCGCGACAGCGACCGGCTCGGTCGAACCGGCCGCTTCGACCCCGAAGGCGTCGTGACCGCGCGCTCCGGCGCTACGCGCGCAGGAAGTGAGCGCGGTAGTGCTTCAGTTCGTCGATCGACTCGTAGATGTCGGCGAGCGCCTCGTGCCGGCTCTTCTTCTCGAACGAGCGGTACACCTCGGGCTGCCAGCGGCGCGCGAGTTCCTTCAGCGTGCTGACGTCGACATTGCGGTAGTGGAAGTGAGCCTCGAGCCGCGGCATCCAGCGCGCCATGAAGCGGCGGTCCTGGCAGATCGTGTTGCCGCACATCGGCGCCTTGCCGCGCGGCACGAGCGGCGCAAGGAACTCGAGAAGCCGGTCCGTCGCCCCTTCCTCATCCAGGTCCGAAACCCGCACGCGTTCGGTCAGTCCTGAACGCCCGTGCGTGGCGGTGTTCCAGCTGTCCATCCCGAGGAGGATCCGCTCCTCCTGGTGGATGGCGAGCGCCGGTCCTTCGGCGATGACGTCGAGGGCTGCATCGGTGACGACGATCGCCACCTCGATCACGCGGTCGGAGTCGGGATTCAGGCCCGTCATTTCCATGTCTACCCAGATGAAATTCGTCTCGGAGAACCGGGGATGACGTGCGGCGATGACCTCGGGGGGCTGTGACATAATTTCCTGAACTTCAGGGGCGCGCGATTGTCGCATAGCGAGACGCGCGCCTTGCCTTTTCTGGTCCCGATGTCCCTCTTCCTGACGTTCGCCTTCGTCGCCTTCCTGCTGGCCATGGTCGGCCTCAAGTACTGGCTCGCCTTTCGGCAGATCCGCCATGTCATGGCGCACGCGAACGCCGTGCCGACGCAGTTCGCGGACCGCGTGCCGATCGAGGCGCACCGTCGAGCGGCCGCCTACACCGTCGAGAGAACCCGGCTCGGCATGTTCGAAACCGCCGTGGGCGCACTCGTTCTCGTCGCCGCGACGCTGCTTGGCGGACTCGACTGGATCGTCGCCCGCCTCGGCGAAATCGGCGCCAGCGACTTCGTCCTCCAGATGCTGGTCGTCACTGTCGTGCTGCTCGCCGCCAGCGTGCTCGACCTGCCCTTCTCCTGGTACCGCCAGTTCCGCATCGAGCAGAAGTTCGGCTTCAACCGGATGACGCTGAAGCTGTGGATCGCGGACCTCGCCAAGTCGCTCGTGCTGACCGCGCTGCTGGGCCTGCCGCTGCTCGCGGCCGTGCTGTGGCTGATGCGGAGCGCGGGCGAGCTGTGGTGGCTCTATGCGTGGCTGCTCTGGGTTGGCTTCAACGCGCTCGTGCTCGTGCTGTACCCGACGCTGATCGCGCCGCTGTTCAACAAGTTCGAGCCGCTGAAGGACGGGAGTCTCGCCGAACGCATCACCGCGCTCCTTGCGCGCACGGGATTCTCGAGCAAGGGCGTGTTCGTGATGGACGGCTCGCGCCGGTCGGCGCACGGCAATGCGTACTTCACGGGCCTCGGACGCGCGAAACGCATCGTGTTCTTCGACACCCTGGTCGAGCGGCTCCAGCCGTCGGAGATCGAGGCCGTGCTCGCGCACGAACTCGGTCACTTCAAGCTGAAGCACATCGCCAAGCGGCTGGTCTTCTCGTTCATCGCCAGCCTCGCGTTCCTCGCGCTGCTCGGCTGGCTGATCACTCAGCCCTGGTTCTACACCGGGCTCGGGGTGACGCCTTCGCTGGCCGGCTCGAACCACGGCGTGGCGCTGGTGCTGTTCGCACTCGTCCTGCCCGTGTTCACGTTCGTGTTCGCGCCCGTCGCGAGCCTGCTGTCCCGCAAGCACGAGTTCGAGGCGGATGCCTTCGCCGCGCGCCACGCCTCCGCCGGCGACCTCGTCAACGCCCTGGTGAAGCTCTACCAGGACAACGCGTCGACGCTGACGCCGGATCCGCTGCACTCGGCCTTCTACGACTCGCATCCGCCGGCGTCGCTCCGCATCCAGCGGCTGGCGCAGCAGGCGGCATGACGTGAGGAGCCGCCAGGCGCTGCTCGCGTCGCGGTGCCGGCAGCTCGCGTCCGGCGCGATGCCGGATGGCGAGGTCGCGGCGCAACTGTCGCTGCTGCCTGACTGGAAGCTCGCGAGCGGAGCGATCGCGCGGACCTTTCGCTTCTCGAACTATCACGAGACGATCGCGTTCGTGAACGCGCTGGCCTGGGTCGTGCACGCCGAAGATCATCACCCGGACCTCGCCGTCGGCTACGACCGGTGCGAAGTCCGCTTCAGCACGCACTCGGTCGGCGGCATTTCCGACAACGACTTCATCTGCGCGGCGAAGGCCGACGCCATCTACGCGCAACGCGCGGCGTCGGCATCCGCATGAGAGCAGCTGCGCAATCCCCCGGCGCGGCGGATTTCGACGCGCGGGTCGTGGCGACGTTCGGCAGGCAGTCCCTCATCGAGGACGAAGGCGGCACGGTCTGGACGGCGACGCGTCGCGGCAGGAAGGGCGATGTCGTCGTCGGAGACCTTGTCCAGGCGCGCGCATCCGCACCCGGGCTGGCCCGCATCGAGTCGGTCAGTCCCCGCGCTTCGCTCCTGTTTCGCGCCGATGAATTCCGGACCAAGGAACTGGCCGCCAACATCGACCGCGTGCTGGTCGTCTACGCGGCACGGCCGACGTTCAATCGCTGGTTCGTCTGGAAGACGCTCGTGGCTGCGCACGTGGCCGACATCGAAGCCGTGGTGATCCAGAACAAGACCGACCTCGATGACGACGGCGAAGCGGGCAGGTTCCGCGAGGCGCTCGAACGGCTCGGCGTTGCAACGCTCGCCATCTCTGCGAAGTCCGACCCGGAGCGCGCCCGCGCGGCGCTGACCACGATCGCGCGCGATCGCGCCAGCCTGCTCGTCGGCCAGTCCGGCATGGGCAAGTCCACGCTGCTGAACCTCCTGGTTCCCGACGCCGGCGCGCGCACCCGGGAGTATTCGCAGCGGCTCGACCTCGGCAAGCAGACCACCACGGCGTCGCGCCGCTTTACCCTGCCCTTCGGCGGCTCGGTCGTCGACACCCCCGGGTTCCAGGAGTTCGGACTGGCGCACGTGCCGGTCGGCCAGCTGGCGGAGAGCTTCCCGGAGTTCCGTCCAGCACTGGGCCAGTGCCGGTTCCAGGACTGCCGCCACCTCACCGAGCCCGGCTGCGCGGTGCGCGCCCTGGTCGGCGACAGCAGCGTCGCGGCGGATCGCTACGCGTTCTATCGCTCGCTGGCGGAGGCCCGTCCGCTGTGAAGCTGGTCGCCCGCGCCGATCATCCGCTGCAGGCGGCCATCTGGGCCGACACGCTGCGCGCGGCCGGAATCCGCTGCGAGGTGCGCAACACGACGCTCTCGGGTGCGATGGGCGAGATTCCGTTCCTCGAATGCGCGCCGCAACTCTGGGTGCTGGACGACCGCGACGAGGCGCGTGCGGACGAAGTCCTGCAGCAACTGCGGCGGCCGGTCACAGGCGCGCCATGGCGCTGCGCCGAGTGCGGCGAGGAATCCGAGCCGCAGTTCGGCAACTGCTGGAAGTGCGGCGCCGTCCGTCCGCCCTAGCGAATCAGGCAAGCCAGTTCGCAAGCGTCAGGGCGAGCAGCAGGGCGAGCCACAGCAGCATCGCGCGCCAGACGAGACCGACGACCGAGCGCAGGGCCGCCACCGTCGGTTCCGCCAGCCCCGCGCCCTCATTGCCGGCTTCGTCGAAGTGCTGCACCGCTTCGGCCGCGGGGAACAGCCGCATTCCGAGCGCGCCGCTGGCGGTGGCGAGAATCAGCGTGCGCGAGTCCGGGGATGGCATGCCGTCGCTCGGTGCCTGCCGCGCCACCTGTCGCCAGCAGTAGATCGCGCCTTCGAAGTCACCGACGATCGCGAAGCCGAGCGACGTGAGGCGTGCTGGAATCCAGTCGATCCAGGCGAAGGCACGTCGCGCGAAGTCGCCGAACTGATCCGGCGGCGTGCCGGACAGAGGCGGCCGGTTCCAGACTCGCGACACGTGCTCGGAGAGCCGATACACGACGGCGCCCATCGGACCGGGCAGCACCACGAACCAGAACAGGACCCCGAAGACGTGCCGCTGCGCCAGCAGAAGCCCGTGCTCGATCGCCTGCCGCACCACTTCGTCGGGCGAGAGGTCGGCAGCGGTGAACGCCGGATCGCTCTGCTGCTTCCACGCGGACAGTTCGCGGCGCGCGGCGTTCAGGTCGCCGTTGGCCAGCGCGATCTGGATCTCGGTGCCGTGATGACTGAACTGGCGGAAGCCGAGCGAGACGAACAGCACGGCGACATTGACCACCAGCCCGAGGATCGGGCTGATCGACGACGCGACGGCGAAGAGCGCGCCGACGACGAGCGCCAGGCCGATGACGACGAGCAGCCACGCGTACACGCCGTGACGTCTCCGCCCGGCGTTCAGGTTGCGCTCGGCCCAGCCCGATACCTGGCGGACCGCCGAGTACACGGGGTTGGACCGCGGCAGCGGCCGCAGCTGTTCCAGCAGCAACGTGATGACGAGGGAAAGCCAGCCCAAGGTCGACACCTCCGCGGCGGATTGTAGAGGGCGTGCGCGCGGCGCCCCGGGGCGCGTTCAGGCGCGCAGGAAGTGGTAGAAGTTCCGCAGCATGGCCGCGGTTGCGCCCCAGATGAAGTAGCGGCGCGCCGCCTGGTAGGGCATGGCGTAGAAGGTGCGGGCGATGTCGGCGTAGCGATAGAGACGGCGTTCGTGATTGGCCGGATCCATCAGGAACGCGAGCGGCACCTCGAACGCCTCGGAGACCTCGAAGGTGTCCAGCCGGAGCGTGAACGGCCGTTCGATCAGCGCGACGACCGGCGTCACGCGGTAGCCGGTCACGGTGCGGTACTCGGGCAGGCGACCGAGCACGTCCACCACGCCCGGCGGCAGGCCGATCTCCTCCTCGCTCTCGCGCAGGGCGGTCGCGATCGCGTCGTCATCACCCTCCTCGACGCGCCCCCCGGGAAAGCTGATCTGGCCCGCGTGATCCGTCAGGTGCGCGGTGCGCTGCGTCAGCAGCACTTGAACGCCACTGTCACGGACGACGAGGGGCACGAGGACCGAGGCCGGCCGCGGCTCGACGCCGCGATCGAACAGGCGCGCGTCCGAGCGCATTTCGGGAGACCACGGCGGAGGCTCGACGAAGCGCTGCCGCAGCGCCGCCGGGCGCATCGCGTCGAACGGCACCGGCACGCCCCGCCGGGCCGGATCGGCGAAGTCGGGGTCGAGCGGAACCGTTTCCGGATCGAAGCCCGGCAGGCGTGTTGGAGGTCCGGACGTGAACGAACTCATCGAAGTGCGCGGGAAACAAAAAGGCCGCCGCAAGCGGCGGCCTTCGCGGGCCGGTTGCCGTGCAACTGCTACTCGGCTTTCGTCGCCTGGTCGGCCGCGGCCTTCGCTGCGGCGCTCTTGTGCTGCAGCTTCTCGCGGATGCGCGCGGACTTGCCCGAACGCTCGCGCAGGTAGTACAGCTTGGCGCGACGCACGTCGCCGCGGCGCTTCACCTCGATCGACGCGATCGTCGGCGAATACAGCTGGAAGGTGCGCTCGACGCCTTCCCCGCTCGACACCTTCCGAACGATGAACGACGAGTTGAGACCGCGATTGCGGCGGCCGATGACGACGCCCTCGAACGCCTGCACGCGCTTGCGAGTGCCCTCGACGACGTTGACGCTGACGATCACGGTGTCTCCCGGACCGAAGGTCGGGATCGTCTTGCCGACGCTCACGCGCGCCATCTCTTCCTGTTCCAGCTTCCGGATGATGTCCATCTCTGCTCCTTTAACCATCGTCGTACGGCTCTGTTCGTTTGTTGCCGCCGAGAGGATGGGTCCTTGCTCAAGCGGCGGATCGCTCCGCCGCACCCTTCTGCGCACCTTCGCGCAAATACTTTTCGTCCTGCGCGCTCAGGCGGCCTTCGGCCCGCGCACGCTCGATCAACTCCGGTCGCGCCGCCTGCGTCGCCACGAGCGCCTGCTGCCTCCGCCACCGCGCGATGTCCGCATGGTGGCCCGACAGCAGCACATCCGGCACCGCACGGCCCCGCCATGCTTCCGGCCGGGTGTAGTGCGGCCCATCGAGCAGGCCGGTGGCGAACGACTCCTCGTCCGCCGACGCTTCCTTCAACGCGCCGGGCAACTGCCGCACGACAGCGTCGATCAACGCCATTGCCGGCACTTCGCCGCCCGACATCACGAAGTCACCGACGGACACCACCTCGTCCACGCATTCCTCGAGGAAGCGTTCGTCGATCGCCTCGTACCGCCCGCACACCAGCGCGAGCGAACCGCCCTGCTCCGCCAGCTGCCGCACCCGCGCATCGCTCAGCGGCCGGCCGTTCGGCGCGAAGGTCACGACCCGCGCCGCGCCACCATCTGCCTTCGCCGCCGCGACCGCCTGCGCCAGCGGCTCGGCCATCATCACCATTCCCGGCCCGCCGCCGTAAGGCCGGTCGTCGACGGTCCGGTGCGCATCGCTGGTGAAGTCGCGCGGATTCCAGCTCACCAGCGACCACAGGCCTTGTTCGCAGGCGCGTCGCGTGATGCCGTGCTCCGTGACCGCCGCAAACATGGCCGGGAACAACGTGATCACGTCAAAGCGCATCCGCAGTTCCTCACCCGCCGTTCCTACCAGTCTCGCTGCCAGTCGACCCGCACCAGCTTGCCGGCTGCGTCGACCTCGTCGACGTACTGTTCGACCAGCGGGATCAGGTGCGTCTCGCTGCCGTTGGCGACTTCCAGCCACTTGCGCAGGACGCCCGCCGCGTCATTGGCACGCAGCCCGCTCACCTCGCCGAGCATCTCGCCCGATCGGTTCACCACCCGGCTGCCGAGCACGTCGCTCAGGTAATGCTCCCCTTCCGGCAGCGGAGGGAACGCCGCTCTCGCCACCGCCACGCTCGCACCCTTGAGCGCGTCGGCGGCTTCCTTCGAATCACATCCCGGCCACTTTGCGAGGATCGCCTCGCCGTGACGGCGGCACTCCTCGACCGTCACGCGCTGCTTGCCACTGTCCCGAATGATCCACCACTCGCGGATCGCTTCGAGCACTCCGCCGTCGGTTGCGTGAGGCACGACCCGCGCCCATCCCCTGATTCCGTAGGCGCCGCGCACGGCGCCGAGTTCGATCAGGTCGGACGGAGCATCAGCCTCACGCATTCACTCCGCGCCGATCAGGCGTTGGCAGCGGGAGCGACGGTGGCAGGCTTGAACTCCTTCACCAGTCGTGCAACGGTCGGCGACAGCTGCGCACCGACGCCAGTCCAGTAGGCCAGGCGATCGTTGGCGATGCGGAAGCGCGGCTCGCTTTCGGCAGAGACCGGGTTGTAGAAACCCAGGCGCTCGATGAAGCGACCGTCACGCGCATTGCGCGAATCGGTGGCGACGACATTGAAGAACGGGCGCTTCTTGGCGCCGCCCCGGGCGAGGCGAATGACGACCATAGGTCAAATCCCTTTTATGTTCGGTACTTGCGTACTGTTCGGTCCGCGGGGAAGCCTGTGCGTGAACGTACCGCCGGCACCGCGGAAAACTCGCGATTGTAGCCGGGGCAGCCCTCCGGCGGCAAGCCGAACCCAGGCCTGCGGCGGGGCCCGGAGAGCGGTCCCTCGGACCACTATGATGGCGTCCGCCATGCCCCGGTTCCGCCACAAGGCTCTTGCCGCGCTGCTCGCCGCCCTCACCGGCGCCCTCGGACTGAACCGGGTCTACCTCGGCCAGGGGCTCTGGTGGCTGCCACTCGGCGTCACGCTTGGCGCGCTGCCGTTGCTGTTCGGCGTGCGCAACTGGTACCAGACGCCCGCCTTCTTCGTCGCGATGGTCCCGGTAATCGCCGGCTTCGTGCAGGCACTCGTGCTGGCGCTGATGCCGGACGAGAAGTTCGACGCCCGGTTCAACGCGAACACCGACCGTCGCAACAGCAGCGGCTGGAATGCCGTGCTGGTCGCCATTGCCTCGCTGGCGGCTGGCACCATCGTCCTGACGGCAACGATCGCCCTGCTGTTCCAGACCTACTTCGAAAGCGTGGCCAGGTCGGCGGGCTGATCGCTCAGAACAGATCCATCTGCGGTGTCGACAGACGGGGACGGACGAAGAGGTCGGTCCGCAGTGCCGGCCAGCTGTCACTGAAGCCATGCCGGGCGCTGGCGCGCGCGAAACGCTGCTCGATGAGCTTTGCCCAGGTGCCCTCTCCGGTCATGCGGCTCCCGAACCCGGCGTCGTAGTTCTTCCCCCCGCGCATTTCACGGATGCGGTTCATCACGCGCTGGGCCCGGCCGGGAAAGTGCGTCCGCAGCCACTCCTCGAACAGCGGGCTCACCTCCCAGGGCAGCCGCACCACCGTGTAGTGCGCGTTCCTTGCCCCCGCATCCGCGGCGGCGTCGACGATCGCCTCGATCTCGGGCTCGTTGACGAAGGGAATGACCGGCGCCAGGTTCACGCGCACCGGCACGCCGGCCTCGGCAAGCGTGCGCACCGTTCGCAACCGCCGCTTCGGGCTCGCTGCCCGCGGTTCGAGGATGCGCGACAGCTTCGAGTCGAGCGACGTGATGCTGATGCTGACCGAGGCGAGGCCCAGCTGCGCCATGGCCGCGACGAGTTCGAGGTCGCGCTCGACCAGCGACGACTTCGTGACGAGCCCGAACGGATGGCGCGCGGCGGCCAGCACCTCGAGGATCCCGCGGGTGATCTTCAACTCGCGTTCGATGGGCTGGTAGGCGTCCGTGTTCACGCCGATCATGATCAGTTCCGGCGTGTATCCGGGCGCGGCGAGTTCCTTCACCAGCAGTTCGGCCGCGTTGCGCTTGGCCGCGAGCTTCGTCTCGAAGTCGAGCCCGGGCGAAAGGTTCAGGTAACTGTGCGTCGGCCGCGCGTAGCAGTAGATGCAGCCGTGCTCGCAGCCGCGGT
>CAYGXL010000001.1:0-47650 GCA_964353935.1 uncultured Burkholderiaceae bacterium | reverse complement strand
TTCCCCTGCAGAGCGGGAAGCCGCACGACGCCAGCGCTTCGTTGGTGAAATCGGCGAGCGCAAGCAACCGCTCGCGCGCGCCGGCCGCCTCGACGTACAGGATGCCGTTGTCCTGGTCGGTCGCGATCGTCTGCTCGCCACGCCCCTCGCTGCCGAACGACAGCCAGCAGAACGACTGCGGATCGACCTGGAACTTCTCGCACGCCAGCGAGAGCAGCCGCACGGTCAGCTGGTCGTTCAGGTGGCTGATGAGCCGCGTCAGCTGGGCCGCCCCGACGCCTTGCGCCACCAGGTGGTGCGACAGCCGCCGGATGTCGGCCGCGACGATCGACAGGCCTTCGACGCCGTCGGCGCGCCGGATGGCGACGGCGAGCTGGCGCACCGTCAGCCGGTGCAGCGCGAACAGGTCGCGCTCGGAGACCACTCCGACCACCTTTCGCAGGCCGCCCTCGCGCTGCATCACCGGGATGTGGCGGATCGAGTGCTCCGCCATCAGCAGCGTGGCGTCCGCCGCCGTGTCGTCGGCGTCCAGCGACCGCACGCCGCGCGTCATCACCGTGCTGACCGGCGCGGTCAGCGGGACCTCGGGGAGGATCACGCGTCCGATCAGGTCGGTGCGCGTCAGGATGCCTGCGAGCCGGTCGCCGCCCGCCGCGTCACCTTCAACGACGATGATCGAACCGACGTGCGACTGGTGCATGCGCCCGAAGGCCTCGCGCAACGGAGTATCCGGCGCGCAAGTCAACGGCTTGCGCGCCCGGACGAGGTCGCGCAGCGCCGTGTTCATGGTGCGCTCGGCGCTCGCTTCCGACGCGTACGTGGCCTGCAGCTGCTGGCGCGAAAGGTCCAGCAGCGCGCCGAGACGACGCTTGCAGAAGTCGAGGAACGGCCCGCTCATCTGCGCGAGCTGCTCGAAGCGCGTGCGCGGCAGCAGCAGGCAGAAGGTGTCCGTCACGGAACGGTAGACCAGCGACACGGGGCGCCCGGCGAGCAGCGCGCCGACCGGGAAGCAGTCGCCGATGTCGGCCTCGAACGCGACCTCGCCCCGCTTCTCGGTGGTCGTCTCACCCTGCACGCGCCCCTGCTTCACGATGTAGCAGTGGGATGGCGGCTCACTGGACGGACCGAGGATCGTCTCACCAGGTTCGAAGTACGCGACTTCGACGTGTTCGATGACGAAGTTCAGGTGCTCCGGCGTCATGCTCGAAAACGGCATGTACCGCGCGAGAAGCTGCTTCAATCCGGATGCAATCGTCGGCGCTGCCATGCGTTGTTCTCGTGAAGTTGGACGGTCGGCCCGGGAGGATCGCAGCTCGGTCGCCAGCGCCAGTGACGGCTGCCAGCGCTTCTTCGTTCCCCTCGCGCCTTCCCCGGCAGTTGTCGGGCTGGCAATCGATACTCTGCCCGATAGCGTACACGCGGAAACGGACGCTTCGCAGGTCGGCCTCCCACATCGCTCATGCCCGGACTGTTCCGCAAGGAAGTGCTGGAAGCGCGGCAGGCCGCGATGTTCGGCCAGGTGGTCCTGCGCCCACCGCTGTCATTCACGATCTGGTGCATCGCCGCCGCCGCGATCGGCGCCGCGCTGGTGGCCCTGCTCGTCTTCGGCCAGTACACAAAGCGCACCCGCATCAACGGCATCACCGTGCCCGCTGCCGGCGTCCTGAAGCTGGCGGCATCCCAGCCGGGCATCGTGATCGAGCGGCACGTCGAGGAGGGCCAGCGGGTGCGAACGGGCGAGGTGCTGTTCGTCGTGTGGTCCGAGCGCATGACAGAGACGGCCGGACAGCGCGCCGGCGCGCAGACCGCCGTGCTCGAGCAACTGGGACGGCGCCGCGCCAGCCTCTCGGAAGAAGTCGAGCGGCGCGCTCGCCTGTTCGAGCAGCAGGAGGCGGCGCTGTCGCGGCGGCTCTCCGCGCTCGAACTCGAGGCGGTTCAGCTGCGCCATGAACTGGCGACGCAAGCGGCGCGGGAGGCGTCGGCCGGCGAGCAGTCGGCGCGCTTCGAGCAGCTCGCGCAGCAAGGCTTCGTCAGTCCGCAGACGGCACACCAGCGACGCGACGAACTGCTCGAACAGACCGCTCGCCACCAGGCGCTCTACCGCAGCCTGCTCGGGGTGCGGCGCGAGATCGGCGTCGTCGCCGGCGAGCTGAAGCAGCATCCGCTGCGCGCGGCCCAGCAGCAGGCCGAAGTGCACCGGGAAATCTCCGCCCTGCAGCAGGACATCGTGAGCGCCGAGGCGGCGCGCAGGGTGGTGGTGACGGCGCCGCGGGACGGCGTGGTGACCGCCATTGCGGCCGAACGCGGCCAGCATGTCGGGCCGCAGCCGCTCGCCACCTTGCTGCCATCCGGGAGCCCCATGGAAGCGCACCTGTTTGCCCCGAGCCGCGCGATCGGATTCGTCGAGCGTGGCCAGAAGGTGCGCGTGCGTTTCGCGGCGTATCCGTTCCAGAAGTTCGGCCAGTTCGACGGCGAGGTCGCGCAGGTATCCCGCGTCGCATTGGCACCGGCGGAATTGCCGCCGCAGCTTGCGTTGCCCGTGCCCCCGGAGTCGCTCTACCGCATCACGGTGAAGCTGGCCGCGCCGCACGTCATGGCGTACGGCCACGCGCAGCCGCTGACAGCGGGCATGCAGCTGGAAGCCGACGTGATGCAGGACCGCCGGCGACTGATCGAGTGGGTGTTCGAGCCCCTGATCGCGCTCGGGAGGAAGACCTGAACTCTGGTCGGCCAGCCGACGGCTACTCGGCCTCGGCGATCCACGCCTGCTGGATGGCCTCGAGAATCCTCTCGCCTGAGTGCTTCGGGTCGTCGGCGAAATTTTCGAGCTCGAGGACCCAGTTGTGCAGGTCGGTGAAGCGCACGGTCATCGGATCGACGTCGGGATGCTTCTCCGCGAGTTCGATCGCGATCTCCTGCACGTCGGTCCACTTGAGGGCCGGCATGGTCATTTGCCTTCCTTGGCGTAGTTGATGCTGTACTTTGGAATCTCGACGGTCAGGTCCTCGTTCTGCACGATCGCCTGGCACGACAGCCGCGACACCGAGGTCAGGCCCCATGCGCGGTCGAGCAGGTCCTCTTCGATGTCGGACGGCGGCGGCAGCGACGCGTAGCCCTTGCGGATGATGCAGTGGCAGGTCGTGCAAGCCGCCACCTTGCCGCAGGCGTGCTCGATGTCGACGTGGTGGTCGAGCAGCGCGTCGGTCAGCGCCACTCCGGGCGCCGTCTCGAACTCGGCACCATCGGGACAGACTTCCGGATGCGGAAGGACCGTGATCTTCGGCATCGTTACCTGGTCGGAACCGTTGCGCCCGCGAACTCGTCGACACGACGGCCGGACAGCGCGGCACGGATCGAACGGTCCATGCGGCGCGCGGCGAACTCGTCGGTGCCGTGTGCCAGCGCTTCGATCGCCTGCTTGATGGTCGCCGGGTCGTTGCCCAGCACCGCCACGCCCAGCGCCGTCATGAGGCGATCGACGTCCGTGCGTTCGTCGTCGTTCAGCAGGTCACCGTCGGCGACGAGCGCCGCCTTCGTCGCCTCCTCGAGCCGCTGCGCCTCGACCAGCTGCTCGCGCAGTTCGCGCGCGTGCATGTCGGAGTCGGCGGCGCCGAACGATTCCTGCAGCATGCGGGCGACCTCGTCGTCCGACAGTCCGTACGACGGCTTCACGCTGATCGAAGCGTGCGCTCCGCTCGACATCTCCTGTGCGCCCACGGACAGCAACCCGTCGGCATCGACCTGGAACGCGACGCGCACGCGCGCCGCGCCCGCCGCCATGGGCGGAATGCCGCGCAGCTCGAAGCGCGCCAGCGAACGGCAGTCGGAGACGAGTTCCCGCTCGCCCTGCACGACGTGGATCGCGATCGCGGTCTGGCCGTCGCGGAAGGTCGTGAACTCCTGGGCACGCGCGACCGGAATGGTCGAGTTGCGCGGAATGATCTTCTCGGTGAGGCCGCCCATCGTCTCGAGTCCGAGCGACAGCGGGATCACGTCGAGCAGCAGCCAGTCGTCGCCGGGCGCGCGATTGCCGGCGAGCAGGTTGGCCTGGATCGCCGCGCCGAGCGCGACGACCTTGTCGGGGTCGATGTTGGTCAGCGGCGTCTGCCCGAAGAACTTCGCCACCGCCCGCCGCAGGTGGGGCATCCGCGTTGCGCCGCCCACCATCACCACGCCGGTGATGTCGGTGACCCGCAGGCCGGCGTCCGCCACGGCCTTGCGGGACGATGCCAGCGTCTTGTCGACGAGGCCGGTCGTCATCCGCGCGAACTCCTCGCTTGCAAGCGTTACGTCGACCACTTCGCCCGTCGACAGCACGGCATTGATCCGCACCTCCGGCTCGGCCGACAGGCGCTCCTTCGCCTCGCGCGCCTTGACCATCAGCAGCCGGGAGTCCTGCGGCGACAGAGGCAGCACGCGCGAATGCTCGATCACCCAGCAGAACAGGCGATGGTCGAAGTCGTCGCCCCCGAGCGCGGAGTCGCCGCCCGTAGCGAGCACTTCGAAGACCCCTTTCGAGAGCTTCAGGATCGACACGTCGAACGTGCCGCCGCCGAGGTCGTAGATCGCGTAGGTGCCTTCGGCGCCCTGGTCAAGGCCATAAGCCACCGCGGCCGCCGTGGGCTCGTTCAGCAGCCGCAGCACGTTGAGGCCGGCCAGCCGGGCGGCGTCCTTGGTTGCCTGCCGCTGCGCGTCGTCGAAGTAGGCCGGGACGGTGATCACGGCGCCGACGAGGTCGCCACCGAGAGCCTGCTCGGCACGCTTGCGCAACACCCTGAGGATCTCGGCCGACACCTCGACCGGGCTCTTGATCCCCGCCGCCGTGCGCAGCTGCAGCATGCCGGGCGCGTCGATGAAGTCATACGGCATGTTCTCGATGTGCTCGACATCGCGCATGCCGCGGCCCATGAAGCGCTTGACCGACACGACCGTGTTGCGTGGGTCGACGGTCTGGTGCTTGTGCGCCGGATAGCCGACCTCGGCCGACCCGTCCGGATGGAAACGCACGACCGAGGGCAGCAACGAGCGGCCTTCAGTGTCGTCGAGCACGCCGGGAATGCTGCTGCGCACCGTGGCGACCAGCGAGTTGGTGGTGCCCAGGTCGATCCCGACCGCAAGGCGATGGCGGTGCGGCTCGACCGACTGGCCCGGCTCGGCGATCTGCAGCAGCGCCATCAGGCGGAGGCCCGGGGGGCGTGCATCGCTTCATCGGCCTGGCCGATCTCGGAAGCGAAGCGGTCGATGAACATCAACTGGCGCACGAGCGAGGCGGCCTGCGCGTGGTCCCGCGTCTCGTCGATCGCGCGCTCGATGGCGGCGAGCAGTTCTTCGCGCTCGCCGTTCATGGTCCTTCGCACGTCGTCCACCGCCGCGGGGTTGCCCCGCGCGTCGTCGAGCACCTCGCGCCACTCCATCTGCTGCATCAGGAAGGCCGGCGGCATCGCGGTGTTCGTCTCGGCATTGATCGGCACGCCCGCGCGCTCGACCAGGTAGGCGGCACGCTTCTGCGGCGAGCGCAGCGTCGAGTAAGCCTCGTTGGCGCGGGTCGCCCACTGCATGGCGACGCGGCGCTCCGCCGCGGTCCCGGACGCGAAGCGGTCGGGGTGCACACGCGACTGGACGTCCCTGTACGCGCGCTCCAGCGCGTCGAGGTCGATCGCGAAGCGAGGCGCCAGGCCGAAGAGTTCGAAGTGGTCCGGATGGGACATGCCGTCGGGCACTGCCATGGGACGGCGCGAAAGGCGCCGCCGGTGGATCAGACGTTGAAGGACTCGCCGCAGCCGCAGCGGTTCTTTTCCTGCGGGTTGTTGAACTTGAAGCCTTCGTTCAGCCCTTCGCGCACGAAGTCGAGTTCGGTGCCGTCGAGATACGCCATGCTCTTCGGATCCACGAAGATGCGCAACCCGTGGCTTTCGAACTGCTGGTCCTCGGGCTGCGGCGCGTCCGCGTACTCCAGCTTGTATGCCATGCCGGAACAACCGGTCGTGCGCACGCCCAGCCGCAGGCCGACGCCCTTGCCACGTTTCTCGATGAAGCCGGCGACGTGCTTCGCCGCGCGCTCTGTCATCGTGACAGCCATTTCCGCTCTCCCCTCGTTTTCTATGCCGCCCTGGGCTCGGCAGTCTGCGACGCGCCTTGCTTCCTGCGGTAGTCGTCGATCGCCGCCTTGATCGCATCCTCGGCGAGGATCGAGCAGTGGATCTTGACGGGCGGCAAGGCCAGTTCCTCGGCGATCTGGGTGTTCTTGATCGTGCCCGCCTCGTCCAGGGTCTTGCCCTTGACCCACTCGGTCACGAGCGACGACGAAGCGATGGCCGAGCCGCAGCCGTAGGTCTTGAAGCGCGCGTCCTCGATGACGCCCTGCTCGTTGACCTTGATCTGCAGCTTCATCACGTCGCCGCAGGCCGGCGCTCCGACCATGCCGGTGCCGACGCCGTCGTCGCCCTTGTCGAAGGAGCCGACGTTGCGCGGGTTCTCGTAGTGATCGATGACCTTGGTGCTGTATGCCATGAGTAGCCTCTTAGATACGTGTACGCACGGGCGTCAATGCGCCGCCCACTGGACCGTGTTCAGGTCGATGCCGTCCTTGTACATCTCCCACAGCGGCGACATCTCGCGCAGCCGCGCGACCTGGCGCGTGAGGAGCTGCACGGTGTAGTCGATCTCTTCTTCGGTGGTGAAGCGGCCGACGCTGAAGCGGATCGAGCTGTGCGCGAGTTCGTCGCTGCGGCCGAGCGCGCGCAGGACGTAAGACGGCTCCAGGCTCGCCGACGTGCAGGCCGAGCCGGACGACACCGCGACGTCCTTGATCGCCATGATCAGGCTCTCGCCCTCGACGAAATTGAAACTCACGTTCAGGTTGTGCGGAACGCGGTGATCCCAGTCGCCGTTCAGGTACACCTGCTCGATCTTCGAGAGTCCGGCCCAGAGCCGGTCACGCAGCATGCGGATCCGCTCGTTCTCGGTCGCCATCTCGTCCTTCGCGATCCGGAACGCCTCGCCCATGCCCACGATCTGGTGCGTGGGCAGCGTGCCGGAGCGCAAGCCGCGCTCGTGGCCGCCGCCGTGCATCTGCGCCTCGAGGCGCACGCGCGGCTTGCGGCGAACGAACAGCGCCCCGATGCCCTTCGGGCCGTAGGTCTTGTGCGCCGAGAACGACATCAGGTCGACCTTCAGCTGCTGCAGGTCGACGACGACCTTGCCGGTCGCCTGCGCCGCGTCGACGTGGAACACGATCCCGCGAGCGCGGCACATGTCGCCGAGCGCCGGGATGTCCTGAATGACGCCGATCTCGTTGTTCACGAACATCACCGACACCAGGATCGTGTCGGGGCGAAGCGCGGCCTCGAGCTTCGCCAGGTCGAGCAGGCCGTCGGGCTCGACGTCCATGGTCGTGACCTCGAAGCCCTCGCGCTCCAGTTCGCGCATCGTGTCGAGCGTGGCCTTGTGCTCGGTCTTCACCGTGACGAGGTGCTTGCCCTTGTCCTTGTTGAAGTGGGCAACGCCCTTGATCGCGAGGTTGATCGACTCCGTCGCGCCCGACGTCCAGATCAGCTCGCGGGGATCGCAGTTGACGAGCGCGGCGACCTGGGCGCGTGCGTTTTCGACCGCCTTCTCCGCTTCCCAGCCGAACGCATGGCTGCGCGAGGCCGGGTTGCCGAAGTGGTTGCGGAGCCACGGGACCATTGCGTCGACGACGCGCGGGTCGACCGGCGTGGTCGCGGAGTAATCGAGGTAGATGGGAAGCTGCATTTCTCCCTGTTCCTTACGTCAGCACGGGCTCGTTCTTCTGGTCGATGGCGGGCCGCTGCCGCCCCCGATTATCGTGCAGGACCGAGGGGGAAACGCTGCGCCCCGCCGCGGCCATGTGCTGCCTCTGCTGCTCGACCAGGTCGGCCAGGTTCACGGAGTCGAGGTACTCGACCATCTTCGCGTTGAGGTTCGCCCAGAGGTCGTGCGTCATGCAGCGCTGGTCGTCGTGGCAGTTCTCCTTGCCGCCGCACTGCGTCGCATCCAGCGGCTCGTCCACCGCAAAGATGATGTCCGCGACAGTCAGGTCCTTCGCCGGGCGACCGAGCGTGTAGCCGCCGCCGGGGCCGCGGGTGCTCTCGACGAGCTGATGGCGCCGCAGCTTGCCGAACAGCTGTTCCAGGTAGGACAGCGAGATCCGCTGGCGCTGGCTGATGCCCGCCAGCGTCACCGGGCCGTTGTGCTGCCGCAGGGCCAGGTCGATCATTGCCGTCACTGCAAAACGGCCTTTCGTGGTCAGTCTCATCGGTGGTTTCGCCTGTTGGGAGGGGGTCGGAAGGTCAGACTTTCGTCGGCCCGGAAAATTCCCGATTAATTTAGTCGGGATTGTACTAATCCCGACTATTCAGGTCAACCGAAGGGACAAGGCGCCGGCGAGGTCGGCCTTCAGGTCCGCGATCGATTCGAGACCAACGGCAATCCGAACGAGCCCTTCGGTGATGCCCGCGCGTTCACGCGCCTCCGGGCTGAGCCGCCCGTGCGTCGTGGTCGCCGGATGCGTGATCGTGGTGCGCGTGTCACCGAGGTTTGCGGTGATGGACATGATCCGCACGCCGTCGATCAGGCGCCAGGCACGCGCGCGCTGCTCTTCGGGAGACGCGCCGCCGACGTCGAAGGCGAGCACGGCTCCGGGGAGCGACTGCTGCCGCGCCGCAAGCGCCGCCTGCGGATGCGACGCCAGGCCCGGGAAGTGCACGCGCTCCACGCCGGGCTGCTGTTCCAGCCACTCGGCAAGCTGCTGTGCCGAAGTGCTCTGGGCGCGCATCCGCACCGACAGCGTCTCCAGTCCTTTCAGCAGCACCCACGCGTTGAATGCCGACAGGCTCGGACCGGTCGTGCGCAGGACCGGCAGCACCTGGTCGCGGATCAGCGCCTTCGACCCGAGCACGGCGCCGCCGACGACGCGTCCCTGCCCGTCGAGGTACTTGGTCGCCGAGTGCATCACGGCGTCGACCCCGAACTCCAGCGGGCGCTGCGCGACCGGCGTGCAGAAGCAGTTGTCGACGACGGTCACTGCGCCGATCTCCCGTCCGATCTTCGCAAACGCGGCGAGGTCGACGATCTCCATCAGGGGATTGGACGGGGTCTCGCAGAACAGCAGTCGCGTGCGCGGCGTCGCCGCCGCTCGCCAGGCGGCGGGATCGGTGGCACGGACATAGGTAACCTCGACGCCGAAGCGCGCCAGGACGGTCGAGAAGAGCTGCACCGTGGCGCCGAAGACATTGGCCGCGCAGATCACGTGGTCGCCCGCCTTCAGGACGGCCAGGCAGGTCGCCATCAGCGCTGCCATTCCCGACGAGGTGGCGAGGCAGTCCTCGGCCCCTTCGAGGGAGGCCAGCCGCCGCTCGAACATCGAGACGGTCGGGTTGCTGAAGCGCGAGTAGACGTAGCCGGGCTCGGCGCCCGAGAACCGCGCCGCCGCCTGCGCCGCGCTCCCGAACACGAAGCTCGAAGTGAGGAACAGCGCCTCGCTGTGCTCGTTGAACGCGGAGCGCTCGGTGCCGGCGCGCACCGCGCGCGTGTCGAAGTCGAATGGTTCGGACATGAAAAAACCCGCTGGGCCAAAGCGCAGCGGGTCTCGTCTGCTCGCTTTAGCCGTATTTGTTAAGCGCCCGCAAGCTGAAATTCAAATCGGCGCGATGTGAAGGATGATACCCGATGCCTAATCGGCGCCCGCCAGGTTCAGGTTCAGCTGCGACTTCGGCTCGCCGTCGCTGCCGGCCGCGAGTTCGCGTGCCGCTTCGAGCCGATCGAGATACTCGGGCGTGACGTCGCCGGTGATGTAGACGCCGTCGAAGCAGCTCGCCTCGAAGCTCTTCAGGTGCGGTCCCAGTTCCTGCACCGAGCGCTTCATCGCCTCGATGTCCTGGTAGACGAGGCCGTCGGCCTCGATCATCCGCTGGATCTCCTCGTCCGACCGGCCGTGCGCGATGAGCTCGCTGCGGGTCGGCATGTCGATTCCGTAGACGTTGGGGTAGCGCACGGGCGGCGCCGCCGAAGCGAAGATGACCTTGTTGGCTCCCGATTCGCGGGCCATGTGGACGATTTCGCGCGAGGTGGTCCCGCGCACGATGGAATCGTCGACGAGCAGAACGTTCTTGCCCTTGAACTCCGCGGGCAGCGTCGTGAGCTTCTGCCGGACACTTTTGCGGCGCACGGCCTGGCCCGGCATGATGAAGGTGCGGCCCACGTAGCGGTTCTTGAAGAAGCCTTCGCGGAACTTCAGCCCCAGCTTCATGGCGAGCTGCATGGCCGCCGGGCGCGAGGTGTCGGGAATCGGCATCACGACGTCGATGTCGCCGAGCGGAAACTGCCGCTCGACCTTCTCCGCCAGGTGCTCTCCCATTTTCAGGCGCGAACCGTACACGCTGACCCCGTCCATCACGGAATCCGGACGCGCGAAGTAAACGTACTCGAAGATGCAGGGATTCAGCGACGCCTTCTCGGCGCACTGCTGCGAGTAGAAGTTGCCGTCGATGTCGATGAAGATGGCCTCGCCCGGCGCGACGTCGCGAACGAACTTGAACCCGAGTCCCTCGAGCGCCACCGACTCGCTCGCCACCAGGTACTCGGTGCCCGCGTCCGTCTCGTTGATGCCGTAGCACAGCGGGCGGATGCCGAACGGATCGCGGAACGCGACGATGCCGTGGCCGGCGATGTGCGCGACGCACGCATACGCGCCGCGCACGCGGCGGTGCAGGCCGGCGACCGCGCCGAAGATGGTCGCGGGATCGAGCGTGTACGAACTCGTGCCCTCCTGCAGCTCGTGCGCGAGCACGTTCAGCAGGACTTCGGAATCGGAACTGGTGTTGATGTGCCGCCGGTCGATGCGGAACATCTCGCTCTTCAGCTGCTCCGTGTTCGTCAGGTTGCCGTTGTGCCCCAGGGTGATGCCGAACGGCGCGTTGACGTAGAACGGCTGCGCTTCCTCGACGTTGCTCGCGGAACCCGCCGTCGGGTAACGGACGTGGGCGATGCCGACGTTGCCGACCAGGTTGCGCATGTTCCGCGTGCGGAAGATCTCGCGCACCATGCCGTTGCCCTTCCACATCGCGAACGAACTGCCCTGCCCCGTCGCGATGCCCGCCGCATCCTGACCACGGTGCTGCAGCAGTTGCAGCGAGTCATAGAGCAACTGGTTCACCGGTCCCGTCGCAACGACTCCGACGATGCCGCACATGGTCTTCTCCCCTCAGCCCTGCGCCAGCCCGCGCAGGCGATCGAGCGATTCCGGCAACAACGGTGAAGCGAATGCTACGCCCGCCTGCAGCCAGGGCAACAACATGGACTGTTTCCACCATCCCGCCTCGGGCACGGGCGTGCCGCTCGCCAGCAGGATCGCAGCCCCGAGCACCAGCGCGGCACGCGCGAAGCCGAAGACTGCACCGAGCAGGCGATCGAGCGTCGACAGCTTAACCGCCGTCATCAACGCCCTGAGCAATGCACCGAGCAGCGCGGCAAGGACCAGCACGCCCGAGAGGATCAACAGCGCGCCTAGCGCCGTCTGCAGGGTGGGAGGCTCGATCGGCAGCATGGCCCCGACCCGCTCGGCGAAGAAGAACGCAAGCACCAGGCCGAGCACCCAACCGGCCAGCGACACGATCTCCCGCGTCACCCCGCGCAGCAGTCCAACGAGCACCGACACCAGGAAAACGGAGGCGATGATCCAGTCGACCGTCGGCACGCTCACCTCAGAGCGGGACCAGGTTGCCGGTGATGCCTTGCGCCTTCAGGCGCGCCCGCGCCTTCTCGGCGTCTTCGAGCGTTGCGTACGGACCGATCCGCACGCGATGACGGACGCCGTCCTTGGTCTCGACCTTCTCCGTGTATGTCGTGAATCCGCCCTTCTTCAGGCGCTCGACGAGTTCGCGCGCCGTCTTTTCACTGGCCGGCGCCGCGGCCTGAACGGCAAACTGCCCGACTTTCGACGCAGGCGCGGCGGTCTCGGGCGAGTCGGACGCCTTGCGCGGCACTTCCACCTTTGACGGCTTCGCCTCGTCTGTCTTCGTCTCGGACTTGGCTGCGGCCGTCGATCCGGAAGGCAGTTTCTGGGCTGCCGGCGCCGCCGACTTCGCTTCTGCCTTCGTCTCGGTTCGGACGTCTGCCTTCGGCTCCGCCCTGGCGGGAGCCGCAACGGGCGCCTGGTCGGGCGGAGGCGTGCCGGCGTCGGCGGCAGGCACCGGCGGCAGCGACAGGCGCGGCGTGAAGGGCGTGCGCTCGCTCGGAACGTCGATCGGGATGTTCTCGCTGACCGGCCTGGGGTTGGGATCGAGCACCATCGGCACGATGATGGCGACGGCCAGCAGCAGGGCCGATGCGCCGATCAGCCGATGGCGTGCCCGCGCGCGCAAGCCCGCGGCTGGGTCAAGCCGTGGATCGACGTCGTCGTCTTGCGAAAGTGGAGGACGGGAGGCCGGCCTGCCGCCGGCGTTGGCTGTGCGCTTCTTCGAACGCCAGAACGCAAGACCCATCCAGACTCCAGAAGATCCTTACGCAGCAGCGGCCGCCGGGCGCGCGCGGACCGCGCGCATCACCTCGGCAACGGTGAGGAAGGAACCGAAGGCCACGATTCTATCATCGGCCCCCGCCCGCTTTCGCGCGCCGTCGAAGGCGGCCGCAAGGTCCGGGTACTCCGAGATCGCGCAGCCGCCACTGCCGGCGCGCGCGCGCACCAGCGCAGCGACGGTCGCCGCGTCGCACCCTCGCTCCCCGGGAGTCGGAGCGACGTGCCAGTGATCGATGCGGTTGCCGAGCCTGGCGATGACGCCGTCGATATCCTTGTCGCGCAGCATGCCGAACACCGCGTGCGTGAACGGATGGAAGCCCATGTTGTCCAGGTTGTCGGCCAGCACGGCGGCGGCGTGCGGATTGTGCGCGACGTCGAGGATCACGGCGGGACGTCCCGGCAGGACCTGGAAGCGGCCGGGCAGTTCGATCGTAAGGAGCCCCTGCCGAACGGCCTGCTGCGATACCGGCAGCCGCTCGGCAAGCACCTCGAGCGCAGCGAGCGCGCCGGATGCGTTGAGCAGCTGGTTGGCGCCGCGAAGCGCGGGATACGGCAGACCGGACCGACGCACTCGCCGACCTGCGAATGCCCACTGCTGCCGATCGCCCTGGTAGTTGAAGTCGCGGCCGAAGCGCCAGAGATCGGCGCCGATGCTGGTCGCATGGTCGAGCAGCGACCTGGGCGGCGCGGGATCGCTGCAGATCGCCGGCCGGCCGGCCCGGTAGATGTGCGCCTTCTCGTAGCCGATGTCCTCGCGCGTCGGCCCGAGGTAGTCCATGTGATCCAGGTCGACCGACGTGACGATGGCGACGTCCGCATCGACGATGTTCACCGCGTCGAGCCGCCCGCCGAGCCCGATCTCGAGCACGAGCGCGTCGAGGGATGCGCGGCTGAAGAGGCGCAGGATCGCCAGGGTGGTGAACTCGAAGTAGGTCAGTGAGGTGCTGCCGCGGGCGGCTTCGACTGCCTCGAACTGCTCGATGAGGCCGGCGTCCGCGGCGTCGACGCCATCGATCCGGCAACGTTCATTGAAGCGGAGCAGGTGCGGCGACGTGTACAACCCGACGCGATAGCCCGCCGCGCGCAGGATGCTGTCGAGCATCGCGCAGGTGGACCCCTTGCCGTTGGTGCCGCCGACGACGACTGTCGGCACGTCGAGCTTCAGCCCGAGCCGCTCGGCGACCGAGCGCACGCGATCGAGCCCGAGGTCGATGGGCCTGGCGTGCAGCCGCTCGATGCGGCTCAGCCAACCGGCAAGATCGTCCTCGACCAATCAAGTCGCCGGACGCGTAGCGGCCGACGCCCCCGAACCGTTAAGCAATCGCGTCCGCCGGCTGCTTCAGCAGCAGCGCGAGCAGCTGCGCGATCTCGTCGCGCATCTGGCGCCGATCGACGATCATGTCGATCGCCCCCTTGGTGAGCAGGAACTCGGCGCGCTGGAATCCCTCAGGCAGCTTCTCGCGCACCGTCTGTTCGATCACGCGCGGCCCGGCAAAGCCGATCAGCGCCTTTGGCTCCGCGATCACGACGTCGCCGACGAAGGCAAAGCTCGCCGACACGCCGCCCATGGTCGGGTCGGTCAGCACCGAGATGAAGGGCAGCTTCGCTTCCGCCAGCTTCGCGATCATCGCCGTGGTCTTCGCCATCTGGAACAGTGACAGCAGGCCTTCCTGCATCCGCGCGCCCCCGGTCGCGGTGACGCAGATGAACGGCACCTTCTGCTCGATCGCCACCTTCACGCCCTGCACGAAGCGCTCGCCGACCACCGAACCCATCGAGCCGCCCATGAAGTCGAACTCGAAGCACGCGACCACCACCGGCAGCGCGCGGATCGAGCCGCCCATGGCCACCAGCGCATCGGTCTCGCCGGTGTCGTTCATCGCCTGCTGCAGGCGCTCCGGATACTTCCGGCTGTCCTTGAACTTCAGGGCATCGACGGGCAGCACCTCCTGGCCGATCTCGTAGCGACCTTCGGCGTCGAGCAAGGCGTCGAGGCGCTCCCGCGCCCCGATGCGCATGTGGAAGTCGCACTTGGGGCAGACCTGCAGCGACTTCTGTAGCTCGGCGCTGTACAGCACCGTCTCGCAACTCGGACACTTGGTCCACAGGCCCTCGGGCATCTGCTTGCGCGCCGCGCCCTCCTCGCGCTTGATGCGCGGCGGGAGGATCTTGTCGATCCAGCTCATTCGGTTCTCCTCACGCTGCCGCCTTGACCGGGGCCGCATCGAGCGCTGCCCGGATGCCTGCCACGAAGCGCTCCACGGCTTCCGCCGCCGCGGCGCGCGGATTGGATTCGATTTCCTGGATGATGCGCGACCCGATCACGACGGCATCGGCCACCTCGGCAACCGAACGCGCGGTCGCGGCGTCGCGGATGCCGAAGCCGACGCCTACCGGCACGTCGGTCACGCGCCGGATCAGCGGCATCCTGGCCGCCACGCTCGCCGTGTCGAGATTCCCTGCTCCCGTGATGCCCTTGAGGCTCACGTAATACAGGTAGCCGGAGGCATGCCGGGCGACCGCCTCGATGCGTTCGTCGGTCGAGGTCGGGGCGAGCAGGAAGATCGGATCGATCCCGGCCGCGCGCATCGACCCGGAGAACTCCTCGCACTCCTCCGGCGGGTAGTCGACAACAAGGACGCCGTCCACTCCGGCGGCCTGCGCCGCCTTCGCGAACGCCTCGCGTCCCATGCGCTCGATCGGGTTCGCGTAGCCCATCAGCACGACCGGCGTGGACGAGTCCGTCTCCCGGAAGGTGGCGACGAGTTCGATCGTCGCCCGCAGTCCGACGCCGTTGCGGATCGCTCGCTCGGCGGCGCGCTGGATCACGGGACCATCGGCCATCGGGTCGGAAAACGGAACACCCAGTTCGATCACGTCGGCGCCGGCGCGCGCGAGGGCGTGCATCAACGGCACGGTGAGGTCCGCGTCGGGGTCGCCGGCGCAGATGTAAGGGATCAGGCCCTTGCGGCCCTGCTGGCGCAGCGATGCGAAGCGCGCCGCGATGCGGGACATCACTGGCCTCCCGGGTGGTTGCGCCGGTACTCGAGCGAGGCCTCGCGGCACGACGCGCGGCAGTAGAACTCCAGCCCGCTCGCTTCGGACACGATGTGCAGGTCCTTGTCGCCGCGGCCCGAAAGGTTCACCAGGAGGATCTGGTCCTTGCGCATCGTCGGCGCCAGCTTCGTTGCGTACGCGAGCGCGTGGCTGGATTCGAGCGCGGGGATGATTCCCTCGATGCGGCAGCACTCGTGGAAGGCCTTCAGCGCTTCCTCGTCGGTGGCGCCGACGTACTCCGCGCGCCCGCTGTCCTTCAGCCACGCGTGCTCGGGGCCGACGCCCGGGTAGTCCAGGCCGGCACTGACCGAGTGCGTCTCGGTGATCTGGCCGTTCTCGTCCTGCAGCAGGTAGGTCCGGTTGCCGTGCAGCACGCCCGGTGTACCCATCTGCAGGCTCGCCGCGTGGCGCATCGTGGTCAGGCCCTCGCCCGCTGCTTCCACGCCAATGAGGCGAACCCGCTCGTGCGGAATGTAGTCATAGAAGATGCCCATCGCATTGCTGCCGCCGCCGACGCACGCGATCACCGCGTCCGGTTGCCGGCCGGCCATCTGCGGCATCTGCTCGATGCACTCCCTGCCGACGACGGAGTTGAAGTCGCGCACCATCATCGGGTACGGATGCGGGCCTGCGACGGTGCCGATGATGTAGAACGTGTTCTCGACGTTCGTCACCCAGTCGCGCATCGCCTCGTTCAGCGCATCCTTCAGCGTGCGGCTGCCGCTTTCCACCGGTACGACCGTCGCGCCGAGCAGCTTCATGCGATAGACGTTCGCGGCCTGCCGCCCGACGTCCTCGCTGCCCATGTACACGATGCACTCCATGCCGAAGCGCGCCGCCACCGTGGCCGTGGCCACACCGTGCTGTCCCGCGCCCGTCTCGGCGATCACGCGGGGCTTTCCCATCCGTCGCGCGAGCAGCGCCTGGCCGATCGTGTTGTTGATCTTGTGCGCGCCCGTGTGATTCAGGTCCTCGCGCTTCAGGTAGACCTGCGCACCGCCGAGCAGCTCGCTCCAGCGCCGCGCGTGGTAGATCGGGCTCGGACGGCCGACGAAGTGCGCGAACTCGTCATTGAGCTCGGCGACGAACTGCGGATCCGTGCGGTAGCGCTCGTACGCCTCGCGCAGTTCATCGAGCGCGTGCATCAGCGTCTCGGCGACGAACACGCCGCCGTACGGGCCGAAGTGCCCGCGCTGGTCGGGCAGGTCGTACACCTTCATGCGGCTTCCCGGAAGATCGTTGCAGACATCGCTCGTTCTCACTGTGGATCGCGCTGGTCCGCCCGCCGGACCGCGTCGACGAAGTCCCTGATGCGCGTCGCGCTCTTGATGCCCGGAGCCTCCTCGACGCCGCTGCTGACATCCACCGCGTAGGGCCGCACTGCCTGCACGGCACGCATCACGTTGTCGCTGTTGAGCCCGCCGGCAAGTATCACTCGCATGGAGCGGCGGGCTGGAATCCGCGACCAGTCGAACGCGCGGCCGCTGCCGCCATAGGCCTCGGACGGCGTGTCGAGGAGCAGTGCCGCCGCAGAGGGAAAAGAGCGTTCGCAGTCTAGCAAATCGACCCCCTCGGCCATGCGCACCGCGCGCACGTATGGCGCACCGTAGCGCGCACACTCGGGCTCCAGTTCGTCGCCCTGAAACTGCAGCACCGCCGTCGGCACCAAGTCGCGCGCGGCCTGCACGAGGTCCGGCGCGGCATTCACGAACAGGAGAACGGGAACAGTGAACGGGCCGAGCTCGCGCGCGAGCGCGCGCAAACGTTGCGGAGCAACGTGACGCGGGCTGCTCGGATAGCAGACGAAGCCGACGGCATCGGCGCCCGCCGCGCAGGCGGTCGCCACGTCCGCTTCACGGGTCAGTCCGCAGATCTTGATCCGGGTACGCATCCAGCCAGACGGGCACCGCCGCCGAAGGCGCCGGCAGTTGAAACGCAGGATCGTACTCGACCCGCACGAGATAAAGCCCGGCCGGCGAGAAGGTCGGCGCCGCACGTGACCGGTCGCGTGCTTCCAGCACCTCGGCCGCCCAGGCCGGCTCATGGCGCCCGAGTCCCACGTCGACGAGCGTGCCGACGACGTTGCGGATCATGTGGTGCAGGAAGGCGTTTGCGCTCGCACGCACGCGGATCAGGCGCCCTCGCCTGGCCACGCTCAGTTCGCGCAATTCACGCACCGGCGACGTCGCCTGGCACTCGGCCGAGCGGAACGACGTGAAGTCGTGACGGCCGACGAGGCGCGCGGCCGCTTCGTGCATCGCGGTCGCATCGAGCGGACGAAAGACCCAGCCCGCTCGCGCATGTGCGAGCGGAGATCGCACGGAGTCGTTCAGGATCCAGTAGTCGTAGGTGCGGCGCACCGCATCGAAGCGCGCGTGGAAGACATCCGGCACTTCACGCGCCCACCGCACGGCCATGGAGTGCGGAAGGAAGCGGTTGACTCCGCGCACCCACGCACTGAGCGGGCGGACGGCATCCGTGTCGAAGTGGACGACCTGGTCGAGCGCGTGCACCCCGGTGTCGGTGCGCCCGGCGCAGATCGTGGGTGTCGGCTTCGCGGCGATCGCCGGCAGGGCGCGCTCGAGCGCGTCCTGGACTCCGCGCCCATCCGGTTGGGTCTGCCAGCCCGTGAAGGCGGCCCCGTCGTACTCGAGGCCGAGTGCGATGCGCACGGGAAGCGCCGCGGGTCGCTGCCGACCCGCGGAATTCAGCTCTCGATCTGCTTGATGAGATCGACCGCGGCCGAGCGCTGGTCGCGCGTGCCGTCGCGCATCACTTCATCCAGCAGCTCGCGCGCACCGTCCTTCACGCCGAGGTCGATGTAACCCCGAGCAAGGTCGAGCTTGGTGGCCATCTGCTGCGCGAGCGCGCTGCCGGGTTCCGTTTCGCCACGCTTGGTGGCCGCATCGATGCTGATCGCAGAGAGGTCGAAGTCGATCAGAGGCACCGTGGCCTGCTCGGTGTTCGACGTCAGGCGCGCCGCGGCGTCCTCCGGCAGGCCGGAGAGCATCATCGTGTTGACGCCGGGCGCCTTCATCAGGCCGATGACGGTGGGGCGCGACAGTTCTTCCTCCTGTTCGGCCGCCTTGGCGACCGGAGCAGGCGCCGGCGCCGGAGCGGGCGCCCTGAAGGTGGGCTTCGGCGGTGGAATGTTCAGGTCCAGGTCCGGAATCTGGCCGATAGCGGTCGCCAACGCGGTTGCCATCATTGGCTGCTGGGCGATCGGCGCCGCGATCGGGGCCTCGACGGCAGGCAGCTTCGGAGCCGTGGGGGCACGAGCCGCGTCCTGCAGCGCGTCCATCGTGGCGTCCGGCCCCTGCGTCGTCGGGCCGAAGTTCATCTTCGTCGGCCCGAGGTCGAAGTCGAGCGATCCGAAGTCGGCGTTCTGGGCGGTCGGCGTCGAGATCGTGTTCTTGCTCTCCCCGTCCGTCAGGGTTGCCCGGAACTGAGTCGTCGGCGCATGCGCCGCCGGTGCAGCGACGGGTGCCGGTGCCGGCACGGGAATCGTGTCCGGCATCTTCGTGTCCAGGCGGCTCATTTCCGTGTTGGTCATCCGCGTGTCGACGACCATGCGCGTCAGCGGAGGCGCACCCGACGCCGTATCCGACGACATGGCGGAGTTCGCCGTAAGGCCGGACAAGTCGAGTCCGGCGGTTGGTGCGCCGGTCAGTGTCGACGGACGGCCCTTGGCGGTGTCCGGGTCGAGGCGGAACGCCGTCGCCGGGCCGCGCGCCAGTTCCGTCATCGGGGCGCCGGCGAACATCGGGTTGTCCGGATCCATCGTGCTTCCAAGGCGCAGCGCCTTGGCCCAGTCTTCGCCGGTCGCGCCAGTGCGCTCCTTAAGGTCCTCCGCGATGGTCATGAAGGCCGCCTTGTCGCCACGGCGCGCATGGATCTCGAGCAGTTTCAGTCGCACGGCGTGACGGTCGGGCTGGAGGCGCAGGGCTTCCTTCAGGATGTCCTCGGCCTGCTCTTCGCGGCCGTACGCGATGTACACGTCCGCTTCCGCGACCGGATCGACCTCGTTGGAGTCGAGCTGGGAGGCTGCCGGGATGAAGCTCGAGTTGAACGTGCTCGTTCCCGTGTCGACGCTCTGGCCGCCGGTCGCGCCGAAGAGCGAGTTCGCCTGCAGGCCTTCGTTCGTTTCCTTGAAACGCTCGGTGCCTTCGGTCTTGCGCTTGCGATAAGCGCTCCAGCCGAAGAGGCCGGCCAGCAACGCAACAATGCCCACGAGCCCGAGCTGCGTCGTCGTGTTGCCCAGCATGTCGACGAACGCGTTCGGAGCCTCCTGCGGCGGCGTGGCCGGCGGCGCAGCCTTGCTCGCCGGCGCGGGCGGCGGCGCTTCGGACTTCGCCGGCTCCGCCTTCGGCGCCTCGGTCGGCGCAGCCACCGGGGCGGGTGCCGGAGCCGCTTTCTGCTCGGCCTGCTGCTGCACCTGGGTGCCGGCCTTGCTCTGGACCTCGAGCGCCTTCTTCAACGCCTCGTTGGTGCGCCGCAGCTGTTCGGCCTTCTCCTCTTCTTCCTTCAGCGCGCGCGCTTTCGCAGCGGCTTCGTCCGCTTTCGCGGCCGCCGCAGCCGCGGCGCCCTTGTCGTCGGCCTTTGCGATCTTCAACTGGTCGCCGGCGGGCTGCGCCGCAGCGCCCTTGTCCTCGACCCGGGTCGTGACCTGGCCACCACCCGCGGCGGTGGTCGGCGGTGTCGCCGCCGTCGCCGGGGTGCCGGTGACGGCCTGTGCGAGCCGGCTCTTGTACTGCGCGAAGTCGGCGCTCTGGGCCACCACTTCCCGGCGCGCTTCGCCGGCCGTGATGGCTGTCGCATCGGACGCGGACGGAATGCTCAGTTGCGCGCCCGCCTTCAGGCGGTTCATGTTGCTTCCGGAAAACGCCTCCGGGTTCTGGCGGAACATCGCAACCAGCATCTGGTCGAGCGACACACCGGCAGGCCGGTTCTCCGAGGCGATCCGGCCCAGCGTGTCGCCGGCCTTGACTGTGTAACTGCCTTCCCGAGCGGGCGGGGCTGGCCGAGGAGCCGGTGTCGGCGCCGCCGCGGGCGCCACGGTCGGGGTCGACGGTACCGATGCAGCGGGAGCCGGCCGCGCCGGAGCCGGGGCGGCGACCGGAGCAGGCGGCGCAACCGGCGCCACGACTTCGGCCTGCTGCCGCAACGACGGCGGATCGAGCAGGACCGTGTACTCGCGAATGACCCGGCCCGTGGCCCAGGTGAGCTCGACCATCAGGTCGAGGTACGGCTCATTGACAGGCTGCGGCGAATTGATGCGGACGAAGTGACTGCCGTCGGCCCGCCTTTCAAGGGCAAACTGCAAGTTGCTCAGGGCGGGATTGAATTCCAGGTTCGCGGCGCGGAACGCAGCCGGCGGCGCCAGTTTGACCTGCAGCGTCGGCATTTCGTCACGGCCGACCGCGGTGACCTCGAGTTCAGCCTTCAGGGGCTGCCCCAGCCCGGACTGAACGGTCAGCCGACCCAGACCCGCGGCGTCCGCGTAGGGACTCGCGACGGCAAGTGCGACGGCAAGTGAAACCGCGCACCAAAGGGGCGCGCGAGCGAATTTTTGGGATGGCATTCCGCCCCCTGGCAGTGTGATACAACGTCGTTCGAACATAACATTCATGGACTTAGGGCGGCAAGCTTAGAAATAGCCGTAAGTCCCGCCTTTATGTGAGAAATGCCGCACGCGGGCACCGCTGGAATTCCGCGCCCGGTTGAAATGATCGGCACCGATCAGAGTTTGTTGAGGAGCAGGCGGACCATGCGGCGCAGCGGTTCGGCCGCACCCCACAGCAGCTGGTCTCCGACCGTGAAGGCCGACAGGTACTCCGGACCCATCGCCAGCTTGCGCAACCGGCCAATCGGCACGGCCATCGTTCCACTGATCCGGGCCGGAGACAGTTCGCGGATGCTGGCTTCGCGGGTGTTCGGGATCACCTTGACCCATTCGTTGCCACGCGCCAACAGTTGCTCGATCTCGGCCAGCGGCAGGTCCTTCTTCAACTTGATCGTGAGTGCCTGGCTGTGGCAACGCATCGCCCCGATACGGACACACAGGCCTTCGACGATCAGCGCTCCCGGCTGTCCCATCGCCGGCTTGCCCAAAATCTTGTTCGCCTCGGCCCCGCCCTTCCACTCCTCCCGGCTGACACCATTGCCCAGGTCCTTGTCGATCCAGGCGATCAGGCTCCCGGCCAGCGCCACACCGAAGTTCTCCTTCGGCAACCGGTCGGACATCAGCACCTGTGAAACCGTGCGGTCGATGTCGAGGATCGCCGACTTCGGATCCGCCAGCAGGCCCTTCACGCTGCCGTGCGCCACGCCCATCTGGTCCAGCAGCTCGCGCATGTTGGGCGCGCCGGCGCCGGAGGCCGCCTGGTAGGTCATCGCGGTGACCCACTCGACCAGGTTTTCCTCGAGCAGGCCGTCGAGCGCCATCAGCATCAGGCTGACCGTGCAGTTGCCGCCGATGTAGTTCTTGACGCCCTTCGCAAGGGCACTCTTGATCACCGGCAGGTTCACCGGGTCGAGGATGATGACCGCGTCGTCCTTCATCCGAAGGGCCGAGGCGGCGTCGACCCAGTAACCGTTCCAGCCGGCGGTCCGCAGTTTCGGGAAGACATCGTTGGTGTAGTCGCCGCCCTGGCAGGTGACGATCGTGTCGCAAGACTTCAGCGCGTCGATGTCGGCCGCGTCCTTCAGCGTCGGAGCGGCCCGGGCCACTTTGGGCGCCACGCCGCCGGCGTTCGACGTGCTGAAGAACACCGAGTCGAAGAGTTCGAAGTCCCGCTCCGCGGTCATGCGCTCCATCAACACGGAGCCCACCATGCCGCGCCAACCCACGATGCCTACTTTCATTTCCCTCGCCCCTGCCGGCTGTCTGCCTGTCGTCTATCCGTTCAGCGCCGCGACCACCGCGTCGCCCATGTCCTTGGTCCCGACCTTCTTCGTGCCCGCGCTCCAGATGTCCGCGGTGCGCAGTCCCTGCCCCAGGACCTTTCGCACAGCGGCCTCGATCCGGTCGGCCTGCTCGGCCCGGTCGAGCGAGTAGCGCAGCATCATCGCCGCTGACAGGATCGTCGCCAGTGGATTGGCGACCCCCTTCCCGGCGATGTCGGGCGCGCTGCCGTGCGATGGCTCGAACAGCCCCTGGTTCCGCTCATTGAGCGACGCCGAAGGGAGCATGCCGATCGATCCCGTCAGCATGGCGGCTTCGTCGGAGAGTATGTCGCCGAACATGTTCCCGGTGACGATCACGTCAAACTTCTTCGGCGCCCGGACGAGCTGCATGGCGGCGTTGTCGACGTACATGTGCTCGAGTTCGACATCGGGATACTGGCCGTGGACCTCGGTCACGACGTCCTTCCAGAACTGGAAGGTCTCGAGCACGTTGGACTTGTCCACGCTGGTGACCTTGCGATTGCGCCGGCGCGCCGCCTGGAACGCAACGTGCGCGATCCGCTCGATTTCCGGGCGGCTGTAGCGCATCGTGTCGAACGCCTCCTGCTGCCCGGCGAACGGGCCGTCCGGGGCCAGGCGCCGGCCGCGCGGCTGGCCGAAGTAGATGTCGCCGGTCAGCTCGCGCACGATCAGGATGTCCAGCCCGGCGACGAGCTCGGGCTTCAGGCTGGAGGCATGCGTGAGCTCCGCATAGCAGAGCGCCGGCCGGAAATTCGCGAACAGGCCGAGGTTCCGGCGCAGCCCGAGGATCGCCTGCTCGGGGCGCAGGGCGCGCTCGAGCTTGTCGTACTTCCAGTCGCCGACAGCGCCGAACAGCACCGCGTCGGCCGCCTGCGCGAGCCTCAGCGTCGCTTCCGGCAGGGGATGCCCGTGCGCTTCGTACGCCGTGCCGCCGACGTCGGCGAACTCGAGCTCGAAGCGCTCACCCAGCGCCTGCAGCACCTTGACGGCCTCGGCCACGATCTCCTTGCCGATGCCGTCGCCCGGCAGGACTGCGATCTTCATGCTGATTCCCGCGCGGACCGGTTGTTGTTCACCCCGCCCCTGCCCGCACCGGAACGAAGTGGAGTGATCAGCTCGTCCTGGCGAGCCACGGCTGTTTCATCAGCCGTTCCTTCTCGAACGCCGCGATCTTGTCCTTGTGGCGCAGCGTCAGCCCGATGTCGTCCAGGCCGTTGACCAGGCAGTACTTGCGGAACGGCGCGACGTCGAAGTCGTGCTCGCGGCCGTCGGCCTCCACCAGCTTCTGCCGCGGCAGGTCGACCGTGAGCCGGTAGCCCGGATGCGCCGCGACCTCGTGGAACAGGCGGTCGATCACGATTTCCGGCAGGACCACCGGCACCAGGCCGTTCTTCGTGCAGTTGTTGAAGAAGATGTCGGCGAAGCTCGGTGCAATCACCGCCCGGAAGCCGAACTGCTGCAATGCCCACGGCGCGTGCTCGCGCGAAGAGCCGCAGCCGAAGTTCTTGCGCGCGAGCAGGATGGTCGCCCCCTGGTAGCGCGGCTGGTTCAGCACGAAGTCCGGGTTCAGCGGCCGCTTCGAGTGATCCATGCCCGGCTCGCCATGGTCCAGGTAACGCCACTCGTCGAACAGGTTCGGGCCGAAGCCGGTCCGCCTGATCGATTTCAGGAACTGCTTCGGGATGATCGCGTCGGTGTCGACGTTCGCGCGATCCAGCGGCGCGACCAGTCCCTGATGAACGGTGAAGGCGTCCAGGACCGCTCCTTACATCTTCTTCTTGGTGTCCGTCGCGGCCTTGTCGACGGCCCCGCCGGCGGCCTCGATGTCCTTGCCCATGCCAGCGACCGTGTTGCAGCCCGTGGTCGCGAATGCAGCGACGAGAGCAGCGATCAGAACGACGAGCAGATGTTTCATTGGAGTCTCCTTACGTCAGCGAAATGCCCCTCGATCGCCGCTGCCGCGGCCATCGCGGGCGAAACCAGATGCGTGCGGCCACCCGCTCCCTGGCGGCCCTCGAAATTGCGGTTGCTGGTCGACGCGCAGCGCTCGCCCGGCTCGAGCCGGTCGGCGTTCATCGCGAGGCACATCGAGCAGCCCGGCTCTCGCCACTCGAAGCCGGCCGCCCTGAAGACCTCATGCAGCCCTTCCTTCTCGGCCTGTGCCTTGACGAGGCCCGAGCCCGGCACGACCATCGCCAGTTTCACGCTCGAAGCGACGCGCTTGCCCAGTCGCTTCACGACCCAGGCCGCCTCGCGCAGGTCCTCGATGCGCGAGTTCGTGCACGAGCCGATGAAGACCTTGTCGACGCGGATGGCGGTGATCGGCGTCTTCGGCGTCAGGCCCATGTACTTGAGCGCGCGCTCGATGCCTTCGCGCTTCACGGGATCCTTCTCCGCCTCGGGGTCGGGAACCTGGCCCCTCACCGACGTCACCATCTCCGGCGACGTGCCCCAGGTCACCTGAGGCTCGATCTCCTCCGCTCGCAGTTCGACGACGTGGTCGAAGCGTGCGCCGGGGTCCGAGCGCAACTGGCGCCACGCGGCCGCCGCCGGCTCGAACATCGCGCCTTCGGGCGAGAACGGCCGTCCGCGCACGTACTCGATGGTCTTCTCGTCCACCGCGACCATGCCCGAGCGGGCACCGGCCTCGATCGCCATGTTGCAGACGGTCATCCGGCCTTCCATCGACAACGCCTCGATGGCGCCGCCGGCGAATTCGATCGCGTGGCCAGTGCCTCCCGCCGTGCCGATGCGGCCGATGATCGCGAGCACGATGTCCTTAGCGGTGCAGCCCTTCGGCAGCCTGCCTTCGACGCGCACCAGCAAGTTCTTCGCCTTCTTCATCAGCAGCGTCTGCGTGGCGAGCACGTGCTCGACCTCGCTGGTGCCGATGCCGAAGGCCAGCGCCCCGAACGCCCCGTGGGTGCTGGTGTGCGAGTCGCCGCAGACCACGGTCATTCCCGGCAGCGTCGCGCCCTGCTCCGGTCCCATCACGTGAACGATGCCTTGGCGCTTGTCGAGGAACGGGAAGTAAGCCGCCGCCCCGAACTGCCTGATGTTGCTGTCGAGCTCGACGATCTGCTCCTTCGAGACCGGATCGGCGATGCCCTCGTAGCCGCGGTCCCAGTCGGTCGTCGGCGTGTTGTGGTCGGCCGTCGCTATGATCGAGCTGATGCGCCACGGCCTGCGGCCCGCGAGACGCAGCCCTTCGAACGCCTGCGGACTCGTCACTTCGTGGACCAGGTGGCGATCGATGTACAGAACGGTCGTCCCGTCTTCCTCGACGTGAACGACGTGATCGTCCCAGAGCTTGTCGTACAGTGTGCGCGCGGCGGCCATGCCTGAAAAAATCGCGCCGGGAAAAGGCCCGGCGTCAGAAACGATTATGCCATCCGGACGCGGCCGATCCGGAACGCAATGCCCCGCGAACATGTCTCAGGCAGCAGGATGAGCGAGGGGTCCACTTGAGCGCGCAGCGCGGAGGTTAGCCCAGTGAGCGAACGCAAGAACAATCGAAGCACGATGGAGCGCCGCCTGTTCGTCGCCGGCATCGCCGGTGCCGTCGCGCTTCCGCTCGCGCGCGCCCGGCCGACCGCCGGTGTCACGCCGGCGCAGGCGCTCGGCCCCTTCTATCCCCGCCGCGCGTCCGAACGGCCGCGCGAAACCGATGCGGACCTGCTGCGGCTGGACGGCGATCGCGTGCGGACCCAGGGCATTCCGGTGTACCTCACCGGCCGGGTCCTCGACCGCCGCGGCGGCCCGGTGGCCAACGCCGCGGTCGAGATCTGGCAGTGCGACGCCTTCGCCGTCTATCACCATCCGGACGGCGGCGCCGAGTCCCAGCGCGATCCCGACTTCCAGGGTTACGGAGTGGCCGCGACGGACGCCGGCGGCTCCTTTCACTTCCGCACGATTCGTCCGGTCGCCTACCCCGGACGCACGCCGCACATCCACGTCCGCGTGCAGGCTGCCGACGGGCGCGTGCTCGCCACGCAGTTCTACCTGCCGGACGATCCGGGCAATCGGACCGACTTCCTGTTTGCGCGCCTGAACGCCGACGAGCAGGCCGCGCTGACGTTGCGCTTCGGTCCCGCCACGCCGGACGCGCACCCGCTCGCCCGCGCCACCCGGCAGACGGCGCGCGCCGACCTCGTCATCGCCTAGCGCGTGTCACCGCTTGGCTCGCGCATGGGCGATCCAGGCGTCAACAGGCGCTACCGCACCGCCGCGCGATACAGCGGCATCACCTTCTGCGTGTAGACCTCGAGGTCCTGCAGGCGCGTTTCGTTGCTCGGGTGCGTCGAGAGCCACTGCGGCGGAGCGCTGCCGCCGAGCTTGGCCATCTTCTGCCAGAGGGTCACTGCGGCGCGTGGGTCATACCCCGCGCGCGCGGCGAGTTCGACCCCGATGCGGTCGGCCTCCTGTTCGGCCTCGCGGCTGTTCGGCAGCACGAACGCGGCCTGCGACACCGTGCCGGCGAGGTTCGGGTCGATGCGGATGCCGGTGAGGATCTCCAGCGCGACGGCGCCGATCGCCGTTCCGGTCTGCGTCGCCATCTGGCGGCTGATCCGTTCGCGCGCATGCTCGCGCAGCGCATGCGCGATCTCGTGGCCCATCACCGCCGCGAGTTCGGCATCGGTCAGGTCCAGGCGCTCGATCAGGCCGGTATAGACCGCGATCTTTCCGCCAGGCATGCACCACGCGTTGACGTCCTTCGACGTCAGCACGTTGGTTTCCCACTTCCAGTCCAGCGCGTCCGGCCGGAACGCGCTGACGTGCGGGACCAGGCGCTGCGCCGTCGTCCGCACCCGCTGGACGTGCTGCGGATTCTGGTTCAGCAGGCCCTTCTTCTGCGCCTGCGCCATCAACTGCGCATACTCCTGCGACGCCTGCTGCTCGACTTCCTTCGCGCTGACCAGCGACGTCATCGGCTGCTTGCGGTCGACGCCCACGACGCCGCCCTGGGTCGTCTGTTCCGACTGGCAGCCGACGCCGAGTACTGACAACGCAGCGGCCGCGACAGCCGCTCTGATCCGATTCATCCGTTCACACTCCTGTCGAGTTCGAGGTTCACGCTGTGCGGCTTCGCCCGGTCGCGATCGGCTCGTCGCGTTCGCACCGCCGCCCAGAAGCCGAGGACGGCGCCCGCGCTGCCGGCGACGAAGGCCCAGGACGGACCCAGGGCGGACCACAGCCACGCGGCAACCAGGCTGCCCACCGTACCGCCGAGTCCGTACGCCATGCTGATGTAGAGGGCCTGGCCCCGCGCCGCCGCCCGTCCCGGGAACCAGCGCTGGATCGTCAATATGGAAGCGCTGTGGTGCACCGCGAACGTTACCGCGTGCATCGCCTGGGCCAGCACCAGGATCCACCACACCGTCGCCAATCCCGCAATCAGCAGGAACCGGACCGCGGCGACCCCGAATGCGAAGATCATCAGCGGGAACACGCCGAAGCGCGCGAACCACTTGCCCTGCGTGAGGAAGAACGCGATCTCGAGCACGACGCTGACGACCCAGAACGCTCCGATCGCCGTCTTGCTGTAGCCGAGCTGCGCGAGGTACAGCGAAAGATAGGTGTAAAGCGCGCCGTGCGCGAACACCATCAGGGCGGCGGACGCCAGGAACCAGCGGACGCGCGGCTCCCTCAGGCGCGCCCTCACCGACACGCGCTCGTGCGGCAATTCGACGGCGTGCTGCTCGACCACGCCGAACGACGCTCCGAGCAGCAGCAGCGCGAGCCCGATGCACACCCACAGCGCGGCCTCCATCCCGACGCGGTCGAACAATGGGCCCGAGGCAAGCACGACCGCAACGAACGCCATCGAACCCATCACGCGCAACCGGCCGTAACGGGTCGCCGCGTCGGCCTGCCCTCGCAACTGCGCCGACGCCAGCGCCTCGGCCACCGGCATCTGCGCGGTCTGGAAGAAGTTCACCAGCGCCATCGCGGCGAACACGAAGCCGAAGCCGCCGGGAAAGAAGAGCAGCGCGAACGACACGACGAGCGCGAGCGATGTGGTGCGCAGGATGCGCGTACGGTGCCCCGAACGGTCGGCGAGCCAGCCCCACAGGTTCGGCCCGACCATCCGCATCGCCTGCGCCATCGCCACCAGCAGGCCGATCTGCACCGCCGTCAGGCCGCGCTGCTCGAAGTACAGCGGCATGTACGGCCCGAGGATCCCGACCAGCGCGAAGTACGCGCCGAAGAACATCCCCAGCCGCCGACCGGCGGGGTCGGGAGCCGCGGCGCGATTCGACATCAGCGGGAGCGCGAGGCCGCCGGGATCGGCGGGACATCGTGCCGCACGTCGGCGTTCTGCGCGCGATGCAGCAGCACGTGGTCGATCAGCACCAGCGCCAGCATGGCCTCGGCAATCGGCGTGGCGCGAATTCCGACGCAGGGATCGTGGCGGCCGTGCGTTTCGACGACGGTCGGTTCGCCCGCGCGATCGATGGAACGGCGCGGCAGGCGAATGCTCGACGTCGGCTTGATCGCGATCGAGACCTCGATGTCCTGCCCGGTCGAAATGCCGCCGAGCACGCCACCGGCGTGATTGGTGGCGAAGCCGTCGGGCAGCAGTTCGTCGCCGTGCTCGGAGCCCTTCTGCGTCACCGCATTGAAGCCGGCGCCGATCTCGACGCCCTTGACCGCGTTGATGCCCATCATCGCGTAAGCGATGTCGGCATCGAGCTTGTCGTAAAGCGGTGCCCCGAGGCCGACCGGAACTCCGCTCGCGGTGACGCGCAACCGCGCGCCGACCGAGTCGCCGCTCCTTCGCAGCGCGTCCATGTATGCCTCGAGTTCGGCGACCGACCCGGCATCCGGCGCGAAGAACGGGTTGCCTTCGACGTCGTCCCAGTTCATGAAGGGAATGACGACCTCGCCGATCTGCTCCATGCAACCGCGAACGCGCGTGCCGTGCGTCGCCTGCAGCCACTTCTTCGCCACCGCGCCGGCGGCGACCATCGGCGCCGTCAATCTGGCCGACGAGCGTCCACCACCGCGCGGGTCGCGCAGGCCGTGCTTGCGCCAGTAGGTGTAGTCCGCGTGCCCGGGCCTGAATGTGTCGAGGAGGTTCTCGTAGTCCTTGCTGCGCTGGTCCGCGTTGCGAATGAGCAGCGCGATGGGAGTGCCGGTCGTCACGCCTTCGTAGACGCCCGAGAGGATCTCGACCTCGTCGGACTCGCGCCGCTGCGTCACATGGCGCGACGTGCCCGGCCGGCGCCGGTCGAGATCGGGCTGCAGGTCGGCGGCCGACAGCGGCAGCCCCGGCGGACAGCCGTCGATCACGCAGCCGATCGCCGGGCCGTGCGATTCGCCGAAGTTGGTGACGCGGAAGAGATGGCCGAGCGTGGAGGACATGGCGACGGATTGTACGAGGGTCGCCGACGCACCCTGCAGGAAACCCAGGGCAATCCGAACGCTCGACACCCGGCCCTCAGCGTTCGCTGCCCCGAAGTTCCGCGACGCGCTGCATCAACAGCTCAGGCGAGGCCTGTGCCGCCGGAACCGGTTCGCCGACGATGAACTCGACCCTGGACCGCAGTCCGCGGCGCAGGCGCGCGTCGATCGGCCGCGAGAACGCGGCGCCGCCGAAGCGCGAGAAGAACGAGCCCCACAGGCCGCGCAGCGCCATCGGGATCACGGGCACGGGATTGCGTTCGACGATCCGCGCGACGCCCTGCTTGAACGGGTACATCTCGCCGGTGTCGGTGATCCGTCCTTCCGGGAAGATGCAGACGAGGTCGCCGTCGGCGAGCGCCGCGTCGATGCGCACGTTGGCCTTCTCCAGCATCGTCGGATCCTCCTTCGCGGGCGCGATCGCGATCGCCTTGGCGTTCCGGAAGAACCAGTTCATCAACGGAACCCTGAAGATCCGGTGGTCCATCACGAAGCGGATCGGCCGCGGGCTCTCGCCCATGATGACGATCGCGTCGACGAAGCTGACGTGGTTGCACACCAGCACGGCCGCGCCCTGCTCCGGGATGCGGTCCGTCTCGATCGACCGCACCCGGTACAGCGTGTGGGCAAGGACCCAGGCGACGAAGCGCAGCAGGAACTCCGGCACGAGGCGATAGATGTAGGCCGCCACGGCGGCGTTCAGGACGGCGGTGACCAGGAACAGCTGCGGGATCGTCAGTCCCGCGGAGAGCAGCGCCGCCGCCATCAGTGACGCCGTCACCATGAACAACGCGTTCAGGATGTTGTTGGCTGCGACGATGCGCGCGACGTGCGTCTTCTCGGCGCGGCTCTGGATCAGGGCGTAGAGCGGCACCGAGTACAGGCCGCCGAAGAACGACAGCGCGGCGAGATCGAACGCGATGCGCCAGGCGCCGTCGTGGCGGAGGAACTCGACGAGCGTCGCGCCCTGCATCGCCGCGAAGCCGCGCGAAGCGAAATAGAGGTCGACGGCGAACACGGTCATGCCGATCGATCCCAGCGGCACGAGGCCGATCTCCACCTTGCGACCCGACAGCCGCTCGGTCACCAGCGAGCCGGTGCCGATGCCGAACGAGAACACCGCGAGCAGGAACGTGACCACGCCCTCGTCGCCGCCGAGGTTCTCGCGCGCGAACGGCGTGAAGCTGGTCAGGAAGATCGAGCCGAAGAACCAGAGCCACGAAATGCCGAGGATCGAGTTGAACACCGCGGGGCTCGAGTGCGCGATCCGGAGGTTGGCCGTGGTCTCGGTGATCGGATTCCAGTTGATCCGCAGGCTCGGGTCCGCGGCGGGCGACAGCGGAACCAACTGAGCCACGGCACGGCCGAGCACCGCGATGACGAGGACCGCCGCAGCGGTGGCGGCGGCACCGCTCGGCCCGAACTGGTTGATCAGCAAGCCGCCGCCGATCGTCCCGAAGAGGATGGCGACGAAAGTCCCCATCTCCACCAGCCCGTTGCCGCCCGTGATCTCGTGCGTGTCGAGGTGCTGCGGCAGGTAGGAGTACTTGACCGGGCCGAACACGGTCGAGTGCAGCCCCATCAGGAAGACCGTGAGGTACAGCAGCGCCGGCACCTGCAGCAGGAACCCGGCCGCGGCGATCAGCATGATCACGATTTCCGCTTCCTTCACCCGGCGGATGAGCCAGGACTTCTCGAGGCGATCCGCCAGCTGGCCGCTCGTCGCGGAGAAGAGCACGAAGGGCGCGATGAACAGGCCCCCGATCAGGAATCCTGCCAGCCTCGCGTCCACGCCGCCCCAGCTCGACGCGCCGTATGTGGCGAGCAGTGTGAACGCGAACTTGAAGACGTTGTCGTTCGCCGCGCCGAGGAACTGCACCCAGAACAGCGGCGCGAATCGCCGCTGCCGCAACAGGTCGAACTGGCTTCCCGCGCTCAACTCCACTCCCCGCCCTCCCCGGGCGCAGCACAATTATCGGGGTTCGCGGCGCGAGCGGCTACGCGCTGATGGCCTGTGCAAGCGAGCGGCCCGACATGAAGGCGCCCTCGAGCCGCGGGCCGCCGCACCAGTCGCCGACCGCGCCGATGCGCAGGGTCGGGTCCCACAGGAAAGCCTGCTTCAGCGGATTCGCAGGCGTGGCGGTGAGCCAGCGCCGCGCGGTCAGGAACGCGGGCCGGAAACTGAAGTTGAAGCGGCTCGCGAACGCGCCAGCGAGCGTGGCGGCGACGTCGTCGACGGAGTGATTCAGATGCAGCGCCGACCACCGGGGCGTCGCATGCAACACCCAGCGCTCGCCGAGCGCCGACCGCGGCGAGAGCTTCGACTCCTCGCGCGTGACCCACGCGAGTGCCGGATGATCATTGACGAAGGCGCCGCCGAAATCGAAACCGCTCGCCGGCTCGATCGCCAGCAACGCCGCCCAGCAAGGCTGCCAGACGATCTGCTTCGCGCGCCGGGCCAGTTCGGGGGCGGCGCCGAGAAGCGCGGCCGGCTGCGGAACCGCCAGCACGACCGCGTCGTAGCCGCCATGCGAGAGGCTCTTGCCCTGCGCATCGAGCAGATGCCACGAATTGCCTTGCTTCGTCACGGACGCGACCATGACGTCGAACCGCACGTCGACATCGGCCGCCAGCCTGCGGCCGAGCGCCTGCATGCCCTCGCGGACGATGTAGCGCCGGGCCGATGCGGTCTTGTCCACCGCACCTTCTCCCTCGACCTCGATCACCTGCGCCGTCCACGGCTGGACCAGCCCATCGCCGCACCACTCCGATACGAGCCCGTCGAAATCGGCGCTGTGCGCCGTGAAGAACTGGGTACCGTGGTCGAAGCTGCCGGCCGGCGTGATCTCGGTGGCGGCGCGGCCGCCGGGGCGGCGGGCGGATTCGAAGACGACGACGTGCGCGCCCCGCACCTTCAGCGTGCTCGCGCAGATGAGGCCGGAAACGCCGGCGCCGACAACAGCAACCCGGAAGCCGTCGGGCAGCGGTCCGGCGGAACCGGGGCGCACTAGGACCGCGCCTCCTCGGGCTCGGGCCAGTCGCGGATGTACGCCTTGAGCATGCGGTTCTCGAAGCTCTGCTCCTCGAGCACCGCCCGGGCGACGTCATAGAAGGAAATGACACCGGCCAGCGTGCGGCCGTCGAGCACCGGCAGGTAGCGCGCATGCCGCTCGAGCATCAGCCGCCGCACCTCCATCACGTCGGTCGCCGGCGTGATGGTCAGCGGCGAGTCGTCCATCACCTTGCGCACGCGAATGTCGCCGACGGCACCGTCGTTGGCGTGGACGCGGTTGATGACCTCGCGAAAGGTCAGCATGCCAACCAGTTCGCCGTACTCCATCACGACCACCGAGCCGATGTCCTGCTCGGCCATCATCGCCAACGCGTGCGAAAGCGGCGTGTCCGGCGTCACCGTGAACAGGGCGTTGCCCTTGACTCGCAGTATGTCGGCGACTTTCATCGGTGCCTCCTCGGCGCGCGCGAGGAACCGGAGGGGCCGCGCGGCGGTTGAACTGGAGGGGCATCGTAGCCTCGCCGGGAGGCGACGCCAAGCGCCCGATACGCGCGACGACCCAGCGGATCAGCCGCGGCGCAGCCAGCCCAGTCCGGCCGACGTCCCGCCAGGCGACGCCCCGCGCGCCGGGCGGTACTCGCATCCGACCCAGCCCGCGTAGCCGAGTCGGTCCAGCAAGCGGAACACCGCGGGGTAGTTGACCTCCCCGGTGTCCGGCTCGTGGCGCTCCGGGACACCCGCGATCTGGACGTGGCCGATCCGGGGGAACAGGCGTTCGATGCGCTTCGACACGTCGCCGACCATGATCTGCGCGTGATAGACGTCGAACTGCAGCGCCAGGTTGGCCGCGCCGACGCGCGCGATGATCGCCTCGGCCTGCTCGGGAATCGTCAGGAAGTAGCCCGGCATGTCGCGCGTGTTGATCGGCTCGATCATCACGCGGATGCCGTGAGGCGCAAAGGCCGCGCAGGCGCGCTGCAGGTTCCGCACGAAAGCGCGCTCCGCTTCCGCGGGGTTCGTTCCTGCGGCGGGCTTGCCTGCCATCACGTGCACGCGCGGCGCCTCGACGGCCCGGGCGTAGTCGACGGCCTCGGCGATCGACGCCTCGAACTCCGCTTCGCGGCCCGGCAGCGCGGCCAGGCCGCGCTCCCCCGCGTCCATGTCGCCTTGCGGGGCGTTCATCAGGACCAGTTGCGTCCGGGCTTCGTTCAGCGCGCGCCGCAACTCGGGTGCTCCGACCGCATACGGGGACTGGACTTCGATCGCGGCGAAGCCGTCACGAGCCGCGGCGCCGATGCGATCGGGCAGCGGATGTTCGGGATACAGCGTGCTGATGTTCGCGGCAAAGCGTGGCATCAGGCCTCCATCAGGTGGTGTTTGAGGTGTTCGAGTTCGGCGATCACCGCCGCGCGCACCGGCGGCTCCCACACCGAGTGCCCCGCGTCGGCAACGATCACGTAGCGGGCCGAGGGCCACGCACGCGCGAGGTCGTCGGCGTTCACGATCGGGCACACCATGTCGTAGCGCGCCTGCACGATGGACGCCGGCAGGTGGCGGATGCGGTCGATCCGGCCCAGCAGTTCATTGGGGCCGAGGAAGCACTCGTGCGCGAAGTAATGCGCCTCCAGCCTCGCGAGCCCGAGCGCCTCCTCGGTGAAGTGACGAACGAGCTCCGGATTCGGCAGCAGCGTCGAGCAGGTGCCCTCGTACTCGCTCCACGCGCGCGCATACGGCAGGTGCACCCGCGGGTCCAGGTCGAACAGCCGTTTCAGGTAGCCACGCAGCAGGTCCCGGCGCTCGTCCGGCGGCAGCATCCCGGCGAACTTGTGCCACGCCTCCGGGAAGACGTTCTTCAGCCCATGCAGGAACCAGTCGATTTCGCTCGGCCGACCGAGAAAGATGCCGCGCAGCAGGAATCCCAGGCAGCGCGAGGGATGCGCCTGCCCGTACGCCAGGCCGAGCGTGCTGCCCCAGGATCCGCCGAAGACGAGCCAGCGCTCGATGCCGAGGTACTCCCGCAGGCGCTCGATGTCGTCGATCAGCTGCTGCGTGGTGTTTCCGATCGTTTCGCCCACCGGCGTCGACGCTCCCGCACCGCGCTGATCGAACAGCACCGCGCGAAAGAACGTCGGGTCGAAGAAGCGCCGATGCTCGGGGGACGAACCGCCGCCGGGACCGCCGTGCAGGAACAGCACCGGAACGCCGTCAGGCTTGCCGGACGCCTCCCAGTACATCGTGTGCACGTCGTCGAGCGGCAGCATGCCGCTGTCGAACGGCTCGATCGGGGGATGCAACGCACTCCGCGTGACCATCCGCGGAGTCTAAGGGGCCGATCCGCCGTCGACGGACCGGGCCGCGGACGATGCCGGTCCGCGATCCCCTCGGCCGTCGACGTGCTCGAACTACGCGCCGGCGCGCTTCGCGGGCGTCCAGTGCATGTCGACGATCTGCAGCCGCGTGGCCTGCAGGCGCTCGGCGACGACGGCCAGCAGCCGCGTCATCAGGGCGTATCCGAACCGCGGGTCTTCCTCGCACATCTGGCGCAGGTCGGCGGCGTCGAACGCGAGGGCCTGGACGCCGTCGAGCGCGCGCGACTGGAAGTAGCGGCCCGCTCCCTGCAGCATCGACGACCACCCGAACTCGCCGCCCGGACCGACAGTCTCGACCCGCAGCACCTCGAGGCGCCCGGCCAGTTCGATCGCCACGTGCCCGCGGACGACCAGGAAGAGCTTGTCGCTTTCGTCGCCCTCGCGGTGGATGACTTCATTGGGCTCGAAGTCCATCAGTTCGGCGATGCTCATCAACTGGTCGAACTGGGCCGGCGTGAACTCCCGCATCAGGGGTTGCCGGCGGAGTGCGATGTCCAAATCCGCCACGGTCACTGTCGTCATCGTCTCCTCCATTCGCCGCGTTGCGCTGCCTTCCACGCTAGTCCCGTGCGGCCGCATGCGCAATGGCAAACGCACGCGATTTCGATGTGCGGTCGCAATACGGCCGGCCCGATTTGGCATCATCGGGCTTCCGACGCACCAGGCTGCCACCATGCCCGTTCGCTATCCAGGTTTCGACACGCTCGCGCTCCACGCCGGCCAGCCGCCCGACCCGACCACGGGCAGCCGCGCAGTGCCCATCTACGCCACCGCGTCGTACGTCTTCGAAGACTCCGACCACGCGGCCGCGCTCTTCAACATGGAGCGCTCCGGCCACGTGTATTCGCGCATCTCGAACCCGACCGTCGCCGTTTTCGAGGAGCGCATGGCGGCACTCGAGAAAGGCGTCGGCGCGATCGCGACGGCCAGCGGGCAGGCGGCGCTGCACCTTGCGATCGCCACGCTGATGGGCGCCGGCGCGCATATCGTGGCCAGCCGCTCGCTGTACGGGGGATCGCACAACCTGCTCGGCTACACACTCGCGCGCTTCGGCATCGACACGACCTTCATCGACCCGCGCGACCTCGGCGCCTGGGAGCGGTCGATCCGGCCGAACACGCAGTTGCTGTTCGGCGAGACGCTCGGCAACCCGGGGCTCGACGTGCTCGACATCCCGGCGGTTGCGGACATCGCGCACCGCCGGGGGTTGCCGCTGATGGTCGACTCGACGTTCACCACGCCGTTCCTGATGACGCCGTTCGATCACGGCGCCGACCTCGTCTATCACTCGGCGACCAAGTTCATCGGCGGCCATGGCGTCGCAATCGGCGGCGTGCTGATCGACGGCGGCACGTTCGACTGGCTCGCCAGCGGCAGATTCCCGACGCTCACCGAGCCTTACGTCGGCTTCCACGGGATGAACTTCGCCGAGGAGAGCACGGTCGCGCCGTTCCTGCTGCGCGCCCGGCGCGAGGGGCTGCGCGACTTCGGCGCCTGCATGAGCCCGCACACCGCCTTCTTCCTGCTTCAGGGGCTCGAGACTCTGCCGCTTCGGATGCAGCGCCACGTCGACAACACTCGCAAGGTGGTCGGGTTCCTGGCGAGCCACGCCGCGGTCGAGTCGGTCGCGTACCCCGAACTGCCCTCGCATCCGGACCACGCGCTCGCGCAGCGCCTGCTGCCGCGCGGATGCGGCGCGGTGTTCAGCTTCAACATGAGGGGCAGCCGCGCAGCCGGCCGCGCCTTCGTCGAGTCGCTGCAGGTGTTCTCGCACCTCGCCAACGTCGGTGACGCGAAATCGCTGGTGATCCACCCCGCTTCGACGACCCACTTCCGGGTGCCGGACGAGCAGTTGGAGGCGGCCGGCATCACCCAGGGCACGATCCGCCTGTCCGTCGGCCTCGAAGACCCGGCCGACCTGCTCGACGACCTCGCCCAGGCGCTGAAACGCGCGCAGAAGGTGGGCTGATGGACCTCGCGACCTCGCCCCGCCTCTACGCCTATACCGGCGGCAAGACGTTCGACGCCGCGAAGCCCACGGTCGTCTTCCTGCACGGCGCGCAGCACGATCACAGTGTCTGGATCCTGCAGAGCCGCTATCTCGCCCATCACGGCTACGGTGTGCTCGCGCTCGACCTGCCCGGCCACATGCGCAGCGAAGGACCCGCGCTCGAGACCGTCGAGGCGATCGCCGACCGCATTGCCGACGCGCTCCGGTCTGCCAGGGTCAGCCAGTTCATCGCCGTCGGCCAGAGCATGGGATCGCTGATCGCGCTCGAACTGGCGAAGCGACTGCCGGAGGTTGTCCGTGGTGTCGCACTCGTCGCCACGGCGTTCCCGATGCGAGTCGCCGAGCCGCTGCTGAACGCCACCCGCGAGGCGCCGGACGAAGCGATGGACATGATCAACGTCTGGTCGCACAGCCCGTCGATCGCGGGATTCGACCGCAAGCCTTCGAACCCGGGGCCGGGGTTCTCCACGATGTGGCAGAACCTGCGCCTGATGCAGCGCATCCAGCAACGCAACGGCGGCACCGTGCTGCCGACGGACTTCGTCGCCTGCAGCCGCTATGCGGCGGGATTCGAAACGGCGGCATCACTGCAATGCCCGGTGCTGTTCGTGCTCGGCGGTTCTGACTCGATGACGCCGCCGCGCGCGGCGAAGGCTCTGATCGACGCCTGCCGTTCACCCCAGGTCGTGACGCTGCCCCACTCGGGCCATTCGCTGATGGCCGAGAACCCGGACGGCGTGCGCGCCGCCATCGTGGACTTCGCGCGGCGCGCGTTCCCAGCGCCCGCGGACTAGCTCGTGGCCCATTGGGTCAACGCGGTCAACTGGGACACCTTCTGGCTGTACGTGCTGGCCGAGGTGGCGCTGTCGCTGTCGCCCGGTCCCGCCGTCATGCTGGTGATCGCCTGCGGCCTGACCTACGGGGCGCGCAAGTCGATCCACGCCACGCTCGGGATCCTCAGCGCCAACGCGATCTACTTCGCGATCTCGGCGACGGCGCTCGGCGCGGTGCTGGTGACATCGAAGACTTTCTTCATCGCCGTGAAGTGGCTCGGCGCGGCCTACCTGGTCTACATCGGGCTGTCGGCGCTGTTCGGGCGGCCCTCGCCCATCGCCGTGACCCGCGACGAGCGCTCCGGCGGCGCGCCGCGCGCGATCTACCTGTCCGGGCTGACGCTGCAACTCGCCAACCCGAAGACCCTGGTGTTCTTTGCGTCGATCCTGCCGCAGTTCGTCGACCCGAAGCTGCCGGTCGGCCCGCAGATGGCATGGCTCGCTGCGGGCTCGATCGTTCCTGAGTTCTTCATCCTTGGCGGCTACGGCTACCTCGCTTCGCGCGCGGCGCGGCTGACCAGTGATCCGCGGTTTGCCCGCTTTACCGAGCGCGCCGCCGGCGTGCTGGTGCTCGGCGCGGCGGCGCTCGTGCTCAGCGTGACCTGACCAGCGTCGGCGGCCGTAAGATCGGTGCCCGCCGCTCGATCCAGAGGTCCACGATGAGCACTTCATTTGCCCTGCGCTGCACGGCCCGTCCCGCATGAGCGACAACCGGAGCCCGGCGCAGCGCCAGGTCACGCGGGAGCGCGGCGCGGCGTTCGTGATCGGCGTGTTCTTCGTGGGTGTCGCAGTCGCCATCCTGGTGACGTCCCGGAACGACCTGTCGGTCGGCGCCGTGCTGGCCGCCGTTGTCATCGGCGGCCTCGGCATCGAAGCCCTGCTCAGCGCGGTCCGCAACCGGCGCTGCCTGCTGTCCCGGATCGGGCCGTTGCCCTGACCTGCCTCGAAGGGAACCCTCCGCGGCTCGCGGCCTAGCCAGGACCGAGCGACTCCTCCATCGGCGCCTTGAGCCACTCCGCCTCCGACCAACGCCGGCAGACGGGCTCCAGTCCAACCGATGCCACCGACAACAGCGTGTTGGTCGGATCGACCGCGAAGCGGCCGAAAGCCGGTGCGAGCGTCATCGTCCTGGTGTCGCAGACGAGCAGCCAGTCCTGCTCCCGCGCCCGCCCATTCAATGTAGCGGCCGCGCGCCTCACATAGCCCAGCCGTTCGAGCGACTCGAGCAGCAGTTCGGCCTCGTCCATCGGCGTGCGTACGGCGCGCGCGAGTTCGCTGGTGGGCAGCGCTGACCGGCCATCCCGCTTCGCGTCGAACAAAGCCTTCAGCAGCGCCACGGCGCTGACGAACTGGTTGCCCGCGCGCGACTCGTCCGAGAAGCGCGTTGCGCGCAGCCGCGGCAGCGTCGCGGCGATCGCCGCACCGAACAGCAGCACGTACCACGCGAGGTACACCCAGATCAGGAAGAACGGCAGCGCCGCGAACGCACCGTAGACCGATCGCACGACGCCGCGCGACACGAACACCCCGAAGGCACCCTTGACCAACGCCGCGAGGATGGCGGCGATGAAGCCCCCGATCAGGGCGTCGCGCCAGGAGACGCTGCGATTGGGGACGAACACGTAGAGCGCCGCGTACGAAAGGCCGGTGAGCACCACCGGCGCGTAGTCGAGCAGGTGGCGCAGCAGCCGCGGCAGCTGCCGCACGGTTTCGGCCGACTGCGACCACAGGAACGAACTGGCGCTCAGGCTCGCGCCGATCACCAGGGGGCCCAGCGACAGGATGGCCCAGTAGATCAGCACGCGCTGACCGAACGGCCGGCGGTCGCGGACGCGCCAGATGTCGTTCAGGACCCGGTCCACCGTGACGATCATCGAGAGCGCCGTGACGGCGAGGAACGCCAGGCCGACGGCCGTCAGTTCCGTCGCCTGCGCCGCGAACTCGTTCACGTAGCGCAGCACGGTGCCCGAGATCTGGCCCGGGAGCACCTTGAGAAGGAAGTTCTCCAGTTCGCCGCGGAACCGCGCGAACAGCGGGAACGTGGTGAAGAGCGCCAGCGCGACCGCGAAGATCGGCACCACCGACAGCATCGTCGCGAACGTCAGGCTGCCGGCGACCTGCCCCATGCGGACGTCGCGCGCCCGCGCACCCGCGAACGACAGCACCTCGCGTGCGCGGCGCAGGCGCGGGTGGCGGTCGAACGTATCGGCGAAGGGCAAGCGCATCGGGGAAGGTCGGAGGGCGGGAGGGCGAAGCAGCGGTTCCTATAATGCCAGCCTCTCACTTTGCCTCGCCCTTCCCGCGTGGACATCCTCGTCCTCTACTACTCCCGCCATGGCGCCACCCGCCTCCTTGCCGAGGCAATCGCCAATGGCATCGACGCCGTCGACGGCGCGCAGGCGCGCCTGCGGACGGTGCCTCCGGTCGCGCCGGTCGTGACGACGGCCGCGGCGCCGGTCCCCATGGCGGGCGCGCCGTACGTCGAGTTGGCGGACCTCGAGGCGTGCGGAGGGATCGCGCTCGGATCGCCGACGCGCTTCGGCAACATGGCGGCGCCGTTGAAGCACTTCTTCGATTCGACGTCCGGCCTGTGGCTGTCGGGCGCCCTCGCCGGCAAGCCGGCCGCGGTGTTCACTTCCGCGAGTTCGATGCACGGCGGCCAGGAGGCGACGCTGCTGTCGATGATGCTTCCGCTGCTGCACCACGGGATGCTGGTGCTCGGCATTCCGTACACCGAACCTGACCTCGACGGCACGTCCAGCGGCGGCACGCCGTACGGCGCGAGCCACCTCGGGCGGCGCGGCGCGCCGGTCGTGCTGACCGGCGAGGAACGTCGCCTCGCGATGGCCCTCGGCGCGCGCCTCGCGCGGACAGCCGTCGCGCTGGGACGCGCGTGAGCCCTGAAATTTCTCCCCGCCAGCGTGTTGCCTGGCACGTCGCCGTGGCCGCCTGGCTGTCGCTGATCGCCCTCGCATTGCTGTGGGAAACGTGGCTGGCGCCGCTGCGTCCCGGGGGTTCCTGGCTGGCACTCAAGGCGCTGCCGCTGGCACTCGCGCTGCGCGGGCTGCTGCGCGCCGACCCTTACACGATGCAGTGGGCGCTGATGCTGTCGCTGCTGTACGTGCTCGAAGGCGCGGTGCGCATCTTCGACGCGGCGCCCGTGAACCTGCTCGCCGCCATCGAGATCGCGCTCGCGGTGCTGTTCTTCGTCGCGTCCATCGTCTACCTGCGCCCGCTGAAACAGGCGGCCAAGGCGCGGAGAGCGGCCTCGTGAACCTCGTCGAGCAGCTGAAAGCAACGGTCGGCCAGGCCAACGTGCTGACGGAGTCCGTCGACACGGCGCCGTATCTCACGGACTGGCGCAAGCGCTACACCGGCCGCACGCAGGCCGTCGTGCGGCCCGCCACCACGGACGAAGTCGCCGCTGTGGTGAGGCTGTGCGTGCAGGCACGCGCGCCGATCGTGCCGCAGGGCGGCAACACCGGCCTCGTCGGCGGCGGCACGCCCGACGACACCGGCCGCGCGATCCTGCTGTCGCTGGGCCGCATGAATCGCGTGCGCGCCGTCGACCCGGTCAACAACACGATAACGGTCGAAGCCGGCTGTCCGCTGCAGCGCGTGCAGGAAGCCGCTGCCGAGGCCGGGCGCCTGTTTCCGCTGTCCCTCGCCGCACAGGGCACTGCCACGATCGGCGGCAACCTGTCGACCAACGCCGGCGGCACGCAGGTCCTGCGCTACGGCAACGCGCGCGAGCTGGCACTCGGGCTCGAGGTCGTGCTGCCCTCGGGCGAGTTGTGGGACGGCCTGCGCGGACTGCGCAAGGACAACACCGGCTACGACCTGCGCGACCTCTTCATCGGCGCGGAAGGCACGCTCGGCGTGATCACCGCGGCCTGCCTGAAGACGTTCCCGATGCCTCGGGGCGAAGGGACGGCGCTGCTCGCGGTGCGCTCGGTGGAGGCGGCGCTGGCGCTCCTGGAAGTGGCGCAGTCGATGGCCGGTCCGGCACTGACGGGCTTCGAGCTGTTCTCCGACCTGTGCCTGGAACTGGTCGAGCGGCACTTTGCGCCGCACCGGTCGCCGCTGGCCGACCGCTCGCCCTACTACGCGCTGCTGCAGCTGAGCGACCACGAGAGCGACGCGCACGCGGCGGCGCTGCTGCAGGCGGTCGCGGAGCAGGCCATCGAACGGGACCTCGCGACCGACGCCGCGCTGGCGCAGTCGGTTGCACAGGCGCGCAGCCTGTGGGCCCTGCGCGAGTTCATCTCGGAGGCCCAGGCCGCCGAAGGCCTGAACATCAAGCACGACATCGCCGTCCCGATCTCGGCCATCGCCCGCTTCGTGGCCGAGACCAACGCGCTGCTGGCGCAGCAGTTGCCCGGCATCCGCATGGTCATCTTCGGACATCTGGGCGATGGAAACCTCCACTACAACGTCAGTCCGCCGGTGGGCGCGTCCGACGCGGAGTTCATCGCGCGCCAGCCGGCGGTCTATCGCCTGGTGCACGACCAGGTGGCCCGGCACGCCGGATCCATCTCCGCCGAGCACGGGATCGGGCAACTGAAGCGCGTGGAGAACCGGCGTTACAAGTCGCCGGTCGAACTCGCGCTGATGCGCCGCCTGAAGGAGACCCTGGACCCGCTCGGGATCATGAATCCGGGCAAAGTGGTCTAGGACGCGAGCTGGAAACTTGAGTCCCGCTTTCACGGGAGACGCCGCCTCCATTCTTCGGATCGGACGACGGTTGCCCTTTGGATACCATGCAGCCACATCAAGGGAGCCTCAGAGGAACGCATGACAACGAAAACCAAGCTTTGGATCGCCGCAGCAGCCCTGGTCGCCAGTTCGACGGCGCTCGCCCAACAGGAACAGGTGCCGACTTACGGGCCGCTGCGCCAGCCGGTGCCGGTTCCGGGCGCCAAGCCGGTCAACCAGCCCGCGATCGAGGCGCTGAAGGGCGACGGCCTCTTCTACATCTACGGCTCCCGTATCGCGAACCTCAAGGCGAGCGCAACGCCCGGAGAGGGCAACCGACACGCGCTGACCGAAACGAGCAACGACGCGAAAACCGGATCGCTCAACGGCCACATCGATGTCGGCAGCTTCGTTCTCAACGGCGAGCGTCGCTCGGCCGGACGGCCGAACTTCGCGATCCCGGCCCCCGATGGCAGCGTGTACCTCGTGTATTCGGCCGCCGACAACCCGTTGCGCATCGCCGTCACGCTGCAACCGTTCGACGTCAGCGGCATGCCGATCCAGCCCTTCCTGCGCACCCCGGACAACTACCCGAAGCAGGAAGCAGCCAAGGCCGCCAGCGCGCGCTTCCCGGCCAATTCGAGCGCCTACCTCGTCGTAGCGCGTTTCGTCGACGACGTGCTCGTACTGCCGTCGAAGGAGTCGTTCACGGGCGCGACCGACACGATGCAGTTCGTCGGCAACTTCTCCAAGCAGATCCCGTACTGCCTCGCGTACGAAGACCGCAATGGCGCCAAGCCCTATGCGATGTTCTTCAAGCCCGGCGCCAAGGGCGCCGGCTCCGTGCAGTTGTTCCCGGCGAAGACCGGCACCCTGTTCTGCGACCGCACCAGCACGGAAGTCGCGGCCGAAGGCAAGTGGGAAGAGCGAACCGTCGGCGGCACGAAGGCCGTCGTGCTGTCGTTCCCGGCGCTCGTGGACCCGCTCGACACCGGTGTCTCCAACGTGGAGCGGGAGTCCGCCCGCATCGCCTTCGTCCAGCCGACCAAGGGCACGCCCGGCGTGCGTCCCGGCAAGCTGTACGAGGCCGGCGCCAAGATCTACGACTACCAGTACCGCTTCAACAAGACGGCCGCCGACGCGGTGCGCCAGGCGATCGGAGTCGCAGCGCAGTAGGAGTCGTGGTCACTTCCGGCATGGCGTTGGCTAGACTGACGCCATGTCGCTCGTTTTCGCTCCCGTAGCTCGACTGCTGTTCACCGGCCTGGCACTGGCCTGCGCCACGATCGCCGGCGCGCAATCCGACGTCATCCAGCGCTGCGAGTCGAAGGACGGGCGCGTTACCTACTCCAATACGGCGTGCCCCTCGGGGACGACGCCGGTGCGCAAGGTCAACACCGAGCCGCCGATCAGGGTGGACGACAGGAAGGCCGCGCAGGAGCGCGCCCGCAAGGAAGGCGCGGCCGCGAAGCAGGTCGACAAGGAGCAGGCCCAGCAGGAAGCACGCGACCGGAAGCAGGTGGACGAGCGCGCGAAAGCCGACGCCAAGGCGAAGGAGCGCTGCGAGAACGCTCGGCGCGAACTTGAACGATCCAGGGCTTCGCGGGGTGAACTGAACGCCCGCCCGTCGACTCCGGAGAAGATCGAAAAGGCAGAGTCCGACATCAAGCGGCGCGAGTCGGAAGTCGCGCGGGAATGCAGCGGCTGATCAGGCCGCGCGCAGCGCCTCCCGCGGCGTCACGCTCTGCGCCGCGTGCATCAACGCATCAGCGCCTTCCCTCTCGAGCACGATGGCATCGCTGAGTTCGCGCCGCCACTGCCGCGCTCCGCGCACGCCCTGGTACAGCCCCAGCATGTGACGTACGACGTGGCGTGGCGCTGTACCGCGTGCGGCCTCCCGGTGCAGGTAGGCCGTCATCCGGACGATCACTTCCTCGCGCGACGCCACCGAACCCTGTTCCCCGAAGAGCCGGCGGTCAACGTCGGCCAGCAGCCACGGGTCGTGGTACGCGGCGCGCCCGAGCATGACACCGTCGACGTGCGCCAGTTCGACCCGCGCGGCATCGAGCGACGACACCCCGCCGTTGAGCACGAACACGAGAGCGGGAAAGTCGGCCTTCAGGCGGTGCACGACCTCGTAGCGCAGCGGCGGCACCTCGCGGTTCTCCTTCGGACTGAGGCCCTTCAGCCACGCGCTGCGCGCATGCACGATGAACACACGGCAACCCGCCTCGGCCACGGCGCCGACGAAGTCGCGAACGAAACCGTAGCTCTCCTGCTGGTCGACGCCGACGCGATGCTTCACCGTCACCGGGATGTCGACGGCGTCGAGCATCGCCTTCACGCCATCGGCCACCAGGCGCGGCTCGGCCATCAGGCAGGCGCCGAAGGCGCCGCGCCGGACGCGCTCCGAGGGGCAGCCGCAGTTCAGGTTGATCTCGTCGTAGCCCCGGCGCTCGCCCAGCCGCGCGGCGTGCGCCAGCTCATCCGGCTCGCTGCCGCCGATCTGCAGCGCGACCGGGTGCTCCTGGGCATTGAACTCGAGGTGGCGGCCGGGATCGCCCTGCAGCAGCCCGCCGGTGGTCACCATCTCCGTGTACAGGCGCGCGCGCGCGGACAGCTGGCGGTGGAAGTACCGGCAGTGCCGATCGGTCCAGTCCATCATCGGCGCAACGCAGAAGCGCCACGGCGATGCGACCTCGGGAGAGACAGAAGGCAACGGATCAGTTCACGGGCGAGCGGATCGCCATTATCGGGGTCACAGGTTCATCAGCCACTGGATCAGGGACTTCATCGCAAAGCCGAGGATGCCGAAGGAAAGCACGAAGAACAGGATGAAGGTGCCGAACTTGCCCGCCTTCGACTCGCGCGCCAGGTTCCAGATGATCACGAGCATCAGCAGGATGAAACCGCCGATGCCCCAGGTGAGCCCGAGCTCTGCGATGCGCTGCTCGGTCAGGCCGAAGACCGTACCGTCCATCGTCAGGGGTGGCGCAGCGGCGCGCCCTCCGCATCGACCAGGTCGCGGTACGCGTGCCAGCTGGCGTGGCCGAGCACCGGCACCGTGACGAGGAATCCGAGCATGCCCGTGACGATCGATGCCGAGGTGGCCACGAGGATCACGATCGCCCACAGGGTCATCGGTCCGGGGTTCTCGCCGACGGCGCGCACGCTGGTCAGCAGGGCCTGGCGGAAACCCACGCGCCGGCCGAGCAGCAGCGGCGGCGATACGGCGGTCACGGCAAAGACGACAGCCACTCCCATGCCGCCGAGCGCAGCCCACATGGCAAACAGGACTTCCCCCTGCTCCACGAACGCATACCGGACAAACTCGAGCGGTCCGCGCAGCGGTGCGGGAGCGAACAGCGTGAACAGCAGCGCCGAGACCAGGACCCACATCGTGCCGAGCGCGGCGAGCAGCAGTCCGAGCCACACCAGGGGAGCGGTGCCGCGCCGCCAGGCGGCAACGGCTTCCCGCATCCCGGCTGCCTGTCCTCGCGCGTGCAGGCGGCTGATCTCGTAGAGCCCGGTGACGAGGATCGGGCCGAGGATCACGAAGCCGGAGAAGGCCCCGGGAGCCACCCAGCCGAAGCGGAGCGAGGCCAGCCCGACGACCCAGCCGCCCAGCGCAACGAAGCCGCCATGGACCAGGCCCGCCAGCGGGCTGCGCACGAAATCACGCCAGCCCGCCGCAAGCCAGGCGAGCGGGCGGAAGAGGTCCACCGAGCGGACCGGCAACGGGGCTGAGGAGGCAGCAATGTTCATCGCAGCCGCATTATCGCCGCTGGCCATCCCGCCGCTTGCCAGGCAGTTCACCCATCGCTTCCGGCGCTTCGTCGCAAGCGAGGTCTTCCCGGAGGCGCCGCGCTAGGACGCGGCAGGCTGCAATCGCCTCGCCGCGAGTTCATTGATGAGGAGCGCGGCGAGCACCAGCGCGCCGCCGGCGATCGTCGTGGTCGCCGGGACCTCGCCCGCGCCCAGCCAGGCCCACAGCGGCCCAAGCACGACTTCCAGCAGCGCCAGGAGCGCCACTTCCGTCGCCGCGAGGTGGCGCGCGGCGATCACCAGCAGCATGCACGGCAGCCCGAGCTGGGCGAAGCCGAGCAGCGCGAGCAGCGCGATGTCCGCCGCGGTCGCGATAGATGGCACGGCCAGCGGCAGCATCAGCACGGCTGAAAAGACTCCCCCGAGGAACACGGCGGGAACCAGGTCGACCCCCTGCCCACGCTTCTTCAGGATCACCACGTTGATCGCCGACGCCACCGGAGCCCCGAACGCGATCAGCATGCCGAGCACGCTCGCGCGTGACTCGATCCGCAGGCTGCCGGCGAACATCCACACGATTCCAGCCATCGCGATGCCGATCGCCAGCCAGGTGCGCGGGGCGATGGGCGAGCGCAGCACCGCCCACGCGAGAAACGCCGTCGTCAGCGGCGCGACGGCGAGAACGATCAGCGTGTTCGCCGTCGACGTGAGCGTCAGCGCCAGCATGAAGCAGACGAACATCGTCGCCCACATCGCCCCGGACAGCAGCCCCGGGGCGCCGGCGCGGCGGATCGAGCCCACGAAGTCGCGCCGGACGAAGAGCAGGAACCCTGCGACGGTGAGCGCCGCGAAGAAGCTCCGCCAGAACGTGATCTCGAACCGCCCGTTGGCCTGCAGCTCCGGCGACAGGTGACGCGTGACGACGCCGGCGATGCTCCACAGCGTCGGCGCGATCACCATCAGGATGACGGCGCGGCGGTGCAGCGCGCGTTCCGAGGTCGCTGTCATTCGTGCTCAATCAGCCGGAGGCTCTGACTGCCG